>NZ_JBBLYU010000001.1:0-324932 GCF_037911135.1 Phaeobacter sp. A36a-5a | reverse complement strand
CCCTGAGGTTGAGGTCTATCTGCAGGAAACCTGGCACAGCCTGAACAGCGGAACCGGGGTTGAGGTGCCTTTTGATCCGGGGGCGACCATGCAATGGCGCGACCGGCTGGCGGCGGATCTGCCGCGCTGGCAAAACGTCGTCGACACGGTCAACAAAAAGACCAGCGGAGAGATCAGGCTGCTCAAGGCCGGTCAGGCGATGGCGCGACTGGATGACGCCATACAGGCAGGTACGGTGCCGGGCCTTGCACGGATCGAAGATGTCTTTGCCGATGATATCCACCCCAATGATCTTGGGTTTTATTTTCTGTCGGCGCTGCAATACGCGGTGCTGACCGGTCAGTCTCCGGTGGGGCTGCCGCACCAGCTGCGCTCCAAATGGGGCGGTCGCTACGAGGCGCCCGCGGCGGACCTGGCGCGACGACTGCAGGAGATTGCCTGGGATGCCGCTCAGGACCGAACACAGCGGGCAGCCCTGCCTGCCGATCCGCCGCCGCTGCCCGACGACCCGATGCTGCCTGCGCTGAACCGAGTGGTTCCGGCCAGCCAGACCAGCGCGCCGCGCGACATCGCCGCAGCGCAGGGGCTGCCCCAGGGCGCCGAGGTGCCGCCTCAGCCGATTGCGATGAACCTGGCCTCGATTGCCGATTGGAGCCCGCAGGCTCCGTTTCTCGACCATTTCAAAACTGCCCGTCCGTGGATTGGTCATCTGGCCGGGCAATGGGGGGGCGCGGATTATGCCGATCTTGCAGCAGCGGGATATCTGGACCCTGATGGCTGGCCGACCGCAATTCCACCGGAGCTTGGCTCGGTCGGGACGCTGATCCTCACCGATTTGCCTGCGGAGGCCGCCAGCCTCGCTGGGCGCTATGTCCTGCTGTTTGACGGCGACGGGATTGTCGAGGTGACGGGGCGGGCCAAGAACATCCGCTACGGCAAGACCGAAATCCGCTTTGACTATACGCCCGGTCCCGGCGCGGTCGAAATCCGCATTCAGCGCAGCGACCGGCAGGGAACCGGTGACTACATCCGCAACATCGCGGTGGTGATGGAAAAACACCTGTCGGACTGGCAGGCCGGCGCCATCTTCAATCCGGATTTCATGGCGCGGATGCGTGGGTTTGCAGCGCTGCGATTCATGGACTGGATGGCCACCAACGACAGCACGCAGGTTGGCTGGGAGGATCGCCCAAGGGTGCAGGACTACAGCTGGGCGGCCAAAGGTGCGCCAGCGGAGGTGCTGGTGGCGCTGGCCAATCAGCTTGGCACCGCGCCCTGGTTCACCCTGCCCCATATGGCCGACGACAGCTATGTCCGTAACTACGCGCGGCTGGTGCGGGAGCAGCTGGACCCCGCGCTGACCGCCTATGTGGAATATTCCAACGAGGTCTGGAACTGGCAATTCGAACAGGCGGTCTGGGCTGATGATCAGGCCCGCGGCCGCTGGGGTGGCCAGGATCTGTGGATGCAATTCTACGGTGGCCGCGCTGCCGAGGTTGCCGCGATCTGGACGGAGGTTTTTGGCGCGGCGGCCGATGACCGGCTGGTGCGCGTTATCTCTACCCAGACCGGGTGGCTGGGGCTGGAGGAACAGGTGCTGACCGCGCCGCTCTGGGTTGCCGAAGATGCCACGCGCCGACCGCCGGCCCGCGCTTTTGACGCCTATGCGGTGACCGGCTATTTCGGCGGCGTTCTCGGCCTGCCGGAACGCGCGCCAATTCTGCGCGCCTGGATTGCCCAGAGCCGCGAGCAGGCTGAGGCCGCCGCCAGGGCCAAGGGTCTCAGCGGAACCGCCGCAGCCGATTTTGTCGAGGCGCATCAATATGATGCCGCCAGCGCATTGGCCGCGGCAGAATTGCAGGACGGGCTGGTTTCCGGCAGTTCAGACGACACGATCAGCGATCTTCTGGGCCGGGTTCTGCCCTATCATGCCAAAGTTGCAGAGGCCAACGGGCTCGACCTGATCATGTATGAGGGCGGCAGCCATGTGGTTGGCTTGGGTCCGATGGTCGATGACGACATGCTGACCGGTTTTTTCAGCCATTTCAATTACACCGAGGAGATGGGCGGCCTGTATCGCAGCCTGTTGCAGGGCTGGCCCGCCTTGGGCGGAAGTCTGTTCACCGCCTATTCGGATGTTTCGACACCCGGAAAATGGGGCAGCTGGGGCAGCCTGCGCTATCTGACCGACGACAACCCGCGCTGGCGCGCTGTGGAGGCGGCGAAATGAAACCGCTGTTGAGCGTGCTGATCCCCGCACATAATGAGGCGGGCTATATCGGGTCGTGTCTGTCGGCGCTGTTTGCCAGTGATCCGCTGCCGGATGGTGCCACCGCCGAGGTCTTGGTGATCGCCAACGGTTGCACTGACACCACGGTCGCGGCGGCGCAGGCGGTGACGGTGCCGCCCGGGTGGGATTGCAGGGTGATTGATCGGCGCGAGGGCGGCAAGATCGGGGCTCTT
The DNA here is from genome assembly GCF_037911135.1 of Phaeobacter sp. A36a-5a. NCBI lineage: Bacteria > Pseudomonadati > Pseudomonadota > Alphaproteobacteria > Rhodobacterales > Roseobacteraceae > Phaeobacter > Phaeobacter bryozoorum. Next base: position 322,469 of record NZ_JBBLYU010000001.1, on the reverse strand, counting down.
CAACGGGGAGAAGCGCAGGCCACCGGTGGCATCTTGGTATATCTTGACGCCGATGTGTGTGTCGCCCCACCGCTGATGGCGCAGATATGCCACGCGCTGGATTGCACCGCGCCGCGCTATGCCAGCGGGTCGCCCCGGCTGGCTCCGGCCAAGAGCCTGATCAGCCGCCTTTACGGGCGGTTCTGGGAAACACTGCCCTTTGTCCAGCAGGGGGTGCCGGGGTTTGGCCTCTTTGCGATGAACCGGGCCGGGCGCGGGCGCTGGGAAGACTGGCCGGACATAATCGCCGACGATATCTACGCGCGCCTCAGCTTTGCGCCCCACGAGCGGCTCCGGCTAGAGGCAAGCTACCAATGGCCGCTGATCGAGGGGTTTCGCAATCTGGTGCGCGTGCGCAGACGCCAGAATGCCGGGGTTGCAGAGATTGCCGCGCGGTTCCCCGCACTGCTGGCCAATGAGGACGTCACCCGCCCTGGCCCCGCAGCAATTGGGGCGCGGGCGCTGCGCGACCCGGCGGGATTTATGTCCTATGCGGCTGTTGCCATCGCGGTGAAGTCGCCGCTGTTTCGCGGCCGACAGGAAACCCGCTGGACGCGGGGCCGCTAGGCGGGCCATTGCGCTGGCCTAGCTGGACTGCCCAGCAATCGCCGATCGGAAATGCGCCGCCAGCTTTGCGGCCTCTGTGTCGCTGTCGTGCCGCTCCAGAACCCGGGCGCGCCCGGCCTGCCCCATGGCAACCCGTTTGGCATGGGGCGTCGCTGCCAGATCCCGGATGGCCTGCGCCAGAGCAGCAGGATCACCCGCAGGCACCAGCCAGCCGGTCTCTCCCGGCAGCACCAGTTCAGGCGTACCCGCGATATAGGTGGCAATAACCGGACGTGCGGCTGCCATGGCCTCCATCACCACCATGGGCAGACCTTCGGCAAAGGAGGGCATCACCAGCGCCTGCGCGCGGGCCAGTTCGGCCCTGACATCAGCCTCGGAGAGCCAGCCGGTCAGCGTGACATGATCGCCAAGCCGGTGCTTCGCTATGGCGGCCTCCAGATCGGGGCGCATCTCACCATCGCCGATCAGCGCAAGATGCAGATCGGGATAATCCGCGACCAGACGCTCCATGGCCTCGATCAGCATCATCTGGCCTTTCTGCTCCACAAAGCGACCGATGGCGGCAATCCGCAATGCGCCTTCCGGCAATGGCGCGGGATCTGCAAAACGTGCAGGCTCAATCCCGCAATGCACCACCTTCAACCGCTCCCAGCTGCCAAAGGCCGCCCATCGGCTCAGTTGACTGCGGCCAAAACTGCTGATGGCTACCGCAAATCTGGCGCGGTTCAGTTTCTCCCCCAGGGACAAGGGTTGCGGCGCGTCGAATTCCTCTGGCCCGTGGGTGGTGAAACTATAGCCCGGCCCGCCCAGTTCAGAGGCCAGAAGTGCAACGGTGGTCGCATTGGTGCCGAAATGCGCGTGCAGGTGAGCGATCTCCTGCTGCGCGGCATAATCGGCGACGTAGGCAGCCTCGGCCAGATAGATCAGATGACGCAGACGCCCCACGTGCGACGCCGCCCCCAGGCGCCAGGCCATACAGAGCGCGCCGATCAGACGTCGCGGCGTCCTGCGAGCAGACCGCATCAGCGCCCGGAGCAGACCGATTGCACCCCGGTCGAGGACGTAGATGGTGCGCGCCTGCTCGGCCTGATCGCCGGGATCCACCAGAGGGGCACTGCTGCGCCGCATGGCGATCCGATGGATCACGTGACCCTGGCGCTCCAGCGCCTGTACCTCGCGCCGGATGAAACTATGCGACGGCTGCGGATAGGTATTGAGAATATACGCTATTTTCACGAGGACGATGGCCCATTTTATGCAAGACTTGTCGCAGGCTATCGTCAGTTGTCACACTTGCCCAGCATTGCCGCGATCATGCCGCGGAATTGACGCCTTTTGGGATCAGTATCGCAAGTGTATCGCAAAACCTCGAGGATATTGATGCCGCAGGTCCTGTCGCTTTTCCAAGGAGAACGCCTCGCCGCCCGCGTGTTGCGCTCGGCCTCCTGGCTGATGATCGGCTATGGCGGCAGTCAGGCGCTGCGGTTGGCGGCGAATCTGGTGATGACGCGGCTGCTGTTCCCCGAAGCCTTTGGCCTGATGGCGCTGGTCAGCGTTGTGGTCACCGGGCTGGCGCTGTTTTCCGATATGGGGATCGGTCCGTCCATTGCCCAGAGCAAGCGCGGCGACGATCCGGATTTCCTCGACACGGCCTGGAGCGTGCAGGTGGTGCGTGGCTTTGTCCTGTGGGGGTTGACCCTGCTGTTGGCCTGGCCTGTTTCGCAATTCTATGGCGCAGCGGAATTGCTGTGGTACCTGCCGATTGCCGGTATCGCGCTGGTGCTCAACGGATTTGACCCGATCCGCGTGGAGACGGCCCATCGCCATTTGCTGGTCGGTCGACTAACGGCGCTGGAGCTGATCAGCCAGGCCATTGGCATTGGCGCCATGGTTCTGCTGGCCTGGTGGACGCAATCGGTTCTGGCCTTGGTCCTGGGCAGTGTCCTGCAGGCAGGCGTATTCCTGCTGAGCATGCATCTGGGACTGCCGGGACGGCCCAGCCGGTTTCGATGGGAGCCGACGGCGCTGCGTGAATTGCTGCATTTCGGCAAATGGATTTTCCTGTCGACCGCCTTCTGGTTTCTGACCTCGCAGGGCGATCGGGCCATTCTGGGCAAGTTCGTCCCGCTGGACGTGCTTGGTATCTACAATATCGGATTTTTCCTGGCGAGCTTCCCGATGGCACTCGGCCATGCGGTGAACCAGCGGCTGATGATCCCGGTTTACCGCGACAAGCCTGCCCATGCCGCACCGGAGTACCGGCGCAAACAGCGCCAGCTGCGCGCCGGGCTGAGCATGATGATCCTGTCGATCCTGCTGACGATGGCCTGGCTTGGCCCTTGGCTTGTCGATCTGCTCTATGATGCGCGATATGGCGATGCCGGTCCGATGGTGGTTCTGATCGCGCTTGCCATGGCTCCGGCTGTGATCACCATGACCTATGATCAGGCCGCGTTGGCCGCCGGGGACAGCCGGTCATTCTTTGTTTTTACGGCGGCGCGAGGGATTGCGCAGACGGTGCTGTTTCTGGCCGGGGTGATGCTGTTTGGCCTGACAGGCGGGATCGCCGCGCTGGGGCTGGCGATGGTAATGGCCTATCCGGTGATGATCTGGCTGGCCTGCAAACACCATGTCTGGGATCCGCTGCATGACCTGCTGTTTATGGTTCTGGCTCTGATGGTTGGCCTGTCCGCGATCTGGTGGCACTGGGACAGGCTGACGGCGATGATCGCCGCGGTTGGCTAAGAACCAGGACCGAACGCCTCTTTCAGCCGCTTGCTTCGGCCCCCGGCGGGCGCCGCCTGTTGAAGCCTCTGCGCAGCCGCGCGAGGAAGCCGCGCCGCCGGGGTGCCGTGTCCAGATAGGGGATCGCAACAACCGGTGTCAGGCCCGTTTCCCGCTCCATCTGCGCCACGCTGCGCAGCACCGGGTGCCGCAGCTCAAGCAGGAAGGCGATGCCAAGGGCCAGTCCGATACTGGCAACACCGCCCATCAGTGCCTTTTTCTTGCGCCCGCCTGTTGCCGGATAGTCCGGAAGCGGCGCGGATTCGATGATATTCAAGCGCTCCGACTGGCGCGAGGCTTCCAGACGAAAGCCCACTTCCGCCTCGGTCCGGCGCTGAGAAATCGCATCCAGCTCGCTTTGCAGCTGGCTCATCCTGCGCTCATAGACGCCGAGCTGGCGCTCCACCTCCGGTGTGGTTTCCAGCGATCGCTCAAGCGTCGACCTGCGGTTCAGCAGCAGTTCGCGCTGCGCGTCCAGCGTGGCCAGTTTCTCCTCAAAGACTTCAAGCATGCGACGGGCCGTGGCCTGACGCTGGTTCGATGTGGTCTGATCCGCCTGTCTGCGCAGCTCGATCTGCTCGCGCTCGATCTCCAGCAAGCCGGTATTGAGCGATGAAATCTCCTCGCGGCGCATCTCGATCCCGCCGGGAAGTGCAACGTTATTGGCGTTGCGATAGGCGGTGATCTCATTCTCGAGCTCGGCCACCTCGCCGATGAGCGCGGCTTCCTTGTCGGCAAAAAAGGTCAGGGTTTCCCGGGCCTGTTCGATGCGCGAGCTCTGGCTCAGTTCAATCGTGCGGGTGGCGAATTCACTGGCAACGGCCTGCGCCTGTTCCGGCGTCGGCATCAGCGCCGAGATGGTCAGCACCGAAATCGTGCCGTCATCGGCAAACCCCTCCCTCGCGGCAGCAACCCCGGTCAGCGAGACGGAGTCGCGCAGCAGCGCCACCTTTTCAGAGGGGACAAGGCCTGGCAGTTCCTTGTAGAGACCGTATTTCTCGATGATTTCCAGGACCGAACCACGCGCCATCAGACGCTGCTCGATCAGTTGCAGCCGCCGCGCCGAAGATCCGTCAACGGTGGATTTGGCAAGTTCGTCGGCGATCTTCGGCCGGGTGATCTGCAGGACCGCCGAGCTTTCGTAGAAATGCTGCTGCTTTGCCGCGACCCATAGCGACACCATGGCACCCAGCAGGACAACCCAAAGGATCACCGACGCGCGCCGTCGCAGCATATCCAAAATGTCATCCAGAGTGCGGATCGGTCCCATGTGTCGGCTCGTTTGATGGTTGGTTGCGGTTGGTCGTCGGTTCAGAAACGGCGCGCGCGCCGGGAGGCGGGATCAGGGACCTCGGCGAGGTCCCCGGTCGGATCTATTGGCCAAATTGCAGCAAACCGGCGCCCCGCGCGCGGTTCAGGCTGACGCCCAGCAACTGGGTTTGACCATCAAAGAGTTTTTCACAGGCCGCGAGATGTGCCGCCGTGGTACGGGTGCCGTCGGCAATCAGCAGAACGCCATCGACCTGCGGCAGAAAGGCGGCGGTATCGTCATGTTCCAGAACCGGCGGCAGATCGAACAATGTCACATCCGCGCTCGTGCTTAGCACCATGTCGTCGATCACGCTGGCGCACCGCCCGTCATGCAGGATTTCGGCGGCGTTGCGGTCCGGGGCTGCGGTCAGCCCGACGGCCAGAGACGCGGCGGGGCGGATCAGATGCTCTGCCAGTGTCAGCTCCCCTGATAGAAAGCCCGGCATATCGCCGGCCGGTGGCAGTTTCAGCGCGGAGGCGACACCGGGTCTGCGAAAATTCAGATCCATCAGCACCGTGCGTGTCCCCGGAACCCGCGCCATGCTGAGCGCGAGGTTGACGGCAGAGAACGTGGCCCCGCACCCGGCTGTCGGCGCCGCGACGGCAACCCGCTTCCAGCCCTGTGCCTTCAGACTGTGAAGCAGGCGGGTGCGCAGCAGGTCAAAGGCGTTTGCGGTGGGGGAGTTGCGAAAGAAATTCACCAGCGGCGAGCGCGCCACCTGATGACCGCGAATGTCCAGTGGGACGCGGTGGAGACGCTCCCACATCTCGGGCAGGTTCGCGGGCAGGCGCTGCGGCTTTGGATCCGTATCTGAGATCCCTTCGAGCGGCCTGTTTCTGCTGCTCTCAGGGCGCCGGGCAAAACGTCTGCCTTCATCGGCCTGCGCGCTGCGCGCGGCAGCCGCCATTTCTCGGGCATTTTCACCGCCCTGTTGTGGCGCGTTCGGCGCAGACTGAGGCTGCCCGGTCAGAGCCGTGTCATGCTCTGGGTCCGAGGAGTTGCGCCCCTTGCGGCGGCGAAATCTCTTAAAGCCTTGTTGCGTCATTGCAATGGGGTCGTCCCACTCCAGTTTCTGTCCACAGGTGCCAGGGGCCTCCGCGTCGTTGATCGCATCTTTCATGAAACCCCCTCGCAGTTCTACCACGTTAGGCAAGATGCGCCTATAGTCCGGCCCATCACAGTTAGATGCGATCGGTTAATATCCCGTGCCTCGCAGAACGACACCCACCGTCCGCAGCAAAAGATCGACATCCGTGCGCAGGCTCAGGTCGCCGTGATAGCTGGTATCGGCGCGGGCGCGGGTGGCAAATCCACTCTCATTACGCACCGAGACCTGCCAGAGACCGGTAATCCCGGGTTTGAGATCGAAATAGGCGGTGGCATCGCCATAGAGCGACAGTTGATCGGGCATCATCGGACGCGGGCCAACCAGGCTCATCTCACCGATCAGAACATTCCACAGCTGTGGCAGCTCATCCAGTGACGTGGTGCGCAGGAAGCGGCCGACCGGCGTGATGCGCGGATCTGCCTTCAGCTTCTGCGTCTCGTCCCATTCGCGCCGCATGGCCGGATTGCTGGCGAGATAACGCTCCAGCAGCTTGTCGGCATCGCGCACCATGGTGCGCAGTTTCAGGATCGAGAATACCCGCCCGCGCTGGCCAAGGCGATCCTGCGTGTAGAAGGGATTGCCCCCTTCCAGCCAAAGCGCAAGCGCGGCCATCAGGATCAAGGGCAGACTGATCGGCAGTGTGAGCAGAACCAGCGTGATATCGAGCATACGTTTGCCGAAAACGGCATAACCCTGACGAGACATTTTCGAGGACTGGGCCTGAACGTCGTCGCGCAGTCCGGTCAGGTGACTGTCGAGCGCCCGGCGCGGCGAAGATGATCGCGCCGAAATCTCTGCATTCATATTGGCAACGGACTTGGCGACAGACACAAAACGCGCTTCCCTGACCAATGCCACAGGATAGCCGTTTCCGACCAACGGCCAGCGCGACCATGTCGCCCGACCGACCGCAACACCAGACGGGCGAGCAGCCCCCTCTTGCACGAAATCCTTCATTTCCAACCCCAATCTAGGACCGCCCCCGCGATCCTCACCCGTGCGCTGAAACAACAGCGACATTGCCCCGCCAAAGCGGGCGTACTCGCACCAATCTGAGTATCCCGGCACGACAGCGCCCCGGGTCCCAAGTCCAATAAGATCGATGGTTCTTCTCCAGCCGCACCCCCATGAGGCTGGCACCTTCGTCCCAATCAGGCGGCCCGTTCAGGTCGCCCTCCGAACCGCAATTGCGGCCATTTCTTAATAAAGCAATTTTACGCAAATCTCAGTAAAATCGGAGATAGGGCAGTATTCGCTCAATTTTCAGTAAATCAGGGCGCCAACTGAGAAACAATTCCTCTAAAGGATAGGAACTATCTCCGCAGCCTACCCAAAAGTATAAGGAATCAACCAAGACTCATGGCTAAATTCGAGTCCACGCCCGGCTTATCCAATAAGGAATGTTAACCTTCTTCATCGGGCGGCTGGATCCGTTAACCATTTCCCCGCCATTGCCGAAACAAAAATAGCGCCAATCCGGGCCCGATTGTCGCCTGAAGCCAAATGGCGCCAAATCCGGGGCTGACGTTGATCATTGACCCGGAACTTGGCAAGGAGGGGCTTGGTGCCGGAAACCGCCGTCACCGCATTCCCGTTTCGGGATCCGGGCAAAAGGACATCAACATGTGCGCTGCATCTTCTGAGCCATTCTCTGCATCAACCGCCGGGGCCGCCCCGATGAAATCTGCCAACTGGGTGGCTGCGGATCACGCAGACGGTCGCTTGATGGTCTGGCTGATGAACGAAGGGGACGCAGTGCAACATGTCTCCGCCAGCACAGGCGCCGATTTGATGGCGGATCTGGCCGGGCTGGTTGGCACGCTGCATGGCTGCGCCCCGGAGACGCCGATCCTGCTCAATGATGACAGCCTGCGGGGCGGCACGACGGGCACGATCGCGGTGCCTGCCAAGGTCACGGAGCTGCCGATGGGAGAGGCGATGCTGGGGACGCACCCGCTGCGGCTGCTTGGCGGGCTGTCACAAAGCGCTCCGGTTGGAGTGATGCGCGGTGCCGTCAATCGCATTGCGGGGTTCCTCAGCCTCAACCCCGACTGGGACGGCGTGATCTGCATTGCTGGGGTGACGACCCATTGGGCACTGATCAGCGCAGAGGAAGTGGTCAGTTTTCAGAGCTTTCTGACACCCGGACTGTGGCGCAGCCTGGCGCCGGGATTGGGCATTGAGGGGGGCGCAGAATTTCAGAGTGCCGAGCGCACCGCTCTGACAGCGGCGATGGAAACCATCCAGTCCAAACCTGAAGCCCTGGCCGCGCGTTTGGCCGAGCTTCAGGTTCTGCGGGACGGATCAGACAGCGAAACCTCTGCGCGTCTTTGGGGGCTGCTCCTTGGTGCAGAGCTGTCGGCGGCGCGCCCCTATTGGTTAGGGCAGAATGTTGCCCTGATCGCAGCTGCGCCGCTGGATGTGCCCTATTGTCTTGCGCTCAATCACCAGGGCGTGCCGGTTACCCGTACCGACGCCGATCGCATGGCTCTGGCCGGTCTGGTCCGGGCCTGGCGGGGCATCACATCCTAGGATCTGCCAGAGCGCCTATGGCAGCGGATTGGTCTGGAACAGCCGGATCTTCAAACCGCCATGGGCCACCGGCGGACCAAAGGGTTTGAAGGGCAAATTCGTCGCCTTGGCCAAGGAGGTCTCGCTGGTAACGATGCCGACGCGCCAACCACTGAAACGGACCATCAGCGTTTCCCCAAGCGCCGCATAGAGCGCATAGAGCAGCTTCTTGTTGCCGATCCGCGCGCCATAAGGCGGGTTCACGATCACCAGACCCGGTTTGCCCTCCGGACCCAGATCCGGTGGCGTCAGGTCGCTGACCGCCTGCTGAACAATGGTCACCAGATCGCCGACCCCTGCCCGTTCGGCATTGGCGGTGGCCATGTCAACCGCGCCATCATTGCGGTCGGATCCGTAGCAGCGTGCGCTGGTCTGGCGCGGGTTCTGCTCAGCACGCAGGGCCTGCCAAGCATCGGGATCAAAGCTGGCCATCTGTTCAAACGCAAAACTGCGGCTGCGGCCGGGAAACAGCCCTCTGGCGATCTCGGCCGCCTCGATCACAAAGGTGCCGGAGCCGCACATCGGATCCACCACGGGCTCCTGCCCGTCATACCCGCAGTCCCGCAGGAACAGAGCGGCGAGGTTCTCGCGCATCGGCGCCTTGCCCACGGCTGTCTTGTGACCGCGCTTGTGCAGCCCCTCGCCGGAGGTATCGACGCTGAAGGTGCAGAGATTATCCTCGATCCGCAGTTTCACCGTGATGGGGGCATCGGCGCTGATCTCGGCGCCAAGCTCCTCTGTGATCGCACGTTCGATACGCTGGGTGGCCGCACCTGCGTGGTAGATCTTGGATTTCTTGTTGGTTGTGGTCTCCACGCGGACCGGGACATCCGCGCGCAGCACATCCGACCAGGGAAATTTGCGGGCGCGCTTGTCGAGCTGCGCGAGGTGAAACGCACGGAAAGAACCGATACGGGCCAGCACGCGCGCGGCGCCGCGCAATTGCAGATTGGCGCGCCAGACATCGGGCCAGCCGCCTTCAAAAGTGACGCCACCGGGTACCGTTTTGGCACCGGCAAAGCCAGCCTCCGTCGCTTCGCGCTGCAGGGTCTGCTCCATCCCCGGAGGGGCGGTCAGGAAGATCTCGAATGTATCACATGTATCCATGACCTCTCCTTAGCGGCAAAACCCCCTGTCAGCGACGGCAAATTTCGCCATTCGGCGCGGCGGCAATGGCCGCTACCGTTGCCGTGCACGCAAGTGCGGATCGCGCACTGTGGGATTCCCGCGACGATTGCCGCGATGCAGCACCGCAGAGCCCATCCGCACGGTCAGATCACTCGCCTCAAGGTGGATTTACTTATCTTTAAAATTCAGCGCCTTACGATAAACTAAAAAATTAGTTTGACAAGATAGACTGCGGTATGGAACCTGTTTGTCAGCCGGGTGCCACGGGGCATCTTTGGCCACAATAAATCACTAGGGAGGAGAAAGATGCGGAAGTATCTTTTGTCCGCAGCCGCGGTTATTGCCGTGGTCGCGGGACAGGCAGCCTATGCCGATGAGGCCGCTGCCAAGAAATGGATCGACGAAGAGTTCCAGCCCTCGGTTCTGACCAAGGATGAACAGCTCTCGGAGATGCAATGGTTCATCAAGGCGTCCGAGCCGTTCAAGGGCATGGAAATCAACGTCCTGTCCGAAGGCATTCCGACGCATAGCTACGAATCCGAGGTGCTGACCAAAGCGTTCGAGGAAATCACCGGCATCAAGGTGAATCACCAGATCCTCGGCGAGGGTGAAGTGGTTCAGGCCGTGCAGACGCAAATGCAGACCAAGCGGAACCTGTATGACGCCTATGTCAACGATTCCGACCTGATCGGCACCCACTCGCGCCTGCAACTGGCCTATAACCTGACCGACATGATGGAAGGCGACTTCTTCGACGTCACCAACCCCGGTCTGGATCTCGGCGATTTCATGGGCACCCAGTTCACCACGGGTCCAGATGGCGATCTCTACCAGCTGCCCGATCAGCAGTTTGCGAACCTCTACTGGTTCCGCAAGGACTGGTTTGACCGCGAAGACCTGCAGGCCGCGTTCAAAGAGAAATACGGCTATGATCTGGGCGTTCCGGTCAACTGGTCCGCATATGAAGACATCGCCGAATTCTTCAGCGAAGACGTCAAGGAAATCGACGGGACCACAATCTTTGGTCACATGGACTACGGCAAGCGCGCGCCTGACCTTGGCTGGCGGATGACCGACGCCTGGCTGTCGATGGCCGGTGCCGGTTCGAAAGGTGAGCCGAACGGTGTGCCGATCGACGAATGGGGCATCCGCATGGAAGCGGATTCCTGCAACCCTGCCGGTGCAAGCGTGACCCGCGGTGGTGCTGCCAATGGTCCGGCTGCGGTCTATGCGATCCGCAAGTGGGACGAATGGCTGCGCAAATACGCCCCTCCGGGTGCTGCATCCTATGACTTCTACCAGTCGCTGCCCGCTCTGGCACAGGGCAACGTAGCCCAGCAGATCTTCTGGTACACCGCCTTCACCGCCGATATGGTGAAGCCGAAGTCCGAAGGCAACAACACTGTTGACGACGAGGGCAACCCGCTGTGGCGGATGGCGCCCAGCCCGCATGGTCCCTACTGGGAAGAAGGCCAGAAGGTTGGCTATCAGGACGTGGGTTCCTGGACCTTCCTGAAATCCACCCCGGTTGATCGCGCCAAGGCGGCCTGGCTCTATGCTCAGTTTGTTGTGTCCAAGACCGTTGACGTGAAAAAATCCCACGTTGGTCTGACCTTCATCCGTGACTCTTCCGTGAACCACGAGAGCTTCACCGAGCGTGCGCCCAAGCTGGGTGGTCTGGTCGAATTCTACCGTTCGCCCGACCGCGTTGCATGGTCCCCGACCGGCGTGAACGTGCCTGACTATCCGAAGCTGGCCCAGATCTGGTGGCAGCAGATCGGTGACGTGAACTCCGGCGCCTTCACCCCGCAGGAAGCCATGGACCGTCTGGCCGAGGAAATGGACATCACCATGGCCCGTATGCAGCGTGCAGACGAGCAGGCGAATGTCTATGGCGGCTGCGGCCCGCGTCTGAACGAAGAGAAAGACGCCGAGTGGTGGTATGCCAATGGCGGCGCCAAGCCGAAACTGGAGAATGAGAAGCCGCAGGGCCAGACCGTCAACTATGACGAGCTGGTTGCCCGCTGGGCATCTGAGTAACCCCTCCTCCCCGTGGGGAGCGCGCGGACCTATCCGCTGCGCTCCCCGCTTTCGCCCCGGAGCGTGGCTGGCCCTCTCCGGGGCAATTTTTTCCCAAAATTAGATCGCGCATGCCGCGCGCAACAGGCCGTCCGCCGGAAAGTCAAAGCAAGATGGCACTCGAACTCAGAAACGTGACCAAACGCGTCGGCGCCCAGCTGCATATCAAGGAAACCTCCCTTGTGCTGGAGCCAGGTCACTTCAACGTCCTTCTGGGCGCCACCGGGTCAGGCAAGACCTCTCTTATCAAGATGATGGCGGGTCTTGACCCGATTGCCAGCGGACAGGTGCTGATGGATGGTCAGGATGTGACCTCGCTCAGCACTCAGAAGCGCAATATCAGCCTGGTGCACCAGTTTTTCATCAACTACCCCCATATGACCGTCTACGAGAACATCGCCTCGCCGCTGAAGGTGGCTGGTATGGCGAAGTCCGAGATCGAAGGCCGCGTCGAAGAAGCCGCAGACATCCTGCAGCTGCGCCCGATGCTGCACCGTCGCCCGCATGAGCTGTCCGGTGGTCAGCAGCAGCGAACCGCGCTGGCCCGCGCAATTGCCAAGGAAAGCCGTGCGGTGTTCCTGGATGAGCCGCTGGCGAACCTCGACTACAAGCTGCGCGAAGAGCTGCGCGATCAGCTGCCCGAGCTGTTTGCTGGTCGTGGCGCCGTTGTGGTCTATGCAACCTCCGAACCGGAAGAGGCGCTGCTGCTGGGTGGGAAGACCGCGCTGATGCAGGATGGCCGCGTCACCCAGTTCGGTACCACTGCCGATATCTATCGCAACCCCGATAATGTCGCAGCGGCGCGCGTATTCTCCGATCCGCCGATCAACACCGCCCCAATCGTGAAGCAGGGCAGCACAGCGCGCCTGGGCAATGACGTCAGCTGGTCGCTGACCGGCGCGGCGGCAGATCTGGCAGATGGCCCCTACACCATCGCGATCCGCCCCTACCACGTTCTGCCGATCGCCAGCCCTGCGACCACGGTGCAGCTGTCGGGCCGGGTGCAGGTGACGGAGCTGTCCGGCTCTGAAAGCAGTGCCCATTTCGACATGGGCTTGGATGCAGATCACGGCAGCTGGGTCTCCCTTGCTGCGGGGGTTCACCCCTATGAGGTCGGCGAACTGCATGATTTTTATATGGATCCCTCGGCGGCATATGTCTTTGCCCCTGATGGCTCCCGCGTGGCGTGAGGCGCAAATGGCAAAAATTACACTCTCAAAACTGCGGCACAGCTATGTGCCGACCCCCTCAAGCGAATCCGACTACGCCCTGAAGGAAATCGACCTCGACTGGACCGATGGCGGTGCCTACGCCCTGCTTGGTCCTTCGGGTTGCGGCAAATCCACGCTGCTGAACATCATATCCGGCCTGTTGGTGCCCTCCGAAGGGCAGATCCTCTTTGACGGCAAGGATGTCACCAAACTGCCCCCAGATCAGCGCAACATTGCGCAGGTGTTCCAGTTTCCGGTGATCTACGACACCATGACCGTTTACGACAACCTCGCCTTTCCGCTGCGCAACCGCGGCCGTGACGAGGCAACGGTCAAAGAGCGCGTGATGGCCATTGCCGAGATGCTGGAAGTGACTGATCTACTCAACACCCGCGCCGCAGGGTTGAGCCCGGACAACAAGCAGAAGATCTCCATGGGCCGGGGTCTGGTGCGCGAGGATGTGAACGTCGTGATGTTCGACGAGCCGCTCACCGTGATCGACCCGCATCTGAAGTGGAAACTGCGTTCGAAGCTGAAAGAACTGCATCAGCGCGTGAAGGCCACGATGATCTATGTGACCCATGACCAGACAGAGGCGCTGACCTTTGCCGATCAGGTGGTGGTGATGCAGGATGGTCTGGTGGTACAGATCGGCACCCCGGTTGAGCTGTTCGAACGCCCCGCACATACGTTTGTTGGCCATTTCATCGGCTCACCTGGCATGAACGTGCTGCCTTGCGACCTGCGCGCAGGCCAGCCCTATATCGGCACCCAGCCGATTGCACTGGAAGGCCCGATTTTGGGTGACGCCAAAGGCAAGACCGAGGTCGGCATCCGGCCCGAGTTTGTCACGCTCGCCGCGAACGGCCTGCCTGCAACTGTGACCAAGGTTTCGGATGTCGGGCGGCACACCGTTGTCGAATGTGAAGCTGAAGGCCAGCGGATCAATGCCGTGATCGAAGGTGCAGGCCCCGCCAAGGGCGAGGCGGTCCACCTGTCCTTCCGTCAGGACCAGACCCGGCTTTATGTCGATGGCTGGATCGCGACAGAAGCTGCCCAATCTGCCACCGCGACCGAGGAGCAGGCATAATGAAAACCGAAAACCAAAAGGCGTGGTTCTTTGTCCTGCCTGTCCTTCTGCTCGTTGCCTTCAACGCGCTGATCCCGATGATGACCGTCGTCAACTACTCCGTTCAGGAGACATTCGGCGACAACGTGTTCTTCTGGCAGGGGCTCGACTGGTTCCAGCAGATCCTGCGCTCTGACCGGTTCCATGCCGCGCTGGGACGCCAGTTCCTGTTCACCTTCCTGATCCTGATCATCGAGGTGCCGCTGGGCATCGCAATTGCGCTGTCGATGCCGCGCAAAGGGTTCTGGGTGCCGGTCTGTCTGGTGACCATGGCGCTGCCGATGCTGATCCCGTGGAATGTGGTCGGCGCGATGTGGAACATCTTCACCCTGCCGGATATCGGCCTCCTGGGGTATTTCCTGAACCACGTGCTGGGCATCAACTATGATATGACACAGGACCCGATTGCGGCCTGGGTGACCATCGTGACCATGGATGTCTGGCACTGGACCTCGCTGGTGGTACTGCTGAGCTATGCCGGTCTCGTGTCGATCCCCGACGCCTATTATCAGGCGGCCAAGATCGACGGCGCCTCCAACTGGGCCGTGTTCCGGTTCATCCAGCTGCCGAAGATGAAGACGGTGCTGACCATCGCGATCCTGTTGCGGTTCATGGACAGCTTCAACATCTACACCGAGCCGTTTGTTCTGACCGGCGGCGGACCCGGCAATTCCACCACGCTGTTGTCGATCGACCTAGTGAAGATCGCCCTTGGTCAGTTCGACCTAGGCCCGGCTGCCGCCATGTCGCTCATCTATTTCGCAATCACACTTCTGGTCAGCTGGCTGTTTTACACGCTGATGACCAAAGACGACCAGAATTGAGGATCTGATACGATGCAAAAACGTACCATCGTCCCCATCGTCTATATCCTGTTCCTCATGCTGCCGATCTACTGGCTGGTGGCGATGAGCTTCAAGACGACGAATGAAATCCTGTCCGGGTTCTCGCTGTTCCCGCAAACCTTTACGCTTGAGAACTATGCAACGATCTTTACCGATCCGAGCTGGTATTGGGGCTACATCAACTCGATCATCTATGTGTCGATCAATACGGTGATCTCCGTCGCTGTTGCCCTGCCTGCGGCCTATGCGTTCTCGCGCTACCGCTTTCTTGGCGACAAGCAGCTGTTTTTCTGGCTGCTGACCAACCGGATGGCGCCGGCCGCGGTGTTTGCGCTGCCGTTCTTCCAGCTTTATTCCGCTGTCGGCCTGTTCGACACCCATCTCGCGGTGGCTCTGGCGCACTGCCTGTTCAACATTCCACTGGCGGTCTGGATCCTTGAAGGGTTCATGGGCGGCATCCCCAAAGAGCTGGATGAAACCGCCTATGTGGACGGCTATTCCTTCCCGCGCTTCTTTGCCACGATCTTCATCCCGTCGATCAAGGCAGGCGTCGGCGTGGCGGCTTTCTTCTGCTTCATGTTCTCTTGGGTGGAACTGCTGCTGGCCAAGACATTGACCGCCGTTGCCGCAAAACCCATCGCGGCCACCATGACCAAAACCGCCTCAAGTGCCGGGTATGAGCTGGGCCTGCTGGCGGCTGCGGGCACATTGACAATCATTCCGGGCGCGATCGTGATCTATTTCGTCCGCAACTACATCGCAAAAGGCTTTGCGATGGGGAGGGTATAATGCTGAGTTGGATGGCCTGGACCTGGCCCACCGCCCTTGTGTTCATCGGGATCTTTTCGGCCATCGGCCTGATGATCGTTCTGGAAATCCGTCAACCCGGAGGCGACACCCGCAAAGGCGCGCTGGGGCTGGTGACAACCCGTGGCGACCGGCTGTTCATCAGCCTGCTGGGCACCTCCTACATCTTCCTGGCCTGGCTGGGTCTGGTGGGGATGCCGCTGTGGTGGCCGCTGGGGCTCTCGATCGGCTGGTTTGTCTTCACCTTCTGGAAGGTCTGACCGCAGTTCATTGGCAAAGGGCCCCTTGGCGGGCCCTTTGTCGCAAGACCATCACCGTGTTTTTCGCGGTCTCGGGACCACTCTCTTAAAAAAGTAGTTTTCAAACCTCCCCCCAATCCCCTAGCATGATCAAAGCCCAGGACAACCGGACAGACATGATGCGAAAGAAACAGGACAACCCGCTTTTGACAGAGGTTGAACTCGAATTCATGACTGTTGTCTGGGAAACCGGCGGCGGCACGGTGCGCGATATCCTGGCCGAACTGAACAAAAGCCAGGAACGGGCCTACACATCGGTCGCGACTGTGCTGAAGATTATGGAACAAAAAGGGTTTCTGAGCAGCGAACGAGCTGACAGATCCTTGGTCTACCGCCCTGCGGTGCCCAAGGCGGATTATCAGAAAACCACTCTCAAGAACCTTTCGAGCAAGCTCTTCAACGGCGCCCCGGCGGCCCTCGTCGCCCGCCTGGTGGATGACGAGGATGTCACCGACGAGATGCTCGTGGAGATACGGGCCTTGCTGAATGAAAGGTTGGGGGACGATGAACGCTGAGAGTTTTCTGAACGCCTATATTGACCTGAATTTACTGCTCCTTGCCGGCACCGTTCTTTGGCTGGCTCTGCGGGCGATCCTGGCACGCAGTCGGCTGGGCCCGGCGTTTCGCCCACAGCTCAGGCTGCTGAACGGCATGACGCTTTTGCTGACGGTGTCACCGATACTGGTGGTTGCTCTGACCACCTATGTCGTCTCCCAGCCGCCCACCCTGTCGGACATGCTGGTGGCGCAGTATCTGCAGGGCAATGTCAACATGAGCGCCACACGGTTTGAGAGCATCCTTGGCCTGCGCGAAGATCTGGTGAGGGCGTTGATGGCGCAGACCAGCCTCTGGGCGCAGCTTGCCATTGCCGCGCTCATTGTCGGTGCCCTCCTTTCCCTCGCGCAGCTGGGCTTGGCCGTGCTGCGGCTGCGAGCGGGATTGCGACAGGCCTATATCTGGAAGCGTCTTGGCCGTATCGAAATCCGCATCAGCGACCGGAGCACAGTCGCCTTCTCCACGCGCGGCCTGTTTACCCGCTATGTTGTGCTGCCCTCCGCGCTGGTCACAAACCCATCGGATCTGCGGTTGAGCGTTGCCCATGAATTGCAGCATTTCCGCCAGTGGGATGTGGAATGCGAATTCCTGCTGGAGGCACTGCGCCCCTTCCTGTTCTGGAACCCCGCCTATCACCTCTGGCGTCGTGAAGTGCAGATGCTGCGGGAATTTGCCTGTGACCAGGCGCTGATGACGCGCGGGCAGCGGGATATCCGCGCCTACTGCGAATGTCTGATCCGGGCCTGCACCCTGGCGGCGCGGGATCCGATCCGCTTCGTGCAGCGCAGCCCCTCGGTCGCATTGGTAGATCGGCGCGAACTGCGCCGTGGGGCCACGCTGGCCCGGCGCATTGATGTGGTCACCGCAGCGCAGCAGCCCCAAGATCCCCATATGTTCGGCTGGATGCTGGTTTCGACGATGCTGGCGACCGGGGTGATTGCCACCGCGCTCCTGATGCAGCGGCCCGGCGACTGGAGCCATGACCGGATCATGTTGTCGACCATCGTCAATCTCGAGCGGATGGCCCACCGCAACGCTGTGACCGATACCAATCAGACGGCTGTCACTGCCTTGCAGGGTGGGTTCATGACGCTCACCAAATAACCCCTTTCGGTGGTTCACGACCTGCGACGGCTGTCAGAACTGCATCCATTTCTGCTGATCGAGACATCCTCTAGGGCGTACCGGTGAGTTTGCGCAGCTGCGGTGTCGATCCCGGAAAAACAAACACCCGATCACAAAAAATCGCCCGATCTGAAAATCAGACCGGGCGCTTCTGTCTCATGTCTTGATGCGGTCAGCCGTAGGCTGAGTGAGCGCCAGCAGCCCCATCCGCCGCCCAGTCACCTGAGCCTGCGCTGGCTGCGCCATTGCCGAGCTGGAACCGCGAAACCACGCCGGTCAGCGCCTGTGCTTCATGTTGCAGCAGCTGGCTGGCGGCAGAGGCTTCCTCGGACATTGCGGCGTTTTGCTGAGTGGTGCCATCTAGACGCCCCATAGCGCCGTTGATGTTCTCCAACCCTTTGGATTGTTTCTGCACGCCATCTGCGATTTCAGTGATGAGGTCGGATACATTCGTGACCTTTTCGATGATCCCGCTGAGCGCATCCCCCGCACGCCCGACCATGGCCACCCCGTTTGCGACATGTTCCTCGCTTGCCGACGTCAGCCCCTTGATCTGCCCAGCAGCTTTGGAGGCCCGCATCGCGAGGGCACGCACCTCAGAGGCGACAACTGCAAAACCAGCACCGGCCTCACCGGCCCGTGCCGCCTCGACGCCTGCGTTCAGTGCCAGAAGATTGGTCTGGAAGGCGATATCGTCAATCATGTTGATAATCTGCGAAATCTGCTCGGAGGCATCCTGAATCTGGTCCATCGCCTGGACCGCAGACGTCACGATATGGTTGCTGTGTTCGGCCTCGTCGCGTGTACCGCGCATGGTCTCATCGACCTGCCCGGCCCGGTCGGCGGTCTCTCGAATGCTATTGGTCAGGTCCTGCAGCGCTGCTGCGGTTTCCTCCAAAGTGCCGGCCTGCGCTTCGGTCCGATGCGCCATTTCCTCGGCGGAGGCACGCTGCTCTTCGGAAAACTTGTCGACGTTATGAGCCGCATCCACCACCTCAGACAGTGAATCGCGCAGGTTGACCAGGCTGCGATTGAAATTCTCGCGCAGCGTTTCGTAGTGCTCCGCAAAAGGTTGTTGGATGTCGCAGGCCAGGTTGCCGCGCTGCAACTCGGCCAGGGCGCCGCTCATCTCCTCGACAACCGCAGCGGTCTGTTTTGCGGCTTCTTCTTCGCGCTCGGCGGCCTCATCCGCGATCAGCAGCTTGTAGCGGAACATATCCAGACTCCGGGCCAGATCGCCCAGCTCATCACCACGGCCACGACCGCTGATTTCACTTGCGTAATCTTCGGCAGCCAGCGCATTCGTAGCCTCGCGCAGCGCCAGAATCGGGCGGGTGACATGGCGTGCCGCGACGAAAGACACCACGATAGCAATCAGGACCGAAACCCCGATCATCAGCATCGCCACAAGCCGGATGTCGCGAACCTTTGCAAAAGCTGCCTGTTCTTCGGTCTGTAGCACCAAAGACCAGTCAAAGCCCGCAATGTCCAATGGCCGCACCATGGCAATGATGGGTTTACCAGAGATGGATGTGGCGCTCTCAAACAGACCGCTATCGCCCGCCGCGGCCGCCTTGGTTACGGCGTTCTCCGGCAGGGCATCGCCAATGGCAAACTCCCCTTCGATCACCGAAGTACTGCGTGCGGTGCCGTCGCTGCCAACCAGGAAGATGTTCTGATGTCCGTCGACGTCCATGTTGGATGTCAGCGCGGCCACGACCGCAGCGCTTGAAATCTGAACCGCCATCACGCCGATGACTTCTTTTTTCTTGTTGAATACCGGCACCGCCATAAAGGCACCTGCACCGCCGCCGCCCGGCGCGTAGGTCGCAAAATCAGCGGTCACAACCTGACCTTCCTCGGCGTTGAGCGCTGCGCTGAACACTTTGCCTAGGCCGCTTTCGGCATTCTCGCCCGAACCGAATTGCTGAATGAAGTCTTCGCGTTTCTTTACCGAATACAACAGCTGGCCCGATGCGTTCAGAAGATAGAGATCCTCATAGCCGTTGACCTCCAGCGACTGCAGGAAAGTCGGGTGATAGGTCGCATGGGACTGGCTGTAATAGGAGCCATCGCCCGGATCGCTCAGCAGATGACGCTCGTTCGCCGCGTTGGGGTTTTCCTCGATGTAGTGACGCCGCAGGAACCCAACCGGCTCTTCTTCGATCATCGTGTAGACGCGGTCGAAGTTGCTGATGGCCCGGAATACCGTTGGCTGCGACGCGTTGATCGACAAGTCGCGGCGCGCGGCCTCCATCATGAAGCTCAACGCCTGCTCACCGGAACGGGCGGTGGTCGCTTTCGACGCATAAACGAAATCGCGAATGCTCTTCTCCGCCATCGAATAGACGAGGAATGAGACTGTCACCAGAAACGTTGCCGTCAAGGCCACCATAATCAGGGGCAATTTCAGCTTGAGCGAGAGTTTCGGGGCCTTGGGCATGACGCGCATGTCTCCTCTTAAAAGTGCCGATTCTGTCGCAAGGCGACCGAATAGCCTAAGAGATAGCCAGACAATTCCTTCTATTTCGTTCACGTTCGGTTTGCGAACAACTGTGGAAAAAACAACGCCGCGCCTTTCGGCACGGCGAAAACGACAATAGATGCAGACGGTTGTGTCAGAAGCGATCCGCTGCAAAGGCAGAGAGGTCGATGGCGGGCCGACGCGCCTCGACCAGATCCGCGACCAGCTCGGCCGTGGCCGCCGATTGTGTCAGGCCGACATGGCCATGGCCAAAGGCATAGATCACGCGCGTGTCACGGGTGGCGGTACCGATCACTGGCAGGCTATCGGGCAATGAGGGGCGATAACCCATCCACTGGGTGCCATTGGCCGTGTCCAGTTCGGGCATGAACTGCGCGGCCTTTGCCAGGAGCGTGTCCGCGCGTTTAAAGTTCGCAGGCAGTTTCAGCCCGCCCAGTTCGACCGCGCCGCCAACACGGACTCCCCCGCGAATCCGGCTCACCACAAAGCCATGTCGGCTGAAGGTAATATGCGTGCGCAGATCAAAACACCCCGCCGGCAGGGTCGTATTATAGCCGCGCTCGGTTTCCAGCGGCAGCCGGTCCCCCAGCCTGCGTGCCAGGTGATGTGACCAGGCACCGGCGGCTATCACGACATGATCCGCCAAGAGCGGCTCGCCCTCGGTCATGATGCGAATGCCATCGTCGCCGGTCTCCAGATCGCGCACATCGCCCTTGCGAAACTGGCCACCGCGCGCTGTGAAGGCCTGAAACAGATGCTCAACCCAGGCCTTGGGATCGCAGGTGTTCATCCAGTCGGGCGTGAACCCTGCGTGGGTAAACCGGGAGCTGAGACCGGGTTGGATCTCGGCGATTTCAGCCGGGCTGTGGAGCAGAGAAAACCGGATGCCGTGATCACGGCGCAGCTGCCAGCCGTATTGGCTGGCCGCGAACTCGGCCTCGGATTCATATAGCTGCAGGGCGCCTTCCCGCTGGATCATCGCTTCGCCGCCGGTATCGGAGATCTGGCGTTCCGTCGCGGCCTTGGCAAGGTGCATCAGAGCGGCCTGGGCCTTTACCACGGCCTGATAACGATCCCGCCAGCTGGCCCGCCAGAAGCGGATCAACCAGGGCGTCAGCTGCAGCGCGTAGGCAGGCGGCACAGACAGCGGGCCAAGCGGATCAAGGAGCCAGCCCGGCGCCTTTTTCATGATGCCGGGCGTCGCAAGCGGCTCAACATCGGTGAAGGCAAAGGCCCCGGCGTTGCCTGCGGAGGTTTCCTCGGCCACGCCCTTGCGATCCAGCAGGACAACCTGCCCGCCGCTGGCTGCAAGCTCGCTTTGCAACCGTAGAGCCGTGCTGACACCCACGACACCTGCACCGATAACCACAACCGTCTTTGTCATCTGCCCCCCATTCGTGACTGTGGCGAGGCCCCCGCCCCGCCACCTGCTAACCGGCGTTACGCCAAGGTATAGGCAGTTTTGACTTTTGTATAAAAGTCTTTCGCATGGCTGCCCTGCTCACGGGCACCAAAACTGGACCCTTTGGTGCCGCCAAATGGAACGTGATAATCCACCCCGGCGGTCGGAAGATTCGCCATCGCCATGCCGGCCTCGACATTGGCCTTGAAATGCGTCGCATATTTGAGCGATCCGGTGCAAATCCCTGCGCTGAGACCAAACGGTGTGTCATTGGCAACCATCAGCGCCTCGTCATAGTCGGCAACGCGAATAACCGATGCCAGCGGGCCAAAGACCTCTTCCTGATTGATGCGCATCTCGTTGGACGTCTCGGTCACCAGAGCAGGCGAAAGATAAAATCCCTTGGTGCTGCGCTGAAGCGTCTGGCCTCCGAGCACCCGCCCGCCTTCGCTGGCGGCGACATCTATATAGTAGAGATCCTTCTCCAGCTGCCGCTCATCCACAACCGGACCAATCTGGGTCTCCTGATCCAGCGCATTGCCGACCCGAAGATCTGTCATCCGCTGGCCCAGAGCCGCGACAAAACGGTCGTGGATGCCTTCGGTCACGATCAGCCGCGAAGAGGCCGTGCAGCGCTGACCGGTGGAGAAGAACGCGCCATTGAGGCTGGCCTCGACCGCGGTCTCCAGATCGGCATCATCCAGCACCACCATTGGGTTTTTGCCACCCATTTCCAGCTGCAGCTTCTTGCGCTGCGCGCCGCAGGCAGCCGCAATGGCGCTGCCGGTCTCAACCGAACCGGTAAAGGAGACAGCATCAACATCACGGCTGTCCACAAGCCGCTGACCAACGGTGCTGCCGGTGCCAAAGACGATGTTGAAGACACCATCGGGCAAACCGGAGCGGTTGATGATCTCGGCCAGCGCATGGGCGCAACCCGGTGTCAGCTCGGCCGGTTTCAGAACAACCGCATTGCCATAGGCCAGTGCCGGGGCGACTTTCCAGGCCGGGATGGCGATGGGGAAGTTCCAGGGCGTGATGAGGCCGACAACGCCGACCGGAGAGCGGGTCACCTCGACACCGACGCCGGGGCGAACCGAGGCAAGTATCTCACCCGCCTGGCGCAGGGTTTCACCCGCGAAGAACTTGAAAATCTGCCCGGCCCGCGCCGCCTCGCCGATGCCTTCGGGCAGCGTCTTGCCTTCTTCGCGCGACAGCAGCCGACCCAGTTCGGCCTTGCGGGCCAGGATTTCGGTGCCGATGGCGTCCAATATATCAAATCGCTGTTGCGGCGTGCTGGCGGCCCAGCTCGGGGCGGCGGCCTTCGCCGCGGCAATCGCGCGATCCATGTCTTCGGCCTGGCTGTTGGCGGCGTAGCCCAACATGTCCTGCGTGTCGGACGGGTTGATATTGGCGCTGGCGGCGGCGGTCTCCGACCAGTCGCCGGCGATCAGGTTGCGATAGTCCATCAAAATACCTCTTGGGTGGTGATCCCCGCCCGATAGGGGTCTGCGGGATCAAAGTTCAAAACTGTGTCTCCGGTCACAAAGGCCGTGCCGGTTATGGTCGCAATCACTCCGCCGCTGGAGCCTCTGCGGTATTGCAGCGAATAGGTGCTGCCGATCACGCTTTCCTGAATCCAGGTCACGCCGGGCGCAAGATCGCCATCAGCAGCAAGGCAGGCCAGTTTCGCCGCCGAACCGGTGCCACAGGGCGAGCGGTCATAGGCTGTTCCCGGGCAAAGCACGAAGTTGCGTGCATGCCCTTCGGAGGTCAGCGGTGGCGCGACATACTCGACGTGGTCGATCATGGCGCCGTCGCGCCCGGTGATCCCCTGCTCGGCCAAGGCAAGCCGCAAGGCAACGGCCCGCGCGGTCAGCTGGTCGATATGGGCCAAAGTGAGCGGTGCCGGTGCATCGGAGGTCAGGAAGAACCAGTTTCCACCCCAGGCGATATCGCCCGTGACGGGGCCTTGATCTGGCACCTCGACCACGACGTTGGCGCGATAGCGGTAGCTCTCGACATTTTCGACAGCGGCGCGATTGGCGGACTGCAAATGGACGCCGACGGTCCCAACCGGCGTTTCGATATGATGTCGGCCCCGATCAAGGCGCCCGAGATGATGCAGGCTCACTGCGGTTCCTATGGTGGCATGGCCACACATGCCCAAGGGCCCGACCGGGTTGAAATAGATGACACCGACGGCGCAGCCGGGATCTGTCGGCGGCACCAGCAGGGCACCAACGATGGCGTCGTGACCACGTGGCTCTGACAGCACCGATGTGCAAAAGCTCCGATGCTCGCGGAACAGGCGCTCGGCCCGCTCCGCCAGTGATCCACTGCCAAGGTCCGGCCCGCCCGAGAGGATCAGACGGGTCGGCTCTCCAGCGGTATGGCTGTCGATTACCCGCATAGCGCCGCAACATCGGGTTGCTGGCTCCAGTCGGCGTACCAGCTGCGGAAGAGGTCATATTGCGCTTCGACATAGGCTTTCTGGCTGGCGCTGAGCCGGTCGCTTTCGTTGAAATGCAGCTGGTATTCGCTGTCGCCGTTCAGCACCATCAGGTGCTTGTAGTAGAGAACCAGATCCGCACCTTCGTCGAAGGAGGACAGCACCGCCAGTGCAGCTTCCAGTTCAAGCGCCTGCCGACGGGCTGTTGCATTGCCCTTGGCCGCCAACTGGCAAAGCGAAACAAGATGCAGCACCTCAGCAGGCAGCGCATTGCCGATCCCGGTGATCGCGCCCCCGGCTCCACAGTTCACATAGCCGTGGAACACGGTGGTATCGACGCCGATCATCAGGGTAACGCTGCTGTCCTGCGAGGTGATGTTCTCGGCTGCATACCGCAGGTCCTCAGCGCCGCCGAATTCCTTGAATCCGATCAGGTTCGGATGGTCACGACGCAGGTCAAAGAACAGATCAGCGCGCGTAGCGAACCCATAATAGGGGCTGTTGTAGATCACCGCAGGCAGCGTGGGTGCGGCAGAGAGCACGGCCGCGAAATGGTCGCGCTGCGCGGCCACGGAACTGCCGCGCGACAGAACGCGCGGTATCACCATCAGACCGGCGGCCCCGACCTCGGCGGCATGAGCGGCATGGGCAGCGGCCTGCGCCGTATTGACAGCGCCAGTACCGACGATAGTCGGCACGCCAGCGGCAACCAATCGGGCAACGCCTTCCATCCGCTCGGCATCGCTGATCAGTGGCCAGTCTCCCATCGATCCGCAATAGACCACCGCCGACATGCCCTTCGAAATCAGCTCCTGCCCCTTTTTGACCAGCGCATCGAAGTCCGGTCGGCGGTCGGCGGTGCAGGGGGTCATCAGGGCCGGGATACAGCCGGAGAATACGGGGTGTGTCATTGTTGGATCCTCTTCAATGGATATGAACCCGAGGGTGCTGGCTCTCGGCGCTATGCTTTATTGCATAATACATATTGGATCCAATATTCAATATGATATTTATCTGCACTTTCCCCGCAATGACGATCAAGGGTATAAACCGGACAAGGAGCGAAGATATGAAGTTGAAATCCGTTGATATATCCAAGACCGCGTCTGCCTCGACGATCGTCTTTGACGCCCTGCGCAAGGCGATTATCGAAGGAGACCTGAAGGAAGGTGAGCCGCTGCGGCAGGATGAGATTGCCCAGATGTTCAACACCAGCCGAATCCCCGTTCGCGAAGCGATTTCCAGACTTGAGGAACAGGGCCTGGTCAAAACCCAGCGCTACAAGGGCGCTGTCGTCTCAGGCCTGTCGGCGCAGGAAGCCAAGGAGATTTTCGATTTCCGCGCGGTTCTGGAATCGGAGGTGATCCGCCGTGCTGTCCCGCGGATGTCGCCTTTGGCGCTGGCCAACGCCAAGGCCTGCCTGGAAGCGTTCTCGCAGTCGGAAGATCCGATGACCTGGGGCGAGTTGAACCGGGATTTCCACTCCACACTCTATCGAGAGAGCGGGTTGCAATACCACATGGATGTGATCGACAATGCGATGGACCGCGTTGACAGCTACTTGAGGGCGCAGCTGGTGCTGACCAATGGTAACGAACGGGCCAATCGTGAGCACATCGCTATCTGGGAGGCCTGTGTTGCAGGCGACGCTGACCTTGCAGCGGCGCTCACACGTGACCACATCACCGGCTCCTGCGAAACGCTGCTGCAACGATTGGAGGATTTCGGCTAAGCGCCCGGAGCCGCCGCAATCTCCCTTAAGACGTCTTGAGCGCCTTCTTGCGACGCCGCCGCTCGGATAAAATGAAGCCCAGCACCGACCAGGGATGCTTCAAGGCCGATTTGTCCAGTTTCCGCAGCCCGCCCTTCAGATAGGTGCGGCGAAGTTGCCGTTCCTCAAGTCGGCTGCGAATGGCCTCGAGAATCGGGTCACCTTCGGTCAGACCGAAAACCTGCGCATCGGACAGGCGCTGGCGCAAAAGCGAAACCTCGCGGCCGACCTCTGCCAGACGTTTTTTTCGAAAAGCCTCGGCATCTGTGATGGATTGCTGCGTGCTGGTCTGCCCCATACCGACCCGATAGATGATAAGATCTTCGTCGATGAATGCGACGCGCCCCTCCAGCGCAGCACGGAACCCAAGCACAAGGTCCTCGTAGCAGTCTGCATATTGGATCGGACCATACTTGCGGAAGAGATCCTTGTGCCAGGCGCAGGTCGCCCCAAGGAACAACTGCATTGAACAGGCCGCGGACATGGCATCGGTCCGGGTGTAGAATGTTGCCTTGGCATAGGTTTTGGGCATCGGTTTGCCGTCCAATGTCTCGACCTGGCCGTGCGAGAAGACCAGAAGCGGATCGTCACGCTCAAAGACTTCAATGGTCCGTGCCACGCGCCCCGGAAGAGAGATATCATCGCCGGACGCGGCAATGATGACATCACCTGTACTCAGGTTGAAGCATCGTTCGATATGTTTGTTGACGCCCAGGTTCTGCGGGTTCTTGTTGAGCACAACGGAATGTGGCCCGGAGTAATCGGCGACCAGCGCCTCCATCGCCTCAAAGGTGCCATCCTGCGAACAATCGTCCGACAGCAGAATCTCGATAGGATCGCAGTCTTGTGCCAGCACGGCCTCAACCGCCTCTTTCACATAGTCCCGCTGATTGTAGGTAAGAAGCACAACTGAGTAGCTGTATCTGTTCATTTCAACCCAATCCAACCTGCACGCACGCGCAGAAAATCCATTGCTGTTGCCCCGGCGGGTCTCAGGCCTGTCTGACCACCTGGACGCCGACGCCGTTAGACCACCAATACTGCAGTTTGCAAGAAGGAGCCATGCCCGACAGCTGCGGTTGCCCGTGTGCGCAGCCAATGAAACTGCCTGCCCGCTGGCACCGCAATCGAGTGATCCCGGCGCTCTTCTGGCGGTCACAGTCACTTAGGCCAAGTTCCGCAATGCAGGCGCGGCATGCGCCAATTCGATTGATCGGAGATGACAATATGGTAGACAGCTGTGCCAATAGACCAGACTGGATCGCTCTTATTCGATGATAGATCCGACGTTTGCTCCGATCAGCTGCCAAAGCCGGTCGTTGCCACAAGACCGGAGTACGGATTTGCCACTCAGCGATTGCAAATTTATTGACCTGCCCAAGATCGAAGACGCACGCGGCAACCTGACATTTGTCGAAGGGATGAACCACATCCCGTTTGATATCAAACGCGTCTATTACCTCTACGATGTGCCGGGCGGATCGGATCGCGGCGCGCATGCGCACAAGGGTCTGCACCAGTTCATGATCGCGATGTCCGGCAGCTTTGACGTTGTTCTGGATGACGGGTTCGACAAGAAACGCTTTCATCTGAACCGCTCATATTTCGGCATCTACATCTGCCCGATGATGTGGCGATATCTCGATAACTTCTCCTCCGGTGCGGTCTGCATGGTGATGGCATCCGCGCCTTATGACGAAGGCGATTATATTCGCGACTACACCGACTTCCGGCAGGCCGTGGGGGCAACGTGATGCAGGTTCCGTTTCTCGATCTGAAAGCGGCCTATGATGAGCTGGCAGAGCGCAGCGAACCCCGGATGCTGGAGAGCCTGCGCTCCGGCTGGTATATCCTCGGCCCGGATGTTGCCGGGTTCGAGCAGGCGTTTGCCCGCTACTGCGGCGTCTCGCATGCGCTTGGTGTTGCTAACGGGCTGGATGCCTTGCGCCTGGCACTTGTGGCGCTGGAAATCGGGCCGGGAGATCGGGTGCTGGTTCCCTCCAACACCTATATCGCCACCTGGCTGGCAGTATCGCAATGTGGCGCGATCCCGGTACCGGTGGAGCCTGATCCGGCAACCCATAATATCACGGCTGACGGCATACGCGCCGCCATGGTGCCCGGCGCCAAGGCGGTTATTCCCGTTCACCTATATGGCCAGCCCGCAGACATGACCGCGATCATGGCGGTTGCCCGCGAATTGGGGCTGAAGGTGATCGAGGACGCCGCGCAGGCGCATGGCGCGCGCTGGGACGGACGCTCCATCGGCGGAACCGGTGATATCGTCTGCTGGAGTTTTTATCCGGGGAAGAACCTCGGAGCATTGGGAGACGGCGGCGCGGTCACCACCAATGACGATGCACTGGCCGACCGGCTATCGCTGCTGCGCAATTACGGGTCTCACGAAAAATACCGCAATGAGGTTGCAGGGTTCAACAGCCGCCTCGATCCGGTTCAGGCCAGCTTCCTGACCGTGAAGCTGGCGGTGCTGGACGACTGGAACGCACGGCGGGCGCAGATCGCCGCGCGCTACCTGTCGGAATTGTGCGATCTTGGCATTGCGCTGCCCAATGTCGCGGCCAAGGCCGATCCCGTCTGGCATCTGTTTGTGGTGCGGCACCCGGACCGGGACCGGCTGGCGAAAGATCTGGCCGATGTCGGCGTCCAGACCCTGGTCCATTATCCGATCCCGCCACATGCGCAGGCGGCTTATGCTTCCTTGGGTCTGACGGATTCGATGCTGCCACTGGCAACGCAGCTGGCCCGGGAGGTGATCAGCCTACCCATCGGCCCGCATCAAAGCCACGCGCAGACCGATCATGTGATCAGCTGCCTCAGGCGGCTGGCCTGACCCCTGCCCCCTGCCCAGGTCAGAGCATGGTGCCATCAGGGATTTATCGGCTGGAAAGCATTGTCGAGATGATCGACCACCTCAACCCTTGCCGGGCTGCGCAGGAGCTTTGCGTATTTGTATTTGAAGGCACCGCTGGACAGTTCCACAATCCGCCCGGCCACCCAGCCGGGGTCAAGCATGGTCGATGTGTCTTCCGTGGTGCCGTCCCAGAAATTCGTACGTATTGCTGACGGAGCGACGACCAGCACCTTGCCGATCCCCTCGCCGCGCACCAGCGCCGCCCCCAACATGCCAAGACCGGCCTTGGTCGCGCAGTAGGCAGGCATTCCCGCCTGCGGTTTATACTGTGAGCTTGAGGTGATCAGCATCAGTTTGAGCGGTCCGGACGCCTGCCGGACCAGTCGCTGGATCAGCATCATAGGCCCCAGCAATCCGACATTGGTCATCTGCGCAAGCGCGGCATCCTCTAGCGAGGCAATCGTCCCCTGCTGCAAAAAGCCCGCGCAATAGATCAGGGTCTGCACATCTCCGACCTGCCGCGCCAACCGATCCAGTTCCGTGATCAGATCGCTGGAATCCTCAGTCACCGAAAGTGCATGAAACCGTGCGCCGCTGCAGCCCGGATCGGCCCGTCCGGTGATGGTGACCCGGTGTCCCTCGGCAACGTAGTGCCGCGCCAGTGCTAGACCGACGCCAGAGCTTCCGCCGACAATCAGAATGTTCTTCTTCACAGTCACCTCGCCCCCGCATCCACGAGGCAACTGATAGCCCTGCCCAGGAGCATCCGCAACATCGCCTGCGACACCGTCGCCGATCGACACGGAGCCGGGATTCAAGGCGGATCCCAGCCCGCAACCGCTTGCGATGAACATCTGCCGGAGCCGCGGAAACCATTGTCAGGCAGCGGCCAAATCCACGCTGGAGGCTGTACTCCCTGCCACTTGGAGCGGCGGTTTGGGCCCGATTTGGCCGTTTCAACTGAACTTTAAGCACCATCTTCTAATTTAGTCGCTCAGATCTGGACGGCTCCAGCACCGGTACAAACAACGCGTTTTGCGTATCGCACAGTAACCCGAGGTGAAAATTGGTAACTAGAACAATTGAATCGTTTTACCTCGGAACGTTTTCCGATCTGGATCCAAACGAAGCCAACTTTGCATCTGAAAACTCCTCCATCCTGGTTGGCGCCACGTTCGGCAGCTCGGGCGCGCCGCTTTATGACAACATCGACAGCCTCACAGTAAACGACCTCAACAGTGACGGGCAGCTCCTTGAGAACGACAACGGACAAAGCGCCGATCAGCTGATCTATGGCGGAATATCCTCCGATATCGACAGCGCCATCGACTACAATGTCCTTGTCACCTATTCCGATGGCACCACGGCTACGACGCAGATGCTGATCCTGCAGGATACATCAGGTCGGGTGTTCCTTAACCCCTACAGAGAAGGTGACCCTGCCAACAACGTTCTCGACGACAAGCCGATCGAATCCATTCAGCTCACGTCAGTCATCGGTGACAACTACTCCTTTGCCTTTGCCGACCTCGAACAGGATGCCTTTATCGACGCCACGGTCGACGGCACCGCAGGGAATGACAGCATCGGCGCCAGCTATATCGATGCCGACGGCACCCAGATGAACGCCTATGGCGGCGACGATATCGTGGATGCTGGAGCGGGCGACGATACAATCTATGCCGTAGCCGGCAACGACAGCATCGTCGCGGGCGCGGGCAACGATATCGTCTACGGCGGAAGCGGCAGCGATACCCTGATCGGCGGAGACGGCAAAGACACGATCTACGGCGGAACCGAGGCCGACCTGATGACTGGCGGCGCAGGCGACGACGTCTTTGTCACAGGTGCTGGCGATACAGCACAGGGCGGGACCGGCGACGATACCTTCTATAACTATGCACCAGAAGGCATAGGCGGCACGATCAGCATCATCGGTGGCGAAGGGGACGAAGACGGGAATGGCGACTGGCTACGACTGACGTTTGAGGACGGCGGCGCCTGGGAAAACGATCCGCTTACCGTCACGCTAACCAGTAGCGAGGCCGGTTCCGTGACCGGTGGCAGTTCGACCATCAATTTCTCCGAGATTGAATTCATCTCCACAGGCCTTGGAAACGACACCATCGACCTGTCGAGTGGCAGCACCGGTATGCGGATTGATGCCTCATCTGGGGATGACAGCGTGACCGGCGGCACCGGCGCCGACACAATTGATGGCGGTATCGGCAACGACGTTCTAAGCGGCGGTGCCGGGGCCGACACAATCGATGGTGGTACAGGCGACGACGTGCTGGACGGCGGCGGCGGCGCCGACACAATCGATGGCGGAAGCGGCAATGATACGCTTCTGGCCAATTTCGGCGCCGACACCTTTATCGGAGGTGCCGGGATTGATACCTACGATATCGTCAATTCTGATGCGTCCTATGTCAACTTCAACATCGATCTCACGACCGGTACGGACCAGCACGGCAACACCTATAGCGGGATCGAGAACATTCTCGGCGGCACAGCCAATGACAGCCTGACAGGCGACGGCGCCAATAACCTGCTGGACGGCGGCGCGGGCGCGGACACGATTTCGGGCGGTACTGGCGCTGATAGCCTGTCGGGCGGGGACGATGCCGACACGTTTGTGGTCGAGGACGGCTTTGGCGCGGACACGATCATCGGCGGCGAAGGGGTCACCACCGGCACGGATTACGACACCATCGACCTTTCCGCCGTGACCAACCCGGTCACCGTGACCTTCACCGGCTCCGGCGCGGGCACGATCAGCGACGGGACAAGCACGCTCAGCTTCTCGCAGATCGAGCGGCTGATCCTGGGCGCCTCAGCCGATGTGGTGGATATTACCAGCGACACAGGCGGAATGGAGATTATCGCCGGGGCCGGCAATGACACCGTGACCGGCGGCTCCGGCAACGACACGATTGCGGGCGGCGACGGGGATGATCTGATCGACGGCGGTGATGGCGACGACTTCCTCACAACCGGCCTTGGCAACGATACCCTGATCGGTGGCTCCGGCAATGACACGTTGATGAACTCCGACGGCGATGACAGCCTGGTCGGCGGTGCGGGCAATGACAGCATCGTTGCCACCGGCGGCAATGACACGCTCGAAGGCAACGACGGCGACGATACGCTTGAAGGCGGTGCTGACAATGACAGGCTGGTCGGTGGCACTGGCGCCGACAGTATGTCGGGTGGCGACGATGCTGACACGTTTGTCATCGAGGACAACTTTGGCGCGGACACGATCATCGGCGGCGAAGGGGTCACCACCGGCACGGATTACGACACGCTTGATCTGTCGGCCGTCACCGTTCCGGTCACGGTAACCTTTACCGGTACCGGCGCGGGCACGATCAGCGACGGCACCAGCACGCTCACCTTCTCCGAAATCGAGCGCGTAATCCTGGGCGACTCAGCCGATGTGGTGGACGCCACCAACGACGCAGGCGGGATCGAGATTATCGCAGGCGGCGGCAACGACACCGTGACCGGCGGATCCGGGAACGATACAATCGACGGTGGCGATGGCGAGGATACCATCGACGGTGGCGCGGGCAATGACAGCCTTCTTGGTGGACTCGGTGCCGACACTATCTCGGGTGGTGCCGGGGCGGACACGATTGACGGCGGCAACCAAAGCGATCTGATTCTGGGCGGTGACGGCAACGACGTGATCATCGACTCAGGCCTGAACCTATCGGATGACACAATAGACGGTGGCTTGGGCGATGACACCATCGACGGCGGTCTGGGCAAAGACAGCCTCACCGGCGGCGATGGAAACGATAGTATCGCTGGTGGTGATGGTCAGGATACCCTTCAAGGCGGAGATGGCGCGGACTCCCTCGACGGCGGCAACAATAATGACGTGATCGACGGCGGCGCGGGTGCCGATACAATCACCGGCGGCACCGGTGCCGACACGATTGAGGGTGGCACCGGGGACGACGTTATTGACCTTGGTGCCGATAGCGACAGGGATATCCTGGGAGTGTCCGATCTTGCCGGGTCGGATATCGTGACGAATTTCGACATGACCGACAGCGGCGATGGCACCACGGTAGACCAATTCGATGTCTCGAATCTGGTCGATGCAGATGGCAATCCGGTCAATGCCTGGGATGTTGTCGTCAGCGACACCAATGGCGACGGGACAGGTGATGCGGTGCTGACCTTTGTCAACGGCGAGTCGGTGACGCTGGTTGGCGTTCAGCGTTCGCAGGTGGACAACGCCCAGAAACTCAATTCGATGGGCATCCCGTGTTTCACGCCCGGTACGATGATCGCAACCCCAAGCGGCGAAACCAAGATAGAAACGCTGAAGCCCGGCGATCTGGTCACAACTCTTGAATACGGCCCGATGCCGATACGCTGGCTGGCCCTGTCGGAAGTCGCAGTTAAAACTGCGTCTCTACCGCAGAACCTCACGCCGGTCCGGATCAGGCCGGGCGTGCTGGGCAATGCACGTGCGCTGGTGGTGTCGCCGCAGCACTGCGTCCTGCTGACAGATCAGCTCACGAATGCGTCCTACTATGTGCGGGCCAAGCATCTGGCTGAAGAAACTACATTGGCTTCTTTTGCGCGGGGTCGTCAGAGCGTCACGTATATCCATCTTATGCTCGACAAACATGCGACGCTGATTTCCAATGATATCCCGAGCGAAAGCTTCTATCCTGGGCCGATGGCTATGAAGATGATGTCGGCCGTAACTCGCCTGGAACTATACGCCCTACTCCCTGAATTGGATCAGATGCCTGTCGAACAAGCCTTCGGGACGCGGGCCGCAACCGTTCTGTCACGCAATGAACTGCAAAAACTCAACGGGCGCCTTGGACTTCTTCAAGGCAGGCGGCTGGCGGGCACCCCACCCTATTGGACTCACAGCCACAGGGGGCGCGAAACTGGCAGCCCACTAAGGTTTCACCCGATAACCAACCGCAGTTTTTGTGTCGAAAACGTCGACAGGTGACAGCCGGTTAACGGCTCTCTGCCAGTTGGCCCTCACCCGGAAGAGACACGGTGAAATCGCAATCCTATTCAGTCCTGCGCGTCCGCCAGCTGGTTGCGCACGATTACGTCGATCCTTGTGTCGTTGAAGCGAAAGATACCTGTTTGCTTCAGAGCATCCCGGACCGAGGTGCTTTCAGATAGCCGTTTCCAGACGGTCGGCGACGAGTATGGGGCCATACGCGGTTTGGTGGCGACGCCCATTGTCATCCCGTTCAGATATCTGACCTGTTGGCGATGCGCGGGAAACAGAATGGACTCCGACAAGAATCCATCCTCGCTGTTTGCGCTTTCCAACAGGTAGATGCGATTGCCCTTATAGGCTGCCAGCCCGGTATATTTCGTCCGTTGAACGATGCTTTGATCATCGCTCAAGGCACGTTCGAAGGTATGCGAAACGATATAGCCGTCCTGTTCACGCAGCCAGATCAGCGTGCGCATGATCTTGCCTTCCCAGGTCGGCGTTGTGAAATGGCCGTGATAGAACCCCAGATACCGACGCAGCGGACCGGCCTGGTTCTCGAAAATTCTGGACAGCACGCGCGCCGGGCTTTTGCGGGAGGGCGCCGTCAATCTGTTCATCCTGCCCAGGAAGGCCGGGTGATCCAAGTCGAGGTCCTGTTCGCTGATATTGAAATGCCGGGCGATGCGCCGAAGGTTGTGCGCCGAGGGCATTCCACCGCCATTGAGGTATCGATTGAATTGCTGACGGTTCAAGCCGATATCGCGGCAGACCTGCGCAATGCTGCCGTAGTCAGCGCAGAGGGATCGCAGGTTCCGCGAAAAGTTTTCCGACATGCGACAAGTCCTTCGCACATAGACGCATTAATGCTTACAAAAGCTTAAACCTGCGTACAGTCGCTTACTAGGTGGTTTTTGATTTTCGTTCCAATTTTCGCTTGTGAGTCGCAAACGGTGATCGGCGTGCAAAACGAAATCAAGACACTAGAGAATGAGTGGATCCCTCTTCCGGACGGGCGAAAACTGGCGGCACGGGTCTGGCTTCCCGCTCTGCCGGGGGCTGCGCCGGCGATCCTGGAGTATCTCCCCTATCGCAAGCGGGACGGAACCGCAGCGCGTGATGAAACCACACATCGGGTGTTTGCCGCCCATGGCTATGCCTGTGTGCGGGTCGACATTGCCGGGACCGGCGACAGCCAGGGCCGTTTTGACGATGAATATTCCGAACAGGAGCTCTGCGATGGCGAAGAGGTTCTGAAATGGATCGCAGGCCAGGACTGGTGTGATGGCAACGTCGGAATGATCGGGATCAGCTGGGGTGGCTTCAACGGCTTGCAGCTTGCGTATCGCCGACCGCCGGAATTAAAGGCGGTTGTCACCATGGCCTCGACGGCTGACCGCTATGCCGATGACATTCACTACATGGGCGGCTGCCTGCTCAGCGATAACGCCAATTGGGCAGCACAGATGTTTGCCTATCTGTCTCGCCCTGCTGACCCCGACCTGCGGCCCGACTGGCGCGATGACTGGATCGCGCGGTTGGAGCTTCTGCCTGATCTTGCCGCCGACTGGCTGGCACACCCCACACGCGATGAGTTCTGGAAACACGGATCGGTTTGCGAAGACTGGTCACGGATCGAGGTGCCGGTTCTGGCAATCACAGGCTGGGCGGACGCTTATGTCAACACGCCCCTTACCCTGGTTGAGAACCTGACTTCGCCGACCAAGGCGCTGATCGGCCCCTGGGAGCACCGCTATCCGCATATCTCAAAGATCGAGGCCGCAGACGCCCACTCGGAGATCATCGGATGGTTCGACCGGTGGCTGAAAGGCGAGTTGAACGGGGCTGAAACACTGCCTGCCTTGCGAACATTCGTGCAGGAACATGACAACCCGTCCGGCAAGAACAAGCCGCGCAGGGGTCGGTGGGTGTCAGAGGAAAGCTGGCCATCGAACACCATTCAGGAGCGCATTTATTTTCTCGGCGATGGTGCGCTGTGCCCAGCAGCCAAAGCCGGGGAGGTCGATATTGCCAATCCTGCCAGCGTCGGGTCCGCCAGCGGCTATTTCTGCCCGGGGATGCGGATCGACAACGAGCTGCCGGGCGATCAGGTCGAGGACGACAGGCACTCCACCTGCTTTGACATTTCGCTGGACGCGCCGCTTGAGATCGTTGGACGCCCGCGTCTGAAGCTGGCGTTTCGTGTTGATCAACCGGTTGCCCAGGTGGTGGCCCGGCTCTGTGATGTCGCGCCGGATGGCGTGTCGCAACGCATCACCTATCGGCCCTTCAACCTGACCCATCACAAAAGCCACGAAACCCCGGACGCTTTGGTGCCGGGCGAACGCTACGAGGTTGAGTTCGAACTGAACGCCTGTGCCCATCGGCTGCGCGCGGGGCATCGCCTCCGTCTGGCGCTGTCGACATCCTACTGGCCGATCGTCTGGCCCTCGCCCAAACCTGTGACGATCACGCTGGACTGCCCGGGCAGCCAGTTGACACTGCCTCAGCGCCGCGTGGCTGGTGAACCGGAGCCTGCCAACCCCGGACCGCCAGAGAAATTTCCGACATTGGCTGCGGATGTCCTGCGTGATCCGTCGAGCACGTCACGGCGTGGAACCGACGATGAAGGACGGACAACGCTCGACGCATTTGACGATTTCGGCATGTCGCGCGATCCCTATCACGGCCTTATCAGCGGCAGCCATGTAGCGACGCATTATTCCATCCATCCCGACGATCCGGCCAGCGCCAAGATGGTGGCCGACTGGCGGTTCGAGTTCCGCCGCGACCACTGGCAGGTTCGGATCGACACGCATTCGCGCATGTCCTGCGACGAGACGCATTTCTACCTGCACCGCAGTTTGCGGGCCACGGAAGGGCCCGATGAAACCGAAGTCCTGTCAAAAGAATGGTCGCGGACCATTCCGCGCGGGCTTCTCTGAACAACCCAACGGGGAGATCACAATGAAGATCGAATGGATGAAGGCACCAACAGGACGCCGAAACTTCCTAAAAGGCGCGACAGCGCTTGGTGCGGCCGCCGCAATGCCTATGGGCTGGGCGGGGACCGCTTTTGCCCAGGATGATGGCGTCCTGCGCGTCCGCGCCTATGGCGACGCTCCGAACATGGATCCCGCGCATAGTGTCGGCGTTGTGGAAGAGGAGATCCACGCCGCAATTTACAACAAGCTGATCCAGTACAAGCCCGGCTCCGAATGGGGCTGGCAACTTGATGCGGCGTCGATGATCGAACAGGTGGACCCGACCCATATCAAATTCGCCCTGCGCGATGACATCGGCTTTACCAACGGCCATGGCGCGATGACAGCCGAGGATGTCAAATTCAGCTTCGAACGGATCGTGGCCGAGGCCACCGAAAGCCCGAACAAGCCGGATATGGGACCGCTCAGCCATGTTGAGGTCACTGGCGAGCGCGAAGGCACCATCGTGCTGAACGAGCCCTTCGCGCCGCTCTGGTCTATTGCCTTGCCCTATATCACCGGCAACATCGTGTCCAAGGCCGCGGTTGAGGCCACTGGCGGGCGGATCGGCTCCGACCCGGTCGCCGAAAGCGGCCCCTATCTGCGCGCGAGCTGGAGCCCCAAGGAAAAGACAGTGTTGCAGCGCAACCCCAACTGGAAAGGGGACGCACCGGCCTGGGATACGATCGAAGTCTACCCGATCGACGATGAAAACACCGCCGAGATCGCATTCGAGGCAGGCGAGCTGGACCTGACCCGCGTCTCGCTAGGATCGGTCGCGCGCTACCGTGGTGGCGTTCCAAACGGCGGGACCCTCGTCGAAAACCCCTCGCTGTTCTATGTCTGGCTGGGGATGAATCTGGATCATCCGAAACTACAGAACCAGAAACTGCGGCAGGCGATCCAGCATGCCATCGACGTGCCGACAATCCTGGAGGCCTCCTACTTTGGCGCGGCGGACCCGTCGACAGGCATCATCGCACCGGGTCTGGCAGGAAACCGTGCTCAGGGTCTTGTGGCGCCGCAGGCCAACATTGAAAAGGCAATGGCACTGCTTGCGGAATCCGGCGAGACAAATGTCTCCCTCACGCTCGATATCCTGAACAAGACGACCTACACGACGATGGCTCAGGTCATTCAGGCGATGCTGGCGCAAATCGGGATCACGCTGGAAATCAACGTTCTGGAATCCGGTGCGTTCTGGGCGAGCGGCGAAAACGAAGATCTGCAACTGGTGCTGAACCGCTTCTCGATGGCGCCTGATCCCTCCTATGCAACGGCCTGGTTCACCACTGAACAGGCAGGCATCTGGAACTGGGAACGTTTCCGCAACGACGAATTCGACAAACTCCACGCCGCCGCATCTGCGGAAACCGACAATGCAGAACGCGCTGCAATGTATCAGCGAGCGCAGGACCTGATGGAAGAAAGCGGCGCCTATCGCTTTATCACCCATGAAGCAACGCCGGTCGTGCATTCCTCGCGTGTTGTTCCGGCCCTGCGCCCGGATGGGCTTTCGCTGCTCAGATACTTCGGCAAGGCGTAACCTCCCTACGTCTCTGCGTGTGGCTGCCCTCGGGCGGCCGCACGTGATTACCCCGCCCAGAAAGGCCCGATCGATGTTCAACTTTGCTCTGAGGCGGTTTGCGCTTGCGGCGCTGATCCTCTTTGTTGCGGTAACACTCATGTTCCTGATGATCCGTGCAGTCCCCGGCGATCCGGTGCAGATCATGCTTGGTCCGCGAGCGACCCCGGAGCTTCAGGCACGGCTCACCGCCGAACTGGCGCTGGATCAGCCGATTTGGCGGCAACTGGTGATCTTTTACGGCAACATGATGCAGGGCGATCTGGGCACCGACGTGTTTTCGGGCCGCTCGGTTACCCAGATTGTCTTTCAACAGCTTCCCTTCACGCTTGAGCTGATCTTTGCGTCGATCCTCTGGTCTGCCGCCCTCGGCATCGGGCTTGGCGCCTATGCCGCGGCCCATCCCAACACCCTGATCGACCGAAGCGTCGCGGTGCTGTCGGTGAGTTTCGTCGCGGCCCCCGCATTTGTCGTGGCGCTTTTGTCGCTTTTGCTGTTTGCCGTGCAGCTCCAGTGGTTCCCGGCGATTGGTGTCGGTGACGGGTTCTGGGAGCGGCTGGATCATCTGGTGTTGCCCGCGTTTGCAATCGGGCTGAGTTGGGTCGGGTATATCGCGCGGCTTGTACGTGCTTCGATGCTGGAAGTGCTTGGTGAACACCACATCCGGACCGCCCGCGCCTTTGGTCTCTCCGAGCGACGGATCGTCATGGTCTACGCCTTGCGGATCGCCGTTCTGCCGGTCGTCACCGTGATCGGCGTCGGGATGGGCTTTCTGCTCAGTGCTGCCGTTTTTGCCGAGATCGTCTTTGCCCGACCCGGTCTGGGCAAATTGGTGATCGATAGCATCACCACCCGCAACTACCCGATCGTCATGGGCTCGGTGCTCATCTCGACGGGGCTGTTCGTTATCTCGACCGCCGTTGCGGACCTCGTTAACGCCTGGCTGGACCCGCGCGCGAGGACCTCGACATGACGGCCTCGACCATGGGTAAACCGCGCTCCGAACTCGGCATTATTCTCAAAGGCGTCGCCGGAAACCCGCTGGGCCTGATGGGGCTGATCATCGTCGGGGCCATCGTGTTCAGCGCCATCTTCGCGCCATGGATTGTGCCCTACGATCCGATTGCCATGAATATTCAGGACCGTATGCAAGGCCCATCGGCCAGCCATTGGCTGGGCACCGACCAGCTGGGTCGAGATACCTTCAGCCGCGTGATCATGGGCGGACAGGTGGCGCTGAAGGTCGCCTTGCCTGCGGTCTTTGGTGCCATGGTGATCGGTCTGACACTGGGAATGATCGCGGGCTACGGGCCAAAATGGCTCGACAATCTGCTGATGCTTCTGTTTGACACCATCCGGTCATTCCCAACCGTGATGTTCGCGCTGGCCGTCGTCGCGCTGGTGGGTCCCAGCCTGCAAACTGTGGTTTTTGTGGTCATGGCGACCTCGATCCCGACCTATGGCCGTGTGGCGCGCACGCAGACGCTCACATTGCGCAACTCGGAGTTCATACTGGCCGAACGCTCCATGGGGGCCAGCATGGCCCGTATTCTGGGTGTCCATTTGCTGCCAAATATCATTGGCGTCCTGGCGGTTCTGGCTGCCATGGACATCCCCACGGTGATCGCGCTTGAGGCCGGTCTGTCGTTCCTCGGTCTCGGGGTAAAACCGCCGACACCCAGCTGGGGTGCATTGTTGAAAGATGGCTATGCCCTGATCCGGCAAACGCCGTGGCTGGTGGTCGGAGGCGGCCTGCCGATCATCATCGCAACGCTGGGCTTCACCTTCCTCGGCGAATCCCTGCGCGACGTGGTTGACCCGAAATTGAGAAAGAACCGATGACCGAAACCTTGTTGGAGATCGACCATCTCAGCGTCGACTATAAAACCGAACGCGGCGACCTGAAAGCCTTGCGCGATATCACCTTTGACGTCCGCAAAGGGGAAATCGTCGGGATCGTCGGCGAAAGCGGCTGCGGAAAGTCGACGCTGATCTCGTCGATCCTGCGGTTGACGGCACCGAACACGCGGTTCCGTGAGGGCGCGGTACGGTTCAAGGGGCAGGACCTGTTGCAGGCCAACGAGCGTCAGATGCGCGCCCTGCGCGGCGACGATATCTCAATCGTCTTCCAGGACCCGATGCAGACCCACAACCCGGTGCTGACCGTCGGTCAGCAGATGGTCGATATCCAGCACCGGTCCTCCGCATCCAAGGCCGCAAAACGCGCAACCGCCGCGAAAATGCTGGGGGCTGTGGGCATTCCCGATCCCGACGCGCGGCTGAACCAGTTCCCGCATGAATTCTCCGGCGGGATGCGCCAGCGGATCGCCATTGCCATGGCGCTGATGTCCGAGCCTGACCTGCTGATCGCCGATGAACCCACAACGGCACTGGATGCCACGCTTGAAGTACAGATTATCGAACGCTTGCAGGAGCTTCAGCGCGAAATGAACTGCGCGATCCTATTCATCTCGCATCATCTGGGCGTGATTGCGGAACTCTGTGACAGGGTGGTGGTGATGTATGCGGGCGCAGTCGTCGAAAGCGGCGATGTGCGCGAGATCTTTCACAACCCGAAACATCCCTACACCCGCCGCCTGATCGAATGTGATCCGGGCCACATCAAGACCCGCGCCCGTGTCCTGCCGACCATTCCGGGCGAAGTTCCCGATCTGGCGAACCTGCCCGGCGGCTGCATTTTTCGCGACCGGTGCGATCAGGCAATCGCCCGCTGCGCGGCAGACGTGCCGCCACTTGAGCGACTGGGAGACGACGGTCATCTGGCTGCCTGTTGGCTGAACCATGAGGAGATGACGGCGTGAGCCTTCTGTCTGTTGATAACCTTCAAACCAGCTATGGTCAGGTCAATGTGCTGGCTGGCGTCAGCTTTGACGTGGCCCCGGGCGAAACCTACGCGCTTGTCGGCGAAAGCGGATCGGGCAAGACAACCGTCATTCGCGCAATTGCCGGGCTGGCCCCGGCGCAGGCCGGTTCGGTCAAATTCGACGGCAGGGAAATCCGCGGCCTGCCCGAACGGCAGCTGCGCCCCCTGCGCAAGGACATCGCCATGATGTTTCAGGATCCGGTCGGAAGCCTGTCTCCGCGGCTGACCATCGGCAGTCTGATCACGGAACCCTACAGGATTCAGGGCATGAAGAGCCGCGATCAGCACGCCGAGGCCAAGCGCCTGCTGGAGATGGTCAACCTGCCTGCGCATTTTGCCGACCGCTA
The DNA here is from genome assembly GCF_037911135.1 of Phaeobacter sp. A36a-5a. Lineage (NCBI taxonomy): Bacteria > Pseudomonadati > Pseudomonadota > Alphaproteobacteria > Rhodobacterales > Roseobacteraceae > Phaeobacter > Phaeobacter bryozoorum. The sequence goes on along the minus strand of NZ_JBBLYU010000001.1, from coordinate 281,138 downwards.
TCCCTATCAATTGTCCGGCGGTCAGGCACGGCGTGTCGGGGTGGCCCGCGCACTGGCGCTGGAACCCAGGTTGATCCTGGCCGACGAACCGACAGCGGGATTGGACGTCTCCGTGCAGGGCGAGTTGCTGAACCTGCTCAATGAACTGCGCGAACGGCTGGGGCTGGCCATGGTGATCATCACCCATAACCTCAGCGTCGTGCGCCATGTGGCCGACCGTATGGGGATCATGTATCTGGGGCGGCTGGTGGAAGAAGGCACCACCGAAGCAATATTCGAAAGCCCGCGCCATCCCTACACCCGCTGCCTTCTCAGCGCGAACCCGGAACCTGACCCTGACGCCCGGCTGGAACGCATCGCGCTGAAGGGCGAACCGCCGAGTCTGCTGAACCGGCCAACGGGATGCGAGTTCCGCGAGCGCTGCCCCTTTGGCCAGGACATTTGCACCCAAACACCCAGATGGGAGGTAACCGCAGGCCATGGCCTGCGCTGCCTCGCGCCACTCTCGTAGCGAGCCCGCAATGACAGCCACGCTTTATTCCAACGGCACCATCCTGACGATGGACGCCGAAAACTCTCAGCCCGAGGCGGTGCTGACCGAAGGCGGATTGATCCGTGCCGTCGGCGACGAAACCGTCCTGCGCGCCCAGATGCCCGGCGGCACGCGGCTCCATGACCTGCAGGGCCAGACGCTTATCCCGGCCTTTATCGACCCGCATGGGCACTTTCCCGATCCGGGGTTCATTGCGCTTTTCCGTGTCGATCTTGCGTCACCGCCACGTGGCGACTGCATCGATATGGCAACGGCGCTGCACCGCCTGCGTGCCAAGGCAGCCGACACCCCAAAAGGCGAATGGGTCATGGGGGTTCTTTTTGACAACACCGCAATCGCCGAGGGTCGGATGCCGACCCGGGCTGAACTGGACGACGTGTCCACAGATCATCCCATCTGGGTGCTTCATGCCTCGGGCCACAATGGCGTCGCGAACTCTGCCGCCCTTGAAATGCGCGGCATCTCACGCGATACGCCGGACCCACTGGGCGGCCGCTATGGCCGCCGGGATGACGGCGCGCTGACAGGTCTCATCGAAGGCCTGTCGGCCATGGGCGAAATGGGCGATACCGATTTCCTGATCAATCGCGAAAGATTCTGGCAGGGTTTCGCGGTCTGCCGCGACGATTACCTCGCCCATGGCGTGACCTATGCGCAGAACGCCTGGACCTCGCGGGTAATGCTGGAGCATTTTGCCTCGCTCGGGCCAGACAAAGATCCCGGTATCGACCTGATGCTGCTGCCCATTGGAGAGCTTGAACCGGGGCTTTGGGACACTCTCGACTGGCCCGGCAATCGGCATTTCACCCTTGGCCCGCGCAAGCTATTTACCGATGGGGCATTCCAGCTTCAGACCGCCTATCTCTCTGCGCCCTATCACCGGCCAATTGACCCGAAACATTCCTGCGGGATGCCCTATGTGGCGGCTGAGGAACACCGCCGCGAAGTCAGGAAACTGCATGACCTCGGCCACCAGATCCATTGCCACTGCAACGGTGATGCCGGGGCCGACATGTTCATCGATGCCGTGGCCGCCGCCTTGGCCGACACCCCGCGCGCGGATCACCGCCACACGATCATTCACGGCCAGACCCTGCGCGACGACCAGCTTGGCCGTATGGCTGAGCTTGGCATCACGGTCAGCTTCTTCTCGGCCCATATCCATTTCTGGGGCGATCGCCATTACAGTACGTTTCTCGGCCCCGAGCGCGCCAGCCGCCTGTCCCCCGCCGCGTCGGCCGAGCGATTTGGGGTCCGCTACACCCTGCACAATGACGCCTCCGTAACGCCAACCAGGCCGCTGCATCTGGCCCATTGCGCCGTCAACCGCACCACATCAAGCGGGCGGCTGCTCGGGGAAAGCCAGAAAATCAGCGTCCTCTCGGCCCTGCGGGCACAAACGATAGACGCGGCCTGGCAGGTCTTCCAGGAAGATATTCGTGGATCAATAGAGCCGGGAAAATGCGCCGATCTTGCAGTTCTCTCAGGCAATCCGATTGCGGCCTCAGAGAACCTTCTGGATTTGAAAGTGACGGCGACAATTCGAGCGGGCAAAATGGTGTCGGGAGACTGACCCTCCGACGAGGTCTGTGTGACTGTGGTCGTGACGGGTTCATTTTTGATCCCTTCACAACCTATTCAGAGAGACCATAGCCGAGGACACAGATTGCAGCAGCTTTGCATTTGGCAATTACCCAATCTCGTATACGTGTGCGCCGGCAACATGCCTCATCTCCATTGCGCTGTTGCATTGGGAGGGGATGCCACGCTCAAGCGTTGCAAAGAACCAATAGGACGCAGACCTGCTAGAATACCCGCCGCACAAGCGCAGCGTCATGGGCGATTACAAGGGTTCGCGATCCAGCCGCGCGACCAGCAATCATCTTTTTTCAGAAATCCACGCAGGTATTGTCGGATTTGCATTGGCCCGCGCGTTCTTGCAGCATGTGATCAGTGCACTGGAGAAAACCATGATCTATGCAATTACAATCTACGGAGAAGCCGGGCTTTTTGAAACACTCCCCAAAGAACGGCAGGACGAAGTGCTGGCCGGACATGGCGCGTTGCAGGAGGCACTGAAGAAACGAGGGGAGTTCATCTCGATCAAGCTGATGCCGCCAACCTCGGCAGTGATGCTTGACCCTGCACCGGTGGTCGATCACCCCCCGTTGATTGTGGATGGGCCCTATGCCGAGACAAAAGAGAGTTTCCTGGGATTTTACGCCGCCGACTTTGAAAACTTGGACGATGCTCTAACCCACGCCAAGATGATCTCATCCCCGGTGGTTCGGCTAGAAGTGCGGCCCGTGGCCTGGGCTGGAGGTGCGATTTCGTCGGAATAGGCATGTGTCGGACTGGCTAGAAGCAACAATCACCAGACAGCGTCCGCAGGCGCTGGCCGCGCTGACCCGCTACTTCCGCGATATAGATATCGCGGAGGACGCCTTTGCAGAGGCCTGTCTCAAAGCCCTCAAGGTCTGGACGGACATCGGCGCACCCCGTGATCCTTTGGCCTGGCTGCTGGCCACCGCCCGCAACGCGGGGCTCGACGCGCTGCGCAAGTCCCAGCGGCACCATGCCATCCTTGCGCGGCACTGTGCAGAGTTTCAACCCATGACAGAGGCACCCCCTGATCCCGATGAACTGCGCGATGACGTCCTGCGCCTGTTGTTCATCTGTTGCCACCCGGAGCTGGAACGGCGCGATCAGATTGCCATCGCGCTGCGGATCGTCGCCGGGCTCAGCGTTGCGGAAATTGCACGCGGCTTCCTGATCAAACCGAAGGCCATGGAACAACGGATCACCCGCGCGAAGAAGAAAATTGCCAGTGGTACCGTCGCCTTTGAAACGCCCAGCCCGCAGGAGCGGGGCGCGCGGCTGGGTGAGGTCTCGCTGATGGTCTACCTGATGTTCAACGAGGGCTGGTCGGCTTCTGGTGGTGAGACCCAGATCAAGCTCACAGTCTGCGAAGAGGCAATCCGCCTCGCTCGTCTGCTGGCAAACCTGTTCCCGGCCATGGGCGAGCAGGCGGCGCTTCTGTCGCTCCTGCTGTTTCAACATTCGCGATGTGACGCGCGCATGGATGCTGATGGCCAGCTCGTCCCGTTGGAGGATCAGAACCGCAGCCGATGGGATCTCTCCCAAATCGCCGAGGCGACGGCGCTGCTACAAAAGGCCCAGAGGATCAATCATCGGGGGGTTTACATCATTCAGGCCGCGATTGCTGCGGTCCATGCCCGCGCGCCCTCCGCAGAAGAGACCGATTGGTCACTGATCGCTGCGCATTACGCCGCGCTCTATGCCCTGCAGCCTTCGCCCGTTGTGCGTCTCAACCTCATCGCATCCGAGGCACGGATTGAAGGCCCTGCCTACGCGTTGGCCGCGTTGGAGCCGCTGGCTGACGATCTGTCGCAATACCGCTGGTTTCATGCCATGAGAGGCCGGCTGTTGCAGGACACCGGCAATCATCTAGCGGCCATCAAGGCGTTTGAAGCAGCGCTTTCACTCAACCCGACAGCACCGGAACGCGCCGCCGTTCAAGGAAAAATCGCGCTCAGCAAAAAAGAACTGCCCGACGTGTAGGGGTTGGGAGTGGTCATGCGTCCTTGGGTCAGACCTGCATTCGGGCAGGCAAACAGGGAGAAGACATATGAGCATTCTTGAGATGACAGCAATTGGAAACGCCGGCTGGATCGGGCACTCCGGGCCGGATCAGGAGAAGGCCAAAACCTTTTATCAGGAGGTGCTAGGCTGGACGATCAACAATATGCCGATGCAGGACGGGTCCAGCTACTCGGCGATTGCGGTGGGCGAAACGGCGATTGGCGGTTTTTCTCCCATGCCCGAGGAGAGCGGAAGTTGGACGATTTTCTTTACCGTTGCCGATGTGGACAGCTGCGTGGCCACCGCAAAGGCCAAAGGCGCAACCGTCCTGCAAGCCCCCATGGATATGCCCGGTGTCGGTCGCATGGCAACGCTCACAGATCCGCAGGGCGCCCGCTTTGCAGTGATCACCTATGCCCAGAACCCGGCCTAAGGACGCGCTCAGATGGAACAAACACCACAGATCGCGCTGGCCGTAACGGCGATTTTCGTCCTTCTCAGCATCCCGATGGCGATCTCGGTCGGGGTGCGCCGGGCCAAAACCGGCATCCTGCTGCTGCATGGTGACGATGATGTGCTGCTGCGTCGGATCCGGGCCCATGGCAACTTTGTCGAATATGTCCCGCTTGCGCTTCTGGCCCTCGCCGGTGCTGAAATCGCCGGAACCGCAGCTTGGCTGGTGGCCCTCTGCGGTGCCGTGCTCATCCTGGCGCGGCTCATCCACTACTTTGGCCTGCTTGCATCGGCGGATAGCAAAGGGCGCGCCGTCGGTGCCGCGCTGACAACCTTGGCGATGTTCATGCTCGCCATCGCCATCCTGTGGCAACTATTTGGGGCTGCCTGATGCCTTATGACGAAGGCCTTAGCCAACACATGCGCGGCGCACTCGCCGCGCATGTGGGGATCACTGAAAAGCGGATGATGGGCGGTGTGTGTTTTTTCCTGAACGGCAATATGCTTTGCGGTGCGCGACGGCACAAAGATGGTGTCGGGCGGTTTATGTTCCGTATCGGCAAGGAGAACGAAGCGGCCGCCCTTGCAGACCCGACGGCCCGCGTCGTCATCCACGGCAAGCGCAAGCTGGGTGGCTTCATCCTGGTAGATGAGGCCGATTGCCCGGACCCCGCGATGAAGCGCTGGCTGCAGCAATGCCTGGCACATGAAGCAGCCCTGCCCGCCAAAAATTGAGGGACAATCATGAATACATTCGACAGCTACAGCCCCGATGCGCTGCAATTCCTGCGCGATCTGAAGGCGAACAACACCAAAGACTGGTTCACGGCACATAAAACGACATATGAACACTGCATCAAAGATCCCACCAAGGTCTTTGCAGCTCACATGGAGAGCGCACTTGGTGCGCTGACCGGTCAACCGCATAGCAGCAAGATCTTCCGTATCCATCGCGACGTCCGCTTCTCCAAGGTCAAGACGCCCTACAACGCTCATATCCACGTCGCCTTGAGACCAGAAAGAACAACAGCGCAGCCGCCCATGTGGTTCTTCGGTCTCTCGCCTGAGAAGCTGACGCTGGGCTGTGGCGTGTTTCAATACGACAACGAAGCACTCGCCAATTTCCGCAGGGCGATGGCGGGTCCTAAAGGGGCCGAGTTGATCGCATTGACGGACGAACTGCGTGCCTCAGGTATCCGCATCGGTGAGCCGGACCTGAAACGGGTCCCCAAAGGTTTTGATAAGGATCATCCGAACGAGGTTGCACTGCGACGCAAGGGGTTTGCCGCATGGATCGACATCACCGACACAGCCTTTGTCACGGAGCCAAATCTCGTCGAACGTAGCACTGCGACGTTTCAAAAGCTCATCCCGGTATTTGACCTGCTTTCCGACATCGGTTCCCCTACCGGCCCCTGCTAAAGAATCCGCAGTATCATCGGCACGGTCGCAATATGACACTTGTGTGGGAATACAGGCGGTTGACGCGCGTCATTTGATAGGCCTGAAGCACCTCTAGATGACAGAGCCCGATAGACGGCGGCAGAGCGGAGGCCGATCTCAGCGTGGCGCGGTGACCATAATGAATTTACTCGGCTTGCTTATCGCCGCAAAACCATATCGGGCGACCGGCCGCCAAGTCGGTTGGCGAAGGCCTCGGTGAACGACTATTTGCATCCATGGCCATGTGCTTACAGCCGAGCGCGACCGGTAAGCGGATTGCTTCACGGACACAGAGAGGATTCCGGCGCGATTGCCGACGTTGTCCGCTTGGAGCATGGCGCCTTGAGCGAGATAGTGGCAGCCCGCCGCTCGATCCAAGACACAGGCTGATCCAGACCGTTTCGCGCGGCCTGCACCTGCGATACCGGCGCCCGACGCGAAAGCGAAGGTGGTCAAGAGGACCACATTCACGGCCCTCAGGGCAGAGCGATCCCCAATATGTGCGGCTCATCAGCCGGATGGAAATCCATCGTGGGCGCCCTATTCCACCCCAACATTAAGAGAAACAGAATACGACAATATTGAGGAAGATGGCGGAGACGATGGGATTCGAACCCACGAGACCCTTCCGGGCCTACTCCCTTAGCAGGGGAGCGCCTTCGACCACTCGGCCACGTCTCCGCTGACCCGTCTATCAGCGCAACCAAGCCAAGAACAAGGGCGAAATGCTGTTTTCGGCAAAAAAATTGCAGCCCTTGACCAGGGGGACAAAAACAGCAATCGCCCCGCCGCAGGCGTGCTGCAGCGGGGCGATGTGAGACGCTGTTCGGACGAAGGAAACCGTCGTCGCGCACCGCTTCAGGGCAGGATGGCAAGCCGCTTCAGGAACAGAGTTTTCACCGCATCGGCGTCAACTGCCATGTAGACGTCGATCGGCTTGCGGTCGCTGTCTGTGGCGAGGCGGGTTTCGCCTGACGTTTCACCGTCGCAGGACACCTCCATTGCAACCGAGCGCGCCGTGAACAACTCAGGATGCGTGCAGGCAATGACTGCGGCCGGATCATGAAGCGAGCAGCCGTCAAACTTGCCGACGGTTTCATAGAAATGCAGGTAGAAGACTGACATTTCCTGCAACATCCCACCCAGCTCCGGGGATTGCGCGGCAATGGCGGAGAAATCCTCGGCGGTGCACAGAATGCGATGCGTGACATCCAGACCGACCATCTCAACCTGCGCGCCGGAACCGAAGACGACGTCGGCCGCGTGGGGGTCGTGATAGATGTTGGCTTCGGCGTGGGGGGTGATATTGCCGCCCTCTTCCAGCGAGCCACCCATGATCACGATCCGTTTCACATTTTTTGCAAACTCGGCGTCGCGCTGAATCGCATGGGCGATATTGGTCAGCGGACCAATCGGACAGATCACCAGCTCACCCTTGTGCTCACGCGCCATGCGGATCAGGAAGTCAGCTGCATCCTCCTCCAGAGCTTGCCCTTTCGGCGTCTTGGCCGGAATGTCGCCAAACCCTTCGGCGCCATGCACATGGGCAGAGGGCGTAAACGGCGGCAGCACCAGCGGGGTCTCGGCGCCGTGGGCGACAGGCAGGTCCAGACCCGCAGCTTCCAGCAAACGCAACGCGTTACGGGTGGCCGTTTTGGTGGTCACATTGCCAAAGATTGTCGTCAGCCCGAGTAGCTCGATATCCGGGGCCGCGGCCGCATAGAAAATCGCCATGGCATCGTCGATACCGGGATCCGTGTCGATGATCAGCTTTGTCATTTTTATCCTTCCGACTAATTAATCGTGCGGGTTTAGCATTTCCGTTAGCGGCAACTCAAGCCTGCCACTTTCAGGAATAGACAACAGCTGTATCAAGAAAATGCCCGCCTTCACTGGAAGACGGGCACCAATATTGTCGCGGAGAGCAGAAAGATCAGGTGTTGAACAGGAAGTGCAGCACATCGCCATCCTTGACGATGTAGCTTTTGCCCTCGGCGCGCATCTTGCCCGCTTCCTTGGCACCCTGTTCGCCGTTATGGGCGATGAAATCGTCATAGGCGATGGTTTCAGCGCGGATGAAACCTTTCTCGAAATCGCCGTGGATGACGCCCGCCGCCTGTGGTGCCGCAGTACCGGACCGGATGGTCCAGGCACGTGCTTCCTTGGGGCCGACGGTGAAATAGGTCTCCAGGTGCAACAGCTGGTAGCCTGCACGGATCAGCCGGTCGAGACCAGCCTCGGCAAGTCCCATTTCGGAGAGGAACATCTCTGCTTCCTCCGGCTCCAGCTGGCTGATTTCTTCTTCGATCTGGGCGGAGATGATTACATGGCTGTTGCCCTGAGCCGCTGCCATGCCCGCCACTTTGGCCGAATGCTCGTTGCCCTCGACCGATTCCGACTCGCCGACGTTGCAGACATAAAGCACTGGCTTGGTTGTCAGCAGTTGCAGCATTTTCCAGGCCTTGGCATCCTCTGCATCGACCTCGACCAGGCGCGCGGGTTGGCCATCTTCCAACATCGCCTGTGCCGCCGCCAGAAGGCGGTCCTGCTGCTGAGCTTCCTTGTCGTTGCCCTTCAGCTTACGCACCAGATTGGCGCGGCGTTTTTCAATGCTTTCTAGGTCGGCCAGCATCAGTTCAGTCTCGATCACCTCGGCATCGGCAACCGGGTCAACGCGCCCTTCAACATGGGTCACATCGCCATCTTCAAAGCAGCGCAGGACATGGGCGATGGCATCGGTTTCGCGGATGTTGGCGAGAAACTGGTTGCCCAGACCCTCGCCCTGCGAAGCGCCTTTGACCAGGCCTGCGATATCAACAAATGTCATCCGCGTCGGGATGATCTGTTTAGAGCCCGCAATGGCCGCCAGCTTGTCCAGCCGGGCATCGGGCACGCCGACTTCACCGACATTCGGTTCGATCGTGCAAAACGGAAAGTTCGCCGCCTGCGCCGATGCGGTTTTCGTCAATGCGTTGAACAGAGTCGACTTGCCGACGTTCGGCAGACCCACGATTCCCATTTTAAAGCCCATTTCGGCCTCCTGATGCCACTTGGGAGGTGCTTCTAGGCAGCATTTCGAAGTGACGCAAGCGCGCATCTCCCGCCCCCTCCGCCAAGCGCCCCGGTCGAGGCTGGTGCAAAGAGCAGTGAAGACCTAGTCCCGATGCGGAGGTTCTGAGCAAGGAAAATTTCAAAACAAGGTGCAACCAATTGGCGACACTCGCGTTCCTTTGATCGGAATGTGATCCCTTTGCCCCGCCAGAAGGTAGACATTCTTATGATTTAACGGCTCATTTCAGCTAGGCTGACCAAAACGAGACTATTGACAATGACATTACGCACCTTCGTTACCGCGACGCCCCTCGCCTGCGCCCTGACGCTTGCCAGCGCCCTCCCTTCGGCTGCCGCCGACTGGATCTTTGGTGCAGGATATTCAAGCTTTTCCCGTGAAGGGGCAGAGGATAGCGCATTGATCTCGGTGGAGTACCAGCATGATGCGTTCTGGCAGCGTGGCAACTTCGACGCAGCCTTTGGTGCCGCACTTGATTTGCAAACCACTGGCGATCTGTTCATCGGCGCAGGTGCGGTCGGCACGTGGCATCTCCAGCGCGGCTGGTTCATTGAAACCAGCGTAATGCCCGGTGCCTACGCCGAGAGTGTCCGGCTCAACGATCTGGGCTCAACATTTGAAATTCGCAGCGCAATCGCCCTTGGCAAGGAATTCGCAAATGGCAAATCTCTGTCGCTGGCGCTGACCCATAAATCAAACGCATCCACAGCCGATATCAACCCCGGGGTAAATTCGCTTCTGCTACGCTGGCACGTCCCCTTCAAGGGCTAGAGGCAGGCGCCCGCCTGGCGGAGGAGCAGCGTGGCAATAAGGCGAGCGGGATTGATTTCCGCCGCAACATTCGGCACACCGAAGCGGACACATTCAAAAGGCCCGATCATGACCCGCATTGATGCCAAATTCGCCGAACTGAAAGCTGCCAGCAAAAAGGCCTTTGTCGCCTATGTCATGGCGGGTGACCCTGACTTCGACACCTCGCTTGAACTGGTAAAGGGGCTGCCCGCGGCGGGCGTCGATGTGATCGAACTGGGCCTACCCTTTACCGATCCGATGGCCGATGGCCCGACCATTCAGCTGGCCGGACAGCGCGCGCTGGAAGCCGGTATGACCCTTGAGCGCACACTTGAGCTGGCGCGTGCGTTCCGCGCCGAAGACGACACCACACCCATCGTGATGATGGGATACTACAATCCTATCTATAGCCGGGGCGTTGATAAGTTCCTCAAAGACGCCAAGGCAGCTGGCATCGACGGGTTGATCGTGGTTGACCTGCCGCCGGAAGAAGACAGCGAATTGTGCCTCCCCGCGCAGGAGGCAGGGCTGAATTTCATTCGACTGGCCACTCCTACCACCGACGACAAGCGCCTGCCCCGCGTCCTGCAAAACACCTCCGGTTTCGTCTATTACGTCTCGATCACCGGGATCACAGGTGCAGCCGAAGCCGAAGCGACCAATGTCGGACCGGAAGTGGCGCGGATCAAAGCCAATACCGATCTGCCTGTTATCGTCGGCTTTGGCATCAATACGCCTGAAAAATCAAAGGCCATCGCCTCCGTCGCCGATGGCGCGGTGGTCGGCTCTGCCATTGTCGGCCAGATTGGCGCAGGCAAATCCGTCGCCGAGGTCCTCAGTTTCGTAAAGTCTCTCTCTGACGGGGCACACGCTGCCTGATCGCAATCAGCTGATCGCCGCCAACAATCATCAGGCCGCATCCCATCGGGTGCGGCTTTTTTGCCGGTCACATCCGCGCGCGAGCATCCTGCATTGCATCTCACCCGATGGATTGGTAATAAATTATTACCAAGCAAGGGCGAGGATGACACCGTGCCAGTCATTACCAATATCGACGATCTGAAACGCATCTATGAACGGCGTGTCCCGCGCATGTTCTATGATTATGCAGAAAGTGGCAGCTGGACCGAGCAGACCTTTCGCGACAACACCAGCGATTTTGAAAAGATTCGACTGCGCCAACGGGTGGCGGTCGATATGGCTGGCCGCAGCACCGCAAGCCGGATGATCGGGCAGGAAGTGTCGATGCCTGTTGCCCTCGCGCCGGTTGGTCTGACCGGTATGCAACATGCCGATGGCGAGATAAAAGCAGCCCGCGCCGCCGAGGCTTTCGGCGTGCCGTTCACGCTGTCGACAATGTCCATCAACTCGATCGAGGACGTGGCCGAGGCTACGACAAAACCCTTTTGGTTTCAGCTTTATACGATGAAGGACGAGGATTATGTCCGTCGTCTGATCCGGCGTGCAAAAGACGCCAAATGCTCCGCACTGGTAATCACGTTGGACCTCCAAATTCTTGGCCAGCGGCACAAGGATCTGAAAAACGGCCTTTCCGCACCGCCGAAGCTGACCCCAAAGACCATCGCCAACCTGATGACCAAATGGACCTGGGGCCTGCAGATGCTGGGCGCCAAGCGGCGTAACTTCGGCAATATCGTCGGCCATGTGGACGGGATTTCGGACGCCTCGTCACTGGGTGCCTGGACAGCGGAACAGTTCGACCCCTCGCTCGACTGGGGGAAGATTGCCAAGCTGATCGAGCTTTGGGATGGCAAGGTCATCCTGAAGGGAATTCTAGATGTAGAAGATGCCAGGATGGCAGCAAAAGTTGGTGCCGACGCGATCGTGGTCTCCAATCATGGTGGCCGCCAGTTGGATGGCGCACTGAGCTCCATTCAGATGCTTCCTGCAATCATGGAGGCTGTAGGCGATCAGATCGAGGTTCATTTGGACAGCGGCATCCGCTCCGGCCAGGATATCCTGAAGGCACTTGCCCTTGGCGCGACGGGAACCATGATCGGGCGCGCCTTTGTTTACGGGCTCGGCGCTATGGGACAGGCCGGCGTCACCCGGGCACTGGAGGTGCTGCACAAGGAGCTGGATACAACAATGGCGCTATGCGGTGAGAAATCTGTCGCCAATCTGGGTCGTCACAACCTGCTGATCCCCGAAGATTTCGGCGGGCGCTGGCAGTAACATACGGCGCGGCGACAGCCGTATTTCCGGTTTGCGACTTGCAATATCAGCCAATCCGGTCTATGCGCACGGCTTCACGCGGGGTGACAGCCTTGGAGGCACCCCCATTATCAAATTGGAGAATTATCATGGCTGGTCAGATTCCTGATCTTGTTTGCCAAGAACGTACGGGGTCGGGCAAGGGCGCCGCTCGTGCAGCACGTCGTGCTGGCATGGTTCCTGGTGTTGTTTTCGGTGGCGATGCCGAACCGATGTCGATCCAGATCCCCTTCAACGAACTGCTGAAAAAACTGAAAGCCGGCCGCTTCAAGTCCACCCTGTGGAACCTGAAAGTGGAAGGCCAGGAAGACGTGCGCGTGATCTGCCGCGACGTTCAGCGTGACGTTGTCAAGGACCTGCCGACACACTTCGACCTGATGCGTCTGCGTCGCACCTCGAAGGTGAATCTCTTCGTTCCCGTAGAGTTCATCAACGAAGACAAAGCCCCCGGCATCAAGCGTGGCGGCGTTCTGACCGCCGTCCGTCCCGAGGTTGAGCTGGTTGTGACCGCTGGCGACATCCCCGAGAAGCTGGTTGTTGATCTTGACGGTCTGAATGTTGGCGACACCGTCACCATCTCCTCAATCAAACTGCCGGAAGGCGCAAAGCCGACCATCGACCGCGATTTCGTTGTAGCCAACATCTCCGCTCCGTCGGGCCTGAAGTCCGCTGACAACGAAGCGTCTGAAGACGAAGCCGAAGTGGCCGCAGAAGAATAAGCTCCGACCGAAATGTCCGGAACGATGAAGCGAGGCCATCTTTGGCCTCGCTTTTTTTTGTAGATATGGGCGGCAGTCTTGGCAGGTCGCCACCTTTCAAACGGATGTCGAATCGCGTCAGGGGCTGGATTTTTTTTCGCAAACGCGCCATGTAGCCTGATGAGATAGAGCCCCACACCAAACACATCGTAGAATTGTCCATGAAACTTTTTGTTGGCCTCGGAAACCCCGGCGCGAAATATGCAGGCAACCGGCACAATATCGGCTTTATGGCGCTGGATCAGATTGCTAGCGACCACGGGTTTTCGCCTTGGAAATCAAAGTTCCAGGCCCAGATCAGTGAAGGTGTGCTTGGCGGAACCAAAGTCCTGCTGCTGAAACCGCAGACCTTTATGAACCTGTCCGGTCAGTCCGTCGGCGAAGCTATGCGGTTCTATAAACTCGCCCCCGTCGATGTGATTGTCCTGCACGATGAGCTGGACCTTGCACCGGGGAAGGCGCGGGTGAAACAGGGTGGCGGCCATGCAGGCCATAATGGGCTGCGCTCGATCCATTCTCATATCGGTGCAGATTACGGTCGCGTGCGGCTCGGTATCGGTCACCCGGGTCACAAGGACGCCGTTGCAGGATATGTGCTACGCGATTTCGCGAAGGCAGATGAGGTCTGGCTCGATGATCTAATGCGCGGTATCTCCGACGGCGCCGCCCATTTGGCGGCGGGAGATGGCGGAAAATTCATGAATGCCGTTGCCCTGCGCGTGGCTCCACCGCGCAGCTCGAGCGCCGGGTCGGCGCCAAAGGGGCAGAAAGCTGCCGTACCTTCGGAAAAAGCGGCAAAATCCGGAGACACGGCCAAGTCGCAGCCCTCCCAGCCTTCACAAGCCGATAGAACTGACACCGGCAATCAACCCCAGCCATCCGCCATGGAGCGGCTGCTGAACAAGTTCAAGTAATTAAAGTTTCCGTTGCGTCCTGTTTGCGCGGGCAGGCTCCGGCTGGCTAGGCTCAGCCGCGCCCGAGGAGGATTTTTATGCGTCGATATTTAGAGCTATTTTCCTATTTTCTGATAACCTTACTGATCTGCGCGACCGCCCTTGCCTATTGGCAGCGAGAGTCGCTGAGCCGTCTGATGGCCGTGAACAGGCTGTTTGATGCAGATCGTATTGTTTCTAATTTCTCAAATATGGAGGCGGCATTCCTGACGGTCCCCCTTGATCGTGGCGACACTGCGGTCAGCCCCCTACCGCGCGGCGTCGAAATGACACTGCCAGCCGGCGCCCAAGACTGGATCAATGAGCGGACGGTTACGTCTCTCTTGGTACTGAAGGGCGGTCAGCTTCGTCACGAAAGCTATTATCAGGGGACCGAACCGGGTGATCTGCGGATTTCCTGGTCGATGGCCAAGAGCTACCTCTCGGCGCTGCTGGGCATTCTGTTGCAGGAGGATAAGATCCGCTCGCTCGATGATCTTGTCATCGAGTATGCGCCCGAGCTGAAGGGCAGTGCCTATGAGCGGGCCAGCATCCGCAATGTGTTGAATATGGCCAGCGGAGTTAAGTTCAACGAGGATTATCTGGACTATAACTCCGACATCAACCGTATGGGGCGCACGCTGGCGCTTGGCGGCACGCTGGATGAGTTCGCCGCCGGCCTGACCGAAACAATCGGAGCCCCGGGCGAGGCCTGGCAGTATGTCTCCATCGACACCCATGTGCTGGGAATGGTCATCCGCGGGGCAACGGGCCGCACCGTCCCGGACCTTCTGTCAGAGAAAATACTGCGGCATCTCGGCCTGGAACAGGCGGGCTATTATCTGACGGATGGCGAGGGCGTTGCCTTTGTGCTGGGAGGGATCAACCAGACCACGCGAGACTATGCACGCTTTGGTCAGATGATTGCCCTGAACGGCCACTACAACGGCATCCAGGTGGTTCCGCAGGCCTGGATCACCGCCTCCACCCGGCCATCGGCGCCGACAAAGGCCGGTCGTATCGGGTATGGGTTTCAATGGTGGATCCCCAAGAATGCCGTACCGGGCGAATTTCTGGCCAGAGGGGTCTACGGGCAGTATATCTATATCAATCAGGCCCGCGAGGTGGTGATTGTGGTAACCAGCGCTGATCGGCGGTTCCGTGATCCCGGTGTCGCTGATGAAAACGTCAGAATACTGCGGGCCCTTGCCAAATCTCTGTAGGATCCGACCATGGACCAAGACGACAGCATAAACGTATTCGGGAGAGCCCTGGCCTCCTGTTCCACCGCTCCGATGACCGGGTTCTTTCGTGACGGCCATTGCAACACCTGCGCGCAGGATCAGGGCAGCCATACGGTCTGCGCGGTGATGACGGATGAGTTTCTGGCCTATTCCAAATACGTCGGCAATGACCTCTCCACACCGCGCCCCGAATTCGGCTTTGCCGGGCTGAAGGCCGGGGACAGCTGGTGCCTTTGTGCCGCGCGTTTCCTTCAGGCGGCTGACGAAGGTTGCGCACCACAGGTCAACCTTGCGGCGACACATAAGCGTGCTTTGGAGATCGTTCCGCTCAGCGTGCTGAAAAACCATGCTGCATCAGGGGAAACCTCTTAGGCGCAGCGAACCGCCTGCGAGCCTAGAGCCACGAATAAAGGCGCCCGCGATGCGAGGCGCCTTTTTCTTGATTATTCGCGCATTGTGGCAGGTTCAGTCGCTGTCGCGGCCTTCGGTGTCAGACATGTCAAAGCCGAGGTGACGGGCGACGGTAAAGATATCCTTGTCGCCACGACCACACATGTTCATCACGATGATATGGTCTTTTGGCAGATCCGGTGCGATCTTCATCACATGCGCCAGTGCATGGCTTGGCTCAAGCGCCGGGATGATCCCCTCCAGCGCACAGGACAGCTGAAACGCTTCCAGCGCCTCCTTATCGGTGATGGAGACGTAGTCGGCGCGGCCGATATCATTCAGCCAGGCGTGTTCCGGCCCGATCCCCGGGTAGTCCAGTCCGGCAGAGATCGAAAAGCCCTCAAGGATCTGCCCGTCGTCGTCCTGCAACAGGTAGGTTCGGTTGCCGTGAAGCACCCCCGGGCGACCGCCAGTTAGAGATGCGCAATGCTGCATCTTCTCGTCAACCCCCTTGCCGCCGGCCTCGACCCCGATGATGTTGACCGATTTGTCATCAAGGAAGGGGTAGAACAGGCCCATGGCGTTCGATCCGCCACCGATGGCCGCAATCACAGTGTCAGGCAGGCGACCCTCCCCCTCCTGCTCCGCGAGCTGCCAGCGGACCTCTTTGCCGATCACCGCCTGGAAGTCGCGCACCATCGCCGGATAGGGGTGTGGGCCAGCCACCGTCCCGATGCAGTAAAAGGTGTCGTGGACGTTGGTCACCCAGTCGCGCAGCGCGTCATTCATGGCATCTTTCAGCGTTCCACGCCCCGAGGTGACCGGGATCACCTCAGCACCCAGAAGCCGCATACGGAAGACATTGGGCGCCTGACGCTGCACATCATGAGCGCCCATATAGACCACGCATTTCAGGCCGAACTTAGCGCAGACCGTTGCTGTTGCAACACCATGCTGCCCGGCGCCCGTCTCGGCGATGATCCGGTTCTTGCCCATGCGGCGGGCGAGCAGGATCTGCCCCAGAACATTGTTGATCTTATGCGCGCCAGTGTGGTTCAGCTCATCACGCTTCAGATAAACCTTGGCACCGCCGAGATGGTCCGTCAACCGCTCGGCGAAATAGAGCGGGCTGGGGCGACCCACATAGTTCTTCCAAAGGTCATCCATCTCCGCCCAGAAACTTGGATCATCCTTGGCGCGATCATACTCCTCTTCCAGGCTGAGGATCAGCGGCATCAGGGTCTCGCTGACAAACCGTCCCCCGAAAATACCAAACCGTCCCTGTTCGTCAGGACCGTTCATGAAGCTGTTGAATAGATCTTCGGCCATGGTTCTTTCCTTCTTCGCGGCGCTCGATATGAGTATAGCGCAGCCTGCCCCGGGTAAAGAGAGGTGCAGCGGATTATCGAGGCTGATGCGCAATGTCGCGGCGCTGGTGTTGGATCGCCGGAGCCAAGGTGCCGCTCAGCGGCGTGGCGCACCGGCGGCTTCACAGAATGCACGAATGCGGGCCGGATCCTTCACGCCAACCGTGCTCTCTGCACCGGAGGCCACATCGACCTGACGCGCGCCGGTGACCCGGATCGCCTCGGCGACATTCTCAGGCGTCAAGCCGCCTGCCAGCATCCAGGGCCGCCGCCAGTATTTCTTGCGCGCCAGCAGACCCCAGTCAAAGATGACCCCATTGCCGCCGGGAAGAACGGCCCCCTTCGGCGCCTTGGCATCGACGAGAATCTGGTCCGCAACGGATTCGTAGACTTCGATCCCCTGGATATCCTCAGCATTCGAGACTCCTAGAACCTTCATCACCGGCAGGCCGTAGCGTGCTTTGACCTGCGCAACCCGCTCCGGCGTTTCCTGCCCGTGCAACTGAATCATGTCCAATGGTACAACACTGGTGATTTCATCCAGCAGGGCGTCATCCGGATTGACCACCAACGCGACCTTGCACAAGCCCATCGGCGCCTCAACAGCAAGTACTGCCGCCTCCTGCGGGGTAACAGACCGGGGGGATTTCGGAAAGAAGTTGAAACCAATATAGGCGGCGCCCGCCTCAGCCGCAGCCGCGATGTCGCCCGGCGTTTTCAGCCCACAGATCTTGACCCGAATGTCCATGGGGCGTCAGCTCGCTTCGTCGAGAATAGCGAGGACCTCGTCCTTGCCCTCGTGTTTCTGCTTCTTCAGGCGATTGACCTCGCGCGAGAGCTTCTTCGCCTCGCGAGCCTTCAGATCTGCTTCGCGGCGATGTTTGTGTTCACGCAGCCATTCGATGATGAAGCCGATGATCAATCCAACCGCAATGCCACCCAGAACCACCACAAACAGCGGCAACGTGATCTGAAAATTATATCCCAGAAGTTCGGCAAAAGCCGTGGGCATCAGTTTGAGTTCAACCAGCCCCCGATTCGCCAAAGAAACAGAGATAAGAGCGATAGCAATCACCCCAAGATAGGCATAGCGAATATAGCGCATCAGGCTTTTCCGTTCAGGCGATCCCTCAAGAGTTTACCTGTCTTGAAGAACGGCACGTGTTTTTCTTCAACATGGACCGTTTCGCCGGTACGGGGATTGCGACCAACCCGCGCATCCCGCTGTTTCACCGAAAAGGCGCCAAAGCCCCGCAGCTCCACACGATCACCGCGCGCCATTGCGTCGGTCACCTCTTCGAACACGGTATTCACGATCCGCTCCACATCACGCTGATACAGGTGCGGGTTTTCGTCTGCAATCTTCTGGATCAATTCCGAGCGGATCATCTCTCGGCCCTCCCAAGCCAAGCTAGGCACAGTTTCTATCCACCGACTATAGGTACAAAACCTCAAACCGGGAACAGTGGATACGGGCCTGCCCCGCAAATAAGTCAGCGTTTGCCTATCATTAGGCTCGTTCAGGCGGCTTTCACCCACAAAGCAGAGATGGGGCACGCCGGATTCATCTGCAAGGGTGGGGACAGATTTTGTGATTCGCAGTCAGGCCCGGCGGTGTTTTCCCCCCGCCTGCCGCCACGGGAGAGACGATTGGCCTGCGACAAAAAGAAACGGCCCCACCCAACAGGGCAGGACCGTTCATACTCGTCAGCCTAGGCTGGCTGCTGAAATCAGTCGCCTGTTTTCAGCGCTGCGCCGAGGATATCGCCCAGCGATGCGCCGGAATCCGAGGAGCCGTACTGTTCGACAGCTTCTTTTTCTTCCGCGATTTCGCGTGCTTTGATCGACAGGCCCAGACGGCGGGTCTTGCTGTCCACGTTGGTCACGCGCACATCAACCTTGTCACCAACCGAGAAGCGCTCAGGGCGCTGTTCGGCACGGTCACGCGACAGATCGGAGCGGCGGATGAAGGACTTCATGCCTTCGTATTCCACTTCGATGCCGCCTTCTTCGATGGCGGTGACGTTCACGGTCACGATGGAGCCGCGCTTCACGCCGCCCACGGCTTCTGCGAACTTGTCGCCGCCCAGGGCTTTGATCGACAGCGAGATACGCTCTTTCTCGACATCCACTTCGGAAACAACGGCCGAAACCATGTCGCCTTTGCGGTAGTTCTGAATCGCGTCTTCGCCGCGCTCGTCCCAGCTGAGGTCGGAGAGGTGAACCATGCCGTCGATGTCGCCGTCGAGGCCAATGAACAGACCGAATTCGGTGATGTTCTTGACTTCGCCTTCGACCTGGGTGCCCTCCGGGTGAGTCTCAGCAAAGACTTCCCACGGGTTGCGCATGGTCTGCTTGAGGCCCAGAGACACGCGGCGCTTGGCACCGTCGATTTCCAGAACCATGACGTCGACTTCCTGGGAAGTTGAGACGATCTTGCCCGGGTGGACGTTCTTCTTGGTCCAGGACATCTCGGAGACGTGAACCAGACCTTCGACACCCGGCTCCAGCTCAACAAATGCACCGTAATCGGTGATGTTGGTGACGCGACCCTTGTGCACGGAGGACAGCGGGTACTTGGCGCCAACCAGATCCCACGGATCTTCCTGCAGCTGCTTCATGCCGAGGCTGATGCGGTGGGTGTCTTTGTTGATCTTGATGACCTGAACCTTGACGGTTTCGCCGATCGACAGGATCTCGGAGGGGTGGTTCACACGGCGCCATGCCATGTCGGTGACGTGCAGCAGGCCGTCAACGCCGCCCAGGTCAACAAACGCACCGTATTCGGTGATGTTCTTGACGACACCGTCCACTGCCTGGCCTTCGGACAGGTTGCCGATAACTTCGGCGCGCTGCTCGGCGCGGGACTCTTCGAGGATCGCACGGCGGGACACAACGATGTTGCCACGACGACGATCCATCTTCAGGATCTGGAACGGCTGCTTCAGACCCATCAGCGGGCCAGCGTCGCGCACGGGGCGCACGTCAACCTGCGAACCGGGCAGGAATGCAACTGCGCCGCCCAGATCGACGGTGAAGCCGCCTTTGACACGACCGAAGATCGCACCTTCGACGCGCTGGTCGTCTGCGTATGCTTTTTCCAGGCGATCCCATGCTTCTTCGCGGCGGGCCATCTCGCGGGAGATAACTGCTTCGCCACGGGCGTTCTCAGCAGCGCGCAGGAAGACTTCTACTTCGTCGCCAACAGAGATTTCGGGAGCTTCGCCAGGGTTTGCGAATTCTTTAAGCTCAACGCGGCCTTCCATTTTGTAGCCGACGTCGATGATGGCCTGGCCCGCTTCGATTGCGATGACCTTGCCTTTTACGACAGACCCTTCTTCGGGTGTGTCCATTTCGAAGCTTTCGTTCAGGAGGGCTTCGAATTCCTCCATCGATGTGTCTTGAGCCATGTGGTCTCAGGTTTCCTTTACAAATCGGTTTTATCTGGCCGGGCGGTTGTCTCCGCCGGTCTTGAAGATTGGTCCGTATGAGGCGCAGCACATGCCGGTCTGATCAGACAAACACAAAGGGCCGAGGTATGCCCCGACCCTGCTCAGAATGCCGCCCGTGCGTTAACCGCCTCTATAGTGACAGCGCGCTTAGTATGCGGATTCCCCCTTCGGCGCAAGGGAAACCGTCATAAATCTCCGCAAAGGACGGGCCGGCACACCGACAATAACCGCTGGAACGAGCAAAAACACGCGAGGTTTCGCTCTGCCATGGGACGCAACAGCGGCTTATCGCCGTGACATGGCTATCTGATCTGCCCTGCAAACTGCGGATTAGGGATTGCCAACGGCCGCTAGCGGCGTGCCTCAATGGCTGCAATGGCCATCGCCACAGCTTCCTCGATGCTCAACGCGCTGGTGTCCAGGATCACCGCATCGCTGGCAGGTTTCAGAGGCGACTCGGAACGGTTTGTGTCGCGTGCATCGCGGGCCTTCACATCTTCCAGCACCTCGGCAAAGCTGGTGGGGTTTCCAGCAGCCATCAGCTCCTGCAAACGTCGCTGCGCGCGCACTTCGGCGCTTGCCGTCACGAAAAGCTTTGCCTGCGCACGCGGGCAGATCACGGTGCCGATGTCCCGCCCGTCCAGCACCGCGCCGCCAGCCCGACGGGCAAAGGCGCGTTGAAAATCGACCAAGGCCGCGCGCACTTCAGGGATCACAGCAACCTTTGAGGCGGCCTGGGCCACCTGTGCCGTACGCAGTTCAGGGCGCTCAAGATCCTCAGGCAGCAGCGCAAGCGCGGCCTCAATCGGCTTATCACCTGCGAGCATCCGCGCGCCAACGGCACGATAGAGCAGCCCGGTGTCCAGGTGACCAAAGCCGAAATGAGCCGCAACCGCCCGCGATATCGTGCCCTTACCCGCAGCAGCGGGGCCATCAACTGCGACCGTGAAGCTCATGACGGTGTCTCTAGCCGTGCCCCCAAACCGGTCATCAGGGACGTGAAAATCGGAAAGGAGGTGGCAATTGGCGTGCCATCGTCAACCGTCACCGGTTTCTGCGCTCCCATGCCCATGACCATGAAGGACATTGCAATGCGGTGATCGAGAAAACTCTCGCAGGTGCCGCCACCGGGCACACCTTCCGGACCGAGACCAGAGACCGCCCACCAGTCGTCGCCCTCCTCGACCATCACTCCGTTGGCCCGCAGGCCACGGGCCATCGCGTCGATCCTGTCGCTTTCCTTGACGCGCAGCTCCTTCACACCGGTCATCATCGTTTTGCCGGTGGCAAAAGACGCCACCACAGACAGAACCGGATATTCGTCGATCATCGAGGCGGCGCGTTCTGGCGGAACATCAATCCCCTTCATTTCGGGCGAATAGCGTGCGCGCAGGTCGGCCACCGGCTCCCCACCCTCTTCGCGCATGTTTTCAAAGGTGAGATCCGCGCCCATATCCTGAAGCGTGTAGAACAGCCCCGCCCGCGTCGGATTCAGGCCGATACCGGGGACCAGCACATCAGATCCGGGAGTGATCAACGCAGCACATACCGGGAAGGCCGCGCTGGAAGGATCACGCGGCACCGCAATGACCTGCGGCTTCAATTCGGGCTGTCCTGTCAGCGTGATAACGCGCCCCTCATCGGTATCCTCGACAGTGATTTCGGCGCCGAAGCCTGCCAGCATGCGCTCAGAGTGGTCGCGGGTCGCCTCTTTCTCGATCACCACCGTCTTTCCGGGTGCGTTCAGACCGGCCAGCAAGACTGCGGATTTCACCTGCGCCGAGGGAACTGGAACGGTATAGCGCACGGGGGTTGGATCCGCGGCACCGACAATCGTCATCGGCAGACGTCCGCCCGAGCGGCCAACAGACTGCGCACCAAACAGGGCCAGCGGATCGGTCACCCGCGCCATAGGCCGCTTGTTGAGGCTGGCATCGCCGGTAAATGTCACTGTGATGGGAGAGGTCGCCATAACCCCCATGATCAGGCGTACGCCCGTACCGGAGTTGCCGCAGTCGATCACCTGATCCGGCTCGGCCAGACCACCGACGCCGACGCCATGCACCGACCAGTTTCCGCCACCATGGTTGATGACCTCCGCCCCCATCGCCTGCATCGCCTTGGCTGTATCCAGGACATCCTCACCTTCCAGCAAGCCCGAAATCTTGGTCTCGCCAACGGCCAGCGCCCCAAGGATCAGCGAGCGATGCGAAATCGACTTGTCGCCTGGAACCTCAGCGATGCCGGTCAGCGGATCGGCGCGGTGCGAGGTCATCGGGATGGGCGTACCGTGTCCGGACATGAGGAACCTTTCGAAATGCTAGCGTTCACAATTGGACCTACCCAATCGCTCGGTTTCGGTCCAGCGTGTTTTCCCGCTGCCGCCATTCCCGGCAGAATATCGTGTTCGTCGAGCGGGCCGAATGAGATCAGAGGCGACGAAAGGTCATATAGTGGGGCGTACGGCCTTCGCGCAGGGCCTTTTGCTCATAGCGGGTCGAGATCCAGTCATCCCAGGCCACGCGCCAGTCATCCGGCCCCTCTGCCAGCCACTCGAATCCGGCCTGCGGCACCTCTTCCATGGTTTGGCGGACATAATCGGGGATATCGGTTGCCACCCGGAAGATCGCGCCCGGTTTCAGGCATTTTGCCAGCGGCTCGAGATGCTCTTGGGTCACGAAACGGCGACGGTGATGGCGGGCCTTAGGCCAGGGGTCGGGGTAGAGCAAAAAGGCACGGGAGATCGACTGTTCCGGCAGAACATCCATCAGGTCGCGTGCATCGCCGTGATGGACCTTTATATTGTCCACCCCCGCGCGGCGGATCTTGCCCAAGAGCATAGCGACACCGTTGATATAGGGTTCTGCGCCGATGATCCCGACATCCGGGTTCGACTTCGCCTGATGCACCAGATGTTCGCCGCCGCCGAAACCAACTTCCAGCCAGACATCGCGCCCTCCGAACATCGCCGCCAGATCAAGATCGGAGCGATCGGGGTTCACGTCCCAGCCAACAGCGCCCGGGCTGAGTGAGGCGAGATCTTCGTCGATGTAGCGCTGCTGGCTGTCTTTCAGCTGCTTGCCTTTGAGCCGCCCGTAAAAGTTCCGCCAGGGCGCACCGCTCTGATGTTTGTCAACCGCATTGGGCCGGCTGTCGCCAGTAGGCGCCTGGGTGGGTTTGCTGTCATCAGACATCGGGAGACTTTCCTATCGCGCGTTCAAAACCTGGCCGCCCCTCTGCCCCATGCTTGCGTCTGGGTCAAGTCAGCCGGCAATAGATGCTGTTCGGGGCAGGCCCTATCAAGGCTTCTCGCGCAGCACCCCGGCCGCCATCAGCCGCAACCGGGTCGGGTACCAGACGTCCTCGGGCTCGGTCTTCAACGTTTCGATCGCAAAGGCCGGATCAACACCGCGCTGCATCATATACTTCAGATGCCGAAAGACCTCCGACTGCGTGTCGCGATAGATCCAGGTGCCGAACTCAAAGGGCGTCGCCCAGTTCTCATCCTTGCGCCACAGGCGATAATAGCTCTGCACCGCTTTGGGCGCCCAATCACGCTGATGAAAGCCGATCTTTGATCCCAGCGTCATCTGGCGACGATCACCGGCCAGAAAGATATCGACGCAGGCGCTGATACATTCGCCGACCACCCAGGTGTCAAGCGCGTGGCCCTGAACGATGTCGGCAATCGTCTCACCTGCGTAGACGCTGCCGCCGCCGCTATTGAGCTGCAGCCGTGTTATGGCCGGGTTCGCATCAAGGATTTCACGGAAGGGTTCGATATCATCATCCGTAATCTCACCGGCTGTCTCCTGAGATGTGCCATCCCCGTTGTCAGCAAACTGGGCGTCGGTGTCATAGATCA
Source organism: Phaeobacter sp. A36a-5a (assembly GCF_037911135.1). Lineage (NCBI taxonomy): Bacteria > Pseudomonadati > Pseudomonadota > Alphaproteobacteria > Rhodobacterales > Roseobacteraceae > Phaeobacter > Phaeobacter bryozoorum. The sequence continues at coordinate 256,981 of NZ_JBBLYU010000001.1, read as the reverse complement.
GCGTATTGCCGTCTATCTTGAACTTCGCGGGCAGCGTCTCGCGGGCCATGGCGGGGCCAAGCCCGGTGAGGCCAACAGACATCAGAGCGACAAGTCCAAGCAAGCCGCATCGCGCAGCCCTGACAGGGGCGCGTTGAGAAAATAACAGAACATGACGAAGACAGGGCAAACGCAATTCCATGTAGATCCGGGTTCACAGCTATATTGCCAGCAAAGCGCCCGATCTTCCACGTCTTTTGCCAAGGCCGTTATGAGCGGCTACGGCCGGATGAAAAAAGGCGGGGACTTCCCCGCCTTTGTCGTATTTGTCTCATCGCCTAATGGCGTCAGATCGCTTTTGTCAGCGCGTCGACCAGATCGGTGCGCTCCCAGCTGAACCCGCCATCTGTGTCAGGCTCACGGCCAAAATGCCCATAAGCCGCTGTTCGCTCGTAGATCGGTTTGTTCAAGCCGAGGTGATGACGAATGCCACGAGGCGTGAGGTCCATTATCTGATCAATGGCCGCCTCGATCCGGGCCGCATCAACATCGCCGGTGCCGTGGGTATCCGCATAGATCGACAGCGGCTTGGCCACGCCGATCGCATAGGACAACTGGATTGTACATTTATCGGCGAGGCCCGCAGCGACGACGTTCTTGGCCAGATAGCGCGCGGCATAGGCGGCCGAACGGTCGACCTTGGTCGGATCCTTGCCGGAAAACGCGCCGCCGCCATGAGGCGCCGCACCACCGTAGGTATCCACGATAATCTTGCGACCGGTCAGCCCCGCATCCCCATCCGGTCCGCCGATGACGAATTTTCCCGTCGGGTTGACGTGCCATACCGTCTCATCCGTCAGCCAGCCATCCGGCAGGGTTTCGCGGATATAAGGCTCGACGATGGCACGGATATCGTTGGAGGTCAGCGTTTCATCGAGATGCTGTGTCGACAGAACCAATGAGCTGACGCGTGTGGGTTTGCCGTTTTCATAGACCACCGACAGCTGCGATTTTGCGTCCGGGCCAAGCGTCGGCTCGGAGCCATTCTTGCGCACTTCCGCAAGCCGGCGCAGGATCGCATGGCTGTACTGGATCGGGGCCGGCATCAGCGCTGGGGTCTCATTCGTGGCAAAGCCAAACATGATGCCTTGATCGCCGGCACCCTCTTCCTTGTCGGCGGCCGCATCAACACCCTGTGCGATATGGGCAGACTGCTCGTGCAGCAGATTGGTGATTTCGACGGTTTCGTGGTGAAACTTGTCCTGCTCGTAGCCGATGTCTTTGATACAGGCGCGGGCGATTTCGTCGATCCGGCCCATGTAGTCGTGCAGTTTGTCCTGATCCGACAAACCCACTTCCCCCCCGATCACCACGCGATTGGTGGTAGCAAAGGTTTCGGCCGCAACGCGGGCCTCAGGCTCTTCGCTCAGAAAGGCGTCAAGAACAGCGTCCGAGATACGGTCACAGACCTTATCCGGATGGCCCTCGGAAACCGATTCCGAGGTGAAGGTGTAGTTCGTGCGGGTCATGAAAGGTGCTCCGTTGGGTTTAGCCTGCCACGCCAGGAAGCCGTTGTGGCAGTAATCGATCCGCAGTACGCGGGGAGACGTGTGTCGTCAATCTATAAAGCCGAGAGGTTAAGCAGCTATGACCCGCGCGCAACTGTGGTTCTGCGTCGCAGCGCCAACCCGCCGAGGAGGATGCAGCCGAGAAACACTGGCAGGTCACCGGTCCGCGAATAGAGCGTAGGCGGCAGCGGCGCAGGCAGGGCTGCGTCCAGATAGCCGGCCTCCCCCAAAGGCAGCGCATCCAGGACGCGGCCATGTGGATCAATCATTGCCGAGATGCCGGTATTGGCAACCCGCACCATGGGCAGCCCCTGCTCAATAGCACGCATCCGCGCCTGGACCAGATGCTGATACGGACCGGAATAGGTGCCAAACCAGGCATCATTGGTGATCTGAATCAGCAGATCAGCCCGGTCCGGTGCCCCGTTCACATCCTGTGGGAAAACCGCTTCGTAGCAGATCAGTGGCAGCGCTTTGCCGACCGGCAGATCCAACAGCCGCGGTCCCGGCCCCGGTGCGTAACCTGCCCCGGTCTGAGAGGCGAACCCATGGACGCCAAAACGCGCCATCAGATTGCCAGCTGGAATATACTCACCAAAGGGAACCAGATGCGCCTTGTCGTAGATCTGGCCAACGTTACCATCGCCATCCAGCACGATTGCTGAATTGTAATAGCGGCCCTCGTCCCGGCGCTGGATGCCCAGCAGAACTGGAGTGGTTCCAGCCGCATCCGCAATCTCGCTCAACACGTCATCCGCATAATTCAGCATCAACGGAACGGCTGTTTCAGGCCAGACAATCAGATCGACCGGCTGTCCGCTGCGAGCTGGCGCGCGCGAATAGTCCAGCTGGCGATCAACAAACGACCAGCGCAGATCCGGGTGCCATTTCTCGTCCTGCGGCGCATTGGGCTGAACGAGACGAATAATCTTACCCGTCAGCATGGCAGAGGGCTGCTGCGGCATCAGCAGGATAGCCCCACCGACAAGCAGCAGGGGCAGCAGCGCAACGACCGGACGACGCGATATCAGCCCTAGCGGTACAGTCGCGACGAGGGTGAAGAAGGCTAGACCATGTGGCCCGATCCAGGGCAGCAGCCCTGCGGCAGGCGTATCAATCCAGAATTGCCCGAACGCTGCCCAGGGCAGCCCAGTGAGGACATAGGCCCGCGCAAACTCGGCAAGCGACAGCGCGGCAATCAGCAGGACGATCCGGTGGCCACCGCGCCTGAGCCGAACAGCCAAACCGAACGCCAGGGCCCAAAACAGCGCCAATCCGGCGGCAAGACCGACGACGGCAAAGGGCGCCATCCAGGCGTAGCGTTCTGCATCAATCTGAAACGGCTCGTAGATCCAGATCATGCCGACGGAAAAATAGGCCGTCCCCAGAAGCCAGCCGAAAAGTGCGCCCTGCCGGGAGGTCGAAAGCTGAAGCAGTTGATATCCCACTGCGCCCAGGCAGAACGGAGCCAGCCAGAGCATATGGAACGGTGCAAGCGCGAAGGCCAGAAGACCACCCGCAGCAACCGCCGTCACCAATGGCAGAATGACCGGCCGCAGCCCGACATACCGCCGGACCGCAGCAATCATCCCGAACAATCGGGCAACCGCACCCGCAGGCGTTTGATCCGGCGCGGGTCGGCGTCCATAACCTCGAACTCAGGCCCGTCGGGATGCTGGATGACCTCACCCCGTGCAGGGACGCGTCCTGACAGCATGAAGACCAGACCGCCAAGGGAATCGATCTCCTCGCCGTCGACGTCATCGTGACTGGTCAGCGACCGACCGATTTCATTCTCGAACTCATCCAGCGGGGTACGTGCCTGCGCGACATAACAGCCCTGTTTCTCACGGAACCAGGTCTGATCTTCGCCCGCGTCATGTTCGTCCTCAATTTCGCCGACAACCTGCTCGATCAGGTCTTCGATGGTCAGCAAACCATCAACGCCGCCATATTCATCAATCACCAACGCCATGTGGCGACGCTCTGCCTGCATTTTTGTCAGCAGAACGCCAATCGTCATGGACGGCGGGACAAACAGCAAAGGACGCACCATAGCGTCCAGCGCGAAATCGGCATCGGTGCCGTTGAAACCGTGCATCAGGGCAAAGTCCTTGAGGTGGACAAAGCCGATGGGTGTATCCAGCGTGCCCTCGTAGACGGGGATGCGGGTAAAACCGCTTTCGCGGAAGACCTGAACAAGTTCATCTTTCGGAGTCGAGGCCGGGATTGCCACGATTTCCGCTGCGGGAATGGCAACGTCCTCGACCCGCAAACGCCGCAGATTGATCATCCCGTGCGGCTGGTTCGCCAGGCGTGTTTCCGGTCCGGAATCCACGTCTTCCTCGCTTTCGGTCGGAGTAAAGGAGCTGAAAATACGCCCCAGAAACCCCGTCGATTGTCCAGCCGCTGCGGTGTCGCCAGCGCTGTCCTTGTTCTCCAGCGCGCCCTGCGCTGCGTTAGAACTTCCGTCTATATCGTCCATCGTTCCTATCCGATACGCCCGTGATTGGGGCTGTCATCCAATGTATATGGGTCATCGATACCCATTTTGCCAAGTATCTCCACCTCAAGACCTTCCATCAAAGTGGCGTCCGGGTCACGAATGTGATCGTAACCCAAAAGATGCAACACTCCGTGAACGATCAGATGACGCAAATGGTCGGCCAATGGCTTGCCAGCGGCCTCGGCCTCGCCTGCGCAGGTCTCATAGGCAATCGCAATGTCGCCGAGCGGTATTTCGCCGGTAAAATCCGCCTCGGGTCGCAGCGGATCACCCCCCGGTTCCTCGGCGGCAAGTTCCTCAGCTGGCCAGCTGAGCACATTTGTCGGCTTGGCCTTCTGACGGAACTCAGTGTTCAATTCCATGATCCGCGCATCATTGCAGGCCAGCAGGGATAGTTCGCAGTCTTCCGGATCGAGATTGAAATGCGACAGCACCGCATCAACGGCCTGCTCGGCATGCGCTGACAAGCCGATGTCCTGCCAGCGAGCGTCTTCAATGGAGATGTCGAGAGTCATAGTCCAGTCTCAATGCCAAGGCAGCCCGTTCCGACAGGTCCGGGAGGGCGTTTCTTGGGTGGTTTTCCATGAAGGCCCCAACCCAATATGAATTTGCATCCCCCTCGTTCAGCAACCGAAGGCTGGTTCAGGCGGATTTCTCATCCGCCTCATAGGCCTCGATGATGGCCGCCACAAGCGGATGTCGCACCACGTCACGTGATGTGAAGTAGTTAAAGCTCACCTTGGGGATTTTGCTCAGCAGACGTTCCGCATCCGCCAGCCCCGACGCCACGCCGCGCGGCAGGTCAACTTGGCTGCGGTCGCCGGTGATGACCATGCGCGATCCCTCACCTAAACGTGTCAGGAACATCTTCATCTGCATGGTGGTGGCATTCTGCGCCTCATCCAGCACCACAAAAGCATTGGATAGCGTACGCCCCCGCATAAAGGCCAGCGGCGCGATCTCGATCTGTTTTTCTTCCAGCAGCTTCGCCAACTGTTTGCCGGGTAGGAAATCATTCAGCGCGTCATAGAGCGGCTGCATATAGGGATCGACCTTATCTTTCATGTCGCCGGGCAGATAGCCGAGCTTCTCGCCCGCCTCCACCGCAGGGCGGCTGAGGATGATCTTGTCGACATGCCCGGTAATGAACATGCTCACGCCAACAGCAACAGCAAGATAGGTTTTGCCGGTGCCAGCCGGACCGATCCCAAAGGCAAGCTCATGTTCGAACAGCGACTGGACATAGGCTTTCTGAGCGTCGGTACGTGGCTCGACGAGTTTCTTACGCGTCTTGATCTCAACCTTGCCGCCCCGGAACATCTCCAGCTGGCTGCCGGGGTCGGCGACCTGCTCCTGTCCCATCCGCAATTCACGGTCAATATCGCCGGCCTCAACACTGCGGCCGGTTTCCAACCGGTCATATAGCGCTGCCAGAACCGCCGCGGCCTGATCGCGCGCAGCTTCTTCGCCCAGCACCGAAAGCTGGTTGCCGCGCCGGACAATCTGAACACCAAGCGTCTGCTCGAGCATCGCGAGATTGCGGTCGTATTCACCGCACAGATCAATCAGCAGTCGGTTATCAGGAAATTCGAGCAGCGCCTCATGTGAGGAATCCTGCTCATGCGATGGGGTCAAAGTGCCAATGGCCAATCCGGTCTCCTGTCTTTGACGTTGCTCTTTCAGTGTGCCTCTCCGGTCGCCCCGGCGCAAGCTACGCGTCGGCAATTTCACGCGATTGAAACAAAATGGCCGCCCGAAAAGGACGGCCAATAGGCAGTTGTTTGCAGTGGTAACGAAATCCCGTCAAATCGGGTCCTCGATGCTGGACCCGGATTTGAACGGACCAACCGCCGTATTCGGAGGGGCGACGCCGGAACAGACCGGGCGGCCATCCGGCGCCAGCCGTTGCGACAGGTAACCTTCGACCCCGTCGTCAATGATCCAATGATCGCAGCCGGTCGGATCAACCCAAATCCCCGCCTTCAGCTGAGACAGATCCTTGCTGTCAAAACCACGATCCACGGTTTTGTCGACCTTGTCGCCACAGGCAGACAGACCGATCGCCAAGGACGCAAGAAGCGCTGTTCTGGTGAATGACATAACGATGCTCCTCAGCGCAGGCAGATAATTTCGACGCGACGGTTCTGCGCCATATTCACGGCCGAGTCGTTCGGCACGCGCGGATCACGCTCGCCATAGCCCCGCGCCTCAAGGATGCGGGCGCCAACCGATTGGCCGACTTTTGCGACCGCATCGGCACGGCGCTGAGACAGCCGCATGTTATATTCATCTGATGCGCGACTGTCGGTATGGCCCGTGATGATGAAGGATCGGGCATTCGCGGACTGGAAAAACTCGCGCAGGCGCTGTTGCCCGGCGGCGCTGATGTGATGCCTGTTGGTGGCAAAGAACTGATCGCTGGGCATCACGCCGCAGATATTGCCCCGACGGCAAACCGGTTTCCCGTCTCGCGTGACATGGGGTGTCATAAAGCCTTCGGCGCCATCGTCCATCACCCAATGCTCGCAACCGTCGGGATCAACCCAGATGGTTGGAATATAGCTTTGACCGATCACACCGGCGTCCTGCGCCAGCAAAGCGCCCACATTCAAGCCGACAGTCGCGACAACGGTGGCCACGAGTCCGCAGAGTTGTTTCCTCATTGGTTTCAACACACCCAATATCCCCCTTACACCAGTCATTCGCAGGCGTCATTCTTGCGGCCACGCAGGCTTTGTGCGGGCCGTTACCGTGATATTCGCAGGTATAGAACGCAAATTGCAATCATTTGCTTAAGGAAATCAGAAGTTTCACGACGCCATGTCGCGCTGGGGGCGCTATCGGCTGCGCGACCGCCCCCGCCCATGATCAATCGATCAGAGCGCCCGCCAGCGAGTTGGCCCCAGAGGACAGGATCCGCACGCGGGCAAGATCACCGATGGCGCGATCACAATCCGCAACATGCACCGCATGCAGGTAATCGGATTTGCCAACCATCTGGCCCGCGAAGCGGCCCGCCTTTTCAAACAGAACACCAACCTCGCGGCCAACCATGCTGTCCTGAACCTCGCGCTGTTGCTTGGTCAGCAGGGCCTGCAGGCGCTGAAGCCGGTCGTCAGCCGCAGCCGGGTCAACCTGGGGACGCTCGGCCGCCGGGGTGCCAGGCCGGGTGGAGTATTTGAAGGAATAGGCGGTGCCGTATTTCACCTCTTCCACCAGGTCCATGGTGGCCTGGAAATCCTCTTCGGTTTCTTCCGGGAAGCCAACAATGAAGTCGCCTGAGATCAGGATGTCTGGGCGCGCGGCGCGGATCCGCTCGATCAGGCGGATATACCTCTCGGCGGTATGTGCGCGGTTCATCCGCTTGAGGATCTTGTCGGAACCCGCCTGTACCGGCAGGTGCAGATAGGGCATCAGCTTGGCACAGGTGCCATGCGCCTCGATCAGGTCGTCCTGCATGTCATTCGGGTGCGAGGTGGTGAAGCGGATGCGCTCCAGCCCGTCGACCTTGTCCAGCTCCCAGATCAGCTGCGCCAGGGTCAGGTCGCCGTTGGCGCCAGCACCGTGATAAGCGTTCACGTTCTGGCCGAGGAGCGTGATTTCGCGCACGCCACGCTCCACCAATTCCTGAGCCTCGCGCAGGATGCGGTCCGCCGGGCGCGACACTTCGGCGCCGCGGGTGTAGGGCACCACGCAGAAGGCGCAGAACTTGTCGCAGCCCTCCTGCACGGTCAGAAACGCCGTCGGGCCGCGCTTGGCTTTGGGGCGGTTCTTCAGCTTCTCGAATTTGTCTTCCTCGGGGAAATCGGTGTCCAGCACCTTCTCCCCCTTGCGGGCCTTCGCTTCCATCTCCGGCAGCCGGTGATAACTCTGCGGGCCGACCACCAGATCGACCAGCGGCTGACGGCGCATGATCTCCTCGCCCTCGGCCTGGGCGACGCAGCCCGCGACGCCAATCTTCAGGTCCGGCTTCTGCGCTTTCAGCCCCTTGAAGCGCCCCAGTTCGGAATAGACCTTCTCCGCCGCCTTTTCCCGGATGTGGCAGGTGTTCAGCAGGATCATGTCGGCGTCATCCGGCGATTTGGTTTCAACGTAACCTTCGCCGCCCAGCGCCTCGGCCATGCGTTCACTGTCATAGACATTCATCTGACAGCCATAGGTCTTGATAAACAGCTTCTTCGGGGCGCTCATGGGGACAACCTTTTCACCGGAGGGTCGCAACAGCGGCGTGGCATAGCCGGAAACGGCTCTGCTTGCAATGGCGCGCGGATTACCCGACTTTAGCAGCAATCGCCAGACAGGGAAGTCGGCAGAGAACAGCAGGCAATCAGATATGATGCATTCATCACTCGAAGGGTTTCTTGGCGCCGGGGACAAGATCCTGACAACAGGGCCCGTCGCTCTGATCTTTGTCGAGGATAAGGTGGAGATTGCGACCACCCTGCGCCACCATCTTGATCTCGGCTTTACAACCGTTGTGGCCTTTATGCCGGACGCTTTTGACATCCCCTACGATCTGGAGACGCGCATCCACCGTGTGCCCTTTGACTGTAGCGCGCGTGAAGCGGTGATCGAGGCCATCAACAAGGTGATCGCGAGAGCCGCACCGGGTTGCTGGCTCTATTACTGCTACAATGCAGAGTACCTGTTCTACCCCTTCTGTGAGAGTCGCAATGTTGTCGAACTCTTGGGGTTTCATGGCGAAGAGCGGCGCGCGGCCATGCTGACCTATGTCGTTGATCTTTATGCCGCCGATCTGGACGCAGCACCAAACGGCGTATCGCTGGAAACCGCGCATCTGGATAAATCCGGCTACTATGCACAGGCTCGCATTGATCCACAGACCGGCCATCCGCTTGATCGCCAGCTGGATTTCTACGGCGGCATACGCTGGCGCTATGAAGAACATATCCCCGCAGCAAGCCGAAAGATCGACCGGATTTCGCTGTTCCGTGCAAAACCGGAACTACGGCTGTTTGAGGACCACCGGTTCAACGAACCGGAGTACAACACCTACGCCTGCCCCTGGCACCACAATCTGACCGCCGCGATTTGCTCTTTTCGCACCGCAAAGGCGTTGAAACGCAACCCGGGATCCTCCTTTGAGATCGACAGTTTTCGATGGCACAACTCGGCCCCCTTTGACTGGCATTCTCGTCAGCTGCTTGATCTGGGCCTGATGGAGCCGGGACAGTGGTTCTAGGCTCCGAGCGCCAATGCAGCGCGACCCTGTCATAGCTTAGCGCTGCAATAGAACGGGAAACCAATCCTCGCGGAGGGTCTGACCCGACACCATGTCATGACCCGGATAGGGCGGCGAGGTTGGGCCGGGGCGTTCAATATAGCGTGCGTCCTCCCCGACCAGACGCAACGAAAAGGCGCGGCGACGGGTTTCGCTGGTATTGGCGCGGGCGCCGTGCAGCGTCCGGTAATTAAAGGCGACGGCGTCACCTGGCTGCATCTCCCACTCCAGGATTGTCATCCCTTCGGCATCGGGATCCGGCACCGGCATGTACTGCCCCTCATCGGCAAAGAAGCCCTCCTCGGAGACCCAGCGCGTTGGCAACACCTCCTTCTCCCAGCGGTGCGAGCCTGCAACGCATCGCAGCGAGGCGTTCGTGACAGGATCGAGCGGCGACCAGAAGCTGATGGTCTGCTGTCCTTCGACGAAATAATAAGGCCCATCCTGATGCCAGGGCGTCGCCATGGAGGTGCCCGGCTCTTTCACCAGCACGTGGTCGTGGAACATCTGCACCCGTTTGGACTGCATCAGATCTGCGGCCACCTCCGCCACGGGCGATTGTTCGATTGCCTGCTGAAACTGAGGGATCCGGGTCCAATTGCAATAGTCATCAAAGAACCGCCCGGTCTGCCCGGGTTTTTCATTGTTGGAAGCATAGGGGCCGGGCTGCGCCATATTCGCCTCGACGCCGTCGCGCAGAATATCGACCTGATCGACGAAGAGACCGCGGATCAACACAACGCCATCGCGTTGGAAATCGTCAATATGGTCTCGGGTGATGAGGGGATGGGGCATCGATCAATCCTTGGTATCGGGAGTACGGGTGACAGCATCTGGTTGCAGTCACCCGTTTCGGGCCGATGTTGCACCCGGCGGGGCGGCGTGCTCAAATAATATCTTAGTATGCAGAAAATAAACTGATGTTATACCTAACTCTACGCCACTACGAATATGTCTGCGCGATCGCTCAGCACGGCAGCCTGTCGGCGGCGGCTGCCGCTGTGCATGTCAGCCAGCCCGCGTTGTCCACAGCGCTTGCCCGGATCGAGGCGCAGCTGGGGGAGCCCCTGTTCCTGAGGCGTCGCGGGGCCGGCATGATCCTGACTCCACAAGGCCGCAGTTTCGCAGACCGTGCGCAAGCGCTCCTAGATCAGGCCGCGCGGCTGGAACGTCGGGGCACAGATCAAACCGACGGCCAGCAGCTGACCCTGGGATGTTTTACCGATCTGGCTCCCTTTCTGTTGGCCCCAGCGCTGCAGCGCCTTCGGATCGGCTTGCCCGGTGTGGCCATCCGCTACAGGACGGATCACTTTGAACCGCTGCTGGCCTCGATGACCGCCGGGAATATCGACTTGGCGATCAGCTATGACCTGGGCGTGGATGCAAGCTTCGTCCGGCAGGAGGTGTTGCGGCGCGGCCCCGTAGCGCTGATGCCCAATGGTCACCCACTTGCAGATCGTGACCGCCTGTCCTTGGCCGATCTGGCCGAACAGCCCCTGATTCTGTCCGAAGAAGGATTGTCCGTGCGCCACATGCTTGGCCTGTTCAAATCCATTGGCGCGCTGCCCCGAATTGCCCACCGGGCGGCATCGGTCGAGCTGCTGCGCAGCCTGGCCGCCCATGGCGAAGGGATCGGCATCACCTACAGCAGGCCCCCCGATTTACGCTCCTACGATGGCAAGCCACTGGTCGCGATACCCATCAGCGACACATCGGCAGAGGAGCCCTTGGTCCTGATCAGCCACAGCCCGCCGTCAAAAGGCAGCGTGATAGAGACCGCGCAGCAGATTCTGGCGAAAACGGTTACGGAAATACTCTAGCACGCACATGAGCGCAGCGCCCGGCGTTCCAACGATCAGACCTTGCGCAGTCGGATCACAACGTCGACGGACGCGATTTCAACGCCCTGCGGCGCCGCGGGCAGGCTCTTGATCACCAGCTGATCGGATGGCGCATCCGACAGACGCCCCTCGTCTTCCCAGTAAAAATGGGGGTGGTCGTGCGTATTGGTGTCAAAATAGCTTTTGGACCCATCGACTGTGATTTCCTGCAAGACGCCAGCATCGCAAAAGGCGCGCAACGTGTTGTAGACCGTCGCAAGTGAAACAGCTGCACCCTTGTCCTTTGCCGCGTCAAACAGGCTCTCGGCGGTCACATGGCGATGCTTGCCGTCGCCCACCAACAACTCTGCCAGCGCCACCCGCTGACGGGTCGGGCGCAATCCGGCTGTTTCCAGCCAGTTGGTAGCGATATCTGCTGGTGTTGGCGTCATGTAGCGGTCCTGCATAGCGTTGCTGGCCGCATTTATAGGCCGAAAGGGTCCTTGCATTCAATTCAATTTGCGTAGCTCCGATCTGTATCTGTAGACTGTCACAGTTGAAAAACCTGAAGGCCACAGGCTGAATGCTGGTGTGCCCTCGGCACCCGGAACCCTTGCAGGAGAGTCGAAACGGGTGCTACAGGGAGCCAGATACACGATCATAACATAGGCAGGAGAAGCGCCAGCATGGCCGATTACCCCAGCAGCTTTGACAAAGACGATTTGCTGAAATGCGCCAGAGGCGAGCTGTTCGGCCCTGGCAACGCACAGCTGCCCGCCCCTCCCATGTTGATGATGGATCGCATCACCGATGTGTCGGCCGATGGCGGCGCCCACGGCAAGGGTCACATTACGGCCGAGTTCGATATCACGCCTGACCTGTGGTTCTTTGACTGTCATTTCCCCGGCAACCCGATCATGCCCGGATGTCTGGGTCTTGACGGCCTCTGGCAGCTCACTGGCTTCAACCTGGGCTGGCGTGGCTGGCAGGGTCGCGGCTATGCGCTGGGTGTAGGCGAGGTGAAACTGACTGGGATGGTGCGCCCCGACCGCAAGATGCTGACCTATAAGATCGATTTCACCAAAGCGATCCAGACCCGTCGCCTGACCATGGGGGTTGCCGACGGCATCGTGGAAGCCGATGGTGAAGTTATCTACCAGGTCAAGGACATGAAGGTGGCCCTCTCCGAGAGCTGATCCGCAGCTCTCCCCGCCCCTTGAACAAGAAATAGGAGTACGCATCATGCGTCGCGTCGTCGTCACCGGTCTGGGCATCGTCTCGTCCATCGGGAACAATGCCGAAGAGGTTCTCGCCTCTCTCAAAGCAGGAAAATCTGGCATCGAGGCCAGCCCCGAAATGGTCGAGCATGGCTTTCGCAGCCAAATTGCGGGAACGCTCAAGCTGAATGTTGCTGACCATGTCGACAAGCGTACCCTGCGTTTTATGGGGGCTGGCGCGGCCTATGCCCATATAGCGATGAGCCAGGCAATTGCCGATGCCGGCCTCTCCGAAGATCAAGTGGTGAATGAGCGGACCGGTCTGGTGGCCGGTTCGGGCGGGCCGTCCACATCGGCCATGCTGGCAGCCCATCAGACCGTGCTGAAAACCGGAGCCACGAAGCGGATCGGGCCGTTTGCTGTTCCCAAGTGCATGTCTTCCACGATCTCGGCAAATCTGGCCACAGCCTTCAAAATCAAAGGTATCAACTACTCGATCACCTCGGCCTGCTCGACCTCGCTGCACTGTATCGGCAATGCGGCTGAGCAGATCATGATGGGTAAGCAGGATGTGATGTTCGCCGGTGGTGGCGAGGAACTGGACTGGACCCTGTCGTGCCTGTTCGATGCGATGGGCGCGATGTCGTCCAAATACAACGACACGCCGGAGAAAGCCTCCCGCGCGTTTGATCAGGACCGTGACGGTTTCGTGATCTCTGGTGGCGGCGGTATCGTCGTGCTGGAGGATCTGGATCACGCCCTGGCGCGCGGTGCCAAGATCTACGCCGAAGTGACCGGCTTTGCCGCCACCTCCGATGGCCACGATATGGTCGCCCCCTCCGGCGAAGGCGGCGAGCGCGCTATGCGTCTGGCCCTGCAATCCCTGCCGGACGGCCGCAAGGTGGACTATATCAACGCCCACGGCACCTCGACCCCGGTCGGCGACGTCGGCGAGATCGAAGCGGCCCGCCGGGTTTTCGGCGCGGGCAACGTGCCGCCGATTTCTTCGACCAAATCAATGACCGGTCATGCGCAGGGCGCGGCGGGCGCACTGGAGGCGATCTTCTGCCTTCTGATGCTGGACAATGACTTCATCACGCCGTCGATCAACGTCGACACGCTGGCCGAGGGCATCGAGCCGGGAGAGGTCGCAACCCAGCTGGTGGAAAACGCGGGCCTTGACAGCGTAATGACCAACAGCTTCGGCTTTGGCGGCACCAATGGCTCAATGGTATTGAGCAAATACAAAGGATAACGGCGGATGTCAGGAGTATTGACGGGCAAACGTGGCCTGATCATGGGGGTCGCAAACGACCGTTCGATCGCTTGGGGCATCGCTAAGGCCATGGCCGATGCGGGGGCCGAACTGGCATTCACCTATCAGGGTGAAGCCTTTGGTAAACGGTTGGAACCGCTGGCCCAGAGCGTTGGCAGCGACTTTATGGTCGATGTGGACGTCACCGATGATGCGTCGCTCGACACCGCGTTCGAGCAATTGGCGGCACGCTGGGACAGCGTCGACTTCGTGGTGCACGCCATCGCCTATTCGGACAAGACCGAGCTGACCGGACGCTTCCTCGACACCAGCCGCGAGAACTTCAAGAATTCGATGGATATCTCCGCCTATTCCTTTGTCGAGGTGGCGCGCCGCGCCTACCCGCTGATGAAGGCCAATGGCGGCACGTTGCTGACCCTGACCTACCAGGGATCGAACCGAGTGGTGCCCAACTACAACGTGATGGGTGTCGCAAAGGCGGCATTGGAAAGCGCCACGCGTTACCTGGCCAATGATCTCGGCCCCGAAGGCATCCGTGTGAACGCCATCTCCCCCGGCCCGATGAAAACCCTGGCAGGGGCCGCCATCGGTGGTGCCCGCAAGACGTTTAAACATACGGCGCAGAACGCCCCATTGCGCGATAACGCCACGTTGGAAGCGGTTGGTGGTACAGCCGTCTATCTCGCCTCCGACGCAGGGGCCTGCACGACGGGCGAGATCATCCGCGTCGACGGTGGTTTTCATGTCCTTGGCATGCCGCAGCAGGACAATCTCTGACCTGCTGCCAATCCCTGTCACAAGAACCAAGGGCACCCAGCGGGTGCCCTTTCTTGTTGCTGTCTCCGCTTGAAATCACTGTTCCGCAGCCAGTTCTGAAAGAAGCTGCTGCATGAGATCAGCCGCGGGCATAGCACGAACTCCGGCAGCGCCCTGTCCGGCCCATTGCGCGCCATATCCGAGCTCGCCAGCCTGCTTCGCCGCAGTGTTCAGGGCTTTCCCGGCATCATAGGCAATGGGGTAATCCGGAATGATCGTCGGATCGAGCTTCTGCGCAAGGTCGGTGAAACGGTTTCTCAGACAGCGGGCCGGGCGACCTGAAATTACCGTCGTCATCTCTGTTTTCGGATCCGCGGCCAACAAGGCGGCCCGATAGCCCGCATCGGCACTGCTCTCGGGACAGGCGATGAACGCGGTGCCCAACTGCGCAGCGACGGCACCTGCTGCCAGCGCCTTTGCAATATCGGCACCGGTCATCAACCCGCCTGCGGCGATCACCGGCAGGTTCAGGTTGGTGACCAGTTCGCGGACCAGTTCAAGAGTTCCAAGCCTGGGATCCGCGCCGCGCGGATCAAAGATACCCCGATGGCCTCCGGCCTCCCACCCCTGTGCAACAATGGCGTCGATCCCGGCGCTCACCAACACAGCAGCCTCGGCAAGTGAGGTTGCTGTGGCCAGCAAGATAATGCCGGCTGACTTCAGAGCCGAGATCACCCCCTGCGGCGGCAAACCGAAGTGGAAGCTGACAACTGCCGGGCGCTGCGCAATCAGCATCTCCTGCATATCGGTATCAACGCAGAAGCTGGTGTAGATTTCGCGCAGCGCCTCCGGCGGCGCCGTGTTGTAGCTGTGAAACACCGGTGCCAAGGCGCTGAGCCAGGCCGCCTCGCGGGAGGAATCCTCAAGCGCTGGCCGGTGGCAGAACACATTGACGTTAAAGGGTCGGCCAGTCAGTGCCACCGTTTGACGCAGCATCTCCTCAGCCTGGTCGATGCTTGCCGCTCCGATACCCAGGGCGCCCAACCCACCGGCATTGCTGACAGCCGCCGCCATCTGGGGCGTGCTGACGCCGGCCATGGGAGACTGGAGAATCGGCACGGATATACCCAGAAGATCCATCAATGCGGCTGACGTAGAAATATCAGTCATTCCGTCCTCTTTCACCACGGCATATCCCACTGCAAAAGAGCCGGTTTGACGAGGCGGCGCAAGAGGCACCGCCTCAGATGCGATCAGTTGATCGAGACCAGCTCGATATCAAAGATCAGGTCTTTGCCTGCCAGGGGATGATTGGCATCAAGGGTCACAGTCGCCTCGCTCACCTCAACCACGGTCACCGGCAGCACTTCGCCCGTCGGAGCCTGCATCTGCAATTGTGTTCCAACCTCAAGCGGGATGTCATCAGGGATCCCTTCACGCGGAATGCTCTGCCGCGCCTCGTCGTGGCTGGGGCCATAGGCCTGATCCGCGGGAATGTTGAGCGTTTTCGTCTCGCCTGCGGCCATGCCGAGCAGACCGGCGTCCATACCCTCGATAACCTGACCAGAGCCGACGGTGAACTCAAGCGGCTCGCGCCCTTCAGAGCTGTCAAAGACACTGCCGTCTGTCAGCTTGCCTGTGTAGTGGATGCGTACGGTATCGCCGCTTTTTACCTCGGTCATGGGACCTCCAGTTGCTTTCACGTTACAAAGGCGCGCACAGTATAGGACACCACCGTGATGTAAACCCGATGATCCGAAGCAGCCCCGGTCGCACCCTTCCCGGGCGTCCGTAGAGCGGCGAGAAATGATTGTGGCTGGAATTTGCGCCCCGTTTGCGCCTAGGCTGGGACAACCGCAGGACATCGAACCGGAGGCCCCATGGCAATCAGCACCTGTATCTTTGATGCCTATGGCACATTGTTCGATGTGACAGCGGCCGCACGGCAAGCTGCAGGTGAGCCGGAGTTTCCGCATCTGATCGACAATTGGGCAGAGCTGGCCAA
Source organism: Phaeobacter sp. A36a-5a (assembly GCF_037911135.1). NCBI lineage: Bacteria > Pseudomonadati > Pseudomonadota > Alphaproteobacteria > Rhodobacterales > Roseobacteraceae > Phaeobacter > Phaeobacter bryozoorum. Next base: position 240,612 of record NZ_JBBLYU010000001.1, on the reverse strand, counting down.
CCACTGGCGGCTGAAGCAGCTACAATACACTTGGCTGCGTGTAATCACAAACTCACATGCCGATTTCTGGCAGGTCACCCAGGACGGGTTGGATTGGGCCATGGAGGCCACCGGCCTGAGCGGTGACCCGCAGCTGCGAAAGCGCCTGCTGGATCTCTACTGGCAGCTTCAGGCCTATGATGAGGTTCCGCAGATGCTGCGCGCCCTCAAGACTGCGGGCTTGCAGACCGCAATCCTCTCCAACGGATCACCCGAGATGCTGGACGGAGCCGTTCAATCCGCAGGGGTCGGCGACCTGCTGGACGATGTGCTCTCTGTCGAAAGCGTTGGTGTCTTTAAACCGGACCCGCAGGTCTATGACCTTGTCGGCAAACGCTTTGGCTGCCAGCGCGATGAAGTGCTTTTCGTGTCCTCCAACGGCTGGGACGCTGCCGGTGCGGCGGGATACGGGTTTACCACGGCTTGGGTGAACCGAAGTGGTGAACCTATGGATCGCCTGCCGTGGAGGCCGCATCACGTGCTGAGGGATCTGGCCAGTATCCCTGACCTGGCGGGGGGATAAACCCGTGCTGAACACGCCACGCGCATTCTCATATTTTACCAGCTCTGACGGGCTGGAGCTGGCCTATGACGATCCAGACTTCGCCCCCCAGACAACAGCCATTTCCCGCCCACCCCTATTGTGCCTGGCAGGGCTCACACGTGACGGGCAGGACTTTCGCTACCTGCGGCCGCATATTCATGGCCATCGCCTGATCACCCTGGACGCCCGGGGTCGGGGCCGGTCTCAATATGCAGACGATATCCATAGCTATTCGGCCCCGCGCGAGGCGCAGGATGTGATCGAGCTGCTGGACCATCTGGGCATTGATCGCGTGACGCTACTCGGCACCTCGCGCGGCGGGTTGGTGGCGATGGCACTGGCCGCTCTACACAAGGAGCGATTGGCCGGTGTGATCCTGAACGATGTCGGGCCAGAAATTCCGGCAGATGGGATCACCCGGATTATGGCCTATGTCGGATATCGTCCGGCAGCCAAAACCCACGAAGAAGCCGCCTCCGCGCTTGCGACCCATATGGCGCCAGCGTTTCCCGATGTGCCGATGACACGCTGGCGCGAAGAAGCCGAGGTTTTTTACACGCAGACCCGGACGGGTTTGGCGCTGCGCTATGACGCCCGGTTGCGTGAAGCTCTCTTGGCGCAGGCTGCAGCGGGGCCAGCGCCGGATCTCTGGCCATTGTTTCAATCACTTGAAGGTCTGCCCTGCGGCGTGATCCGCGGCGCGAACTCCGACATTCTGACGGCTGAGACCTACGAGAACATGCAGCGCCGTCTGCCGGACCTGATCGCCATGGAAGTGCCGGATCGCGGCCATGTCCCGTTTCTGGACGAACCCAAGGCGCTTGCCCTTATCCACCGAATTCTCGAGGTCGCCCAATGACATCCTTTGCCGCAATCAGTGCCGCTGCGGAGCGCCTGCGGGGCCACGCCCGCGAAACGCCGTTGCTCTCCTCCCCCTTTCTGGACGACATCGCGGGTCGCCGGGTACTGATCAAGGCCGAGTGCCTGCAACATACCGGATCGTTCAAGTTCCGGGGGGGCTGGGCCGCGCTGTCTGCGCTCAGCCAGGATCAGCGCAAGAAAGGCGTGCTTGCTTATTCAAGTGGCAATCATGCGCAGGGTGTGGCCGCAGCGGCGGCCGCCCATGGCACACCCGCCGTGATCCTGATGCCGCAGGACGCCCCAAGAATTAAGATCGCCAACACCCGTGCGCTCGGCGCAGAGGTGGTGCTGTTCAATCGCGCCACCGATAATCGTGACGCCATTGGGGCAGAGCTGGCAGAGGCTCGCGGCCTCACCCTGATCAAGCCCTACGACGACGACGAGGTCATCGCCGGTCAGGGCACAGTTGGTCTGGAAATCGCCCGACAGGCTGCTGAACAAGACGTGACCGAGGCGGATGTTCTGGTCTGCTGCGGCGGTGGTGGTTTGACTTCGGGGGTTGCCTTGGCGCTGGAACACGCTGCGCCAAAAATGCGGGTTCGCCCCTGTGAACCGCAGGGGTTCGATGACGTTGCCAGGTCACTGGCCGCCGGGCGGATCTGTCGCAATGACACCACGGCCGGCTCACTCTGTGACGCTATTCTCACGCCTGCACCCGGCGAAATCACCTTCCCGATCCTGTCACGGCTCTGCGGTTCCGGAATTGCTGTCAGCGAAGACGAGGCCATGCACGCCATGGCGCTGGCCTATTCGAGGCTCAAAATCGTGCTGGAGCCTGGCGGTGCTGTCTCGCTGGCGGCAGCTTTGTTTCACGCAGACCACCTCAACGGATCGAGCGCCATTGCCATTGCGACCGGTGGCAATGTCGACCCCGCCATTTTTGCCGAAGCGCTACAAAAGTTCGGATAGGCTTCACACTCGCGCCGATCGATCCGGTGCCCTTCGCCCCTGGAGTGCCCCTATGACCGAGTTCACTATCGCCTCCTTCAATGTGAAGAACCTGATCGGTCCCGATCAAGAATACTACAGGTTTCAAAGCTACACGCCCGAGGAATATGCTTGGAAATCCGATTGGTTGGCCGATCAGCTGCTGACGCTCGATGCCGATATCGTGGGGTTTCAGGAAATCTTCGATGAGGCGACGCTGCGCGAGGTGATCGCCGAAACCGATCGGCGTGGCAAACAGGTAAACGCCGCGACCCTGCCCGATCGCTCCAAACGCTACCACCGCAAAGCCATATTCCGCAAACTGGTCTATACGCCCTATACCGATGCCAAGCTGGCCTATGCTGCCAATACAAATGACCACGACACTCCGGGCAAGCGTCGCCCCGGTCTCGCGATTCTGTCACGTACGGGTTTTGTGGAACCGGTCGAGATTATTCAGGACCTGCCGCTGCCGCTGGATATCCCGATGGCCTGCCTGGGCGGCGAGGATGACGCAGGCTACTACACGCTGCGACGGCTGTCTCGACCGATCATGAAGGCCCGCATTCCCGTCGCGGACCAAATCATCAGCGTATTCAACTGCCACCTGAAATCGAAACTGGGCGAGTTCATAACACCACTTGGGGCGCCTTATGCGCCCGAAACCGTGCTCACGGCTTATGATGCCAGTGGGCGGGCCATGGGCGCGTTGCGGGCAGCTCTGCGGCGTATGGCCGAGGCCTGGGTTCTGCGCCGCGCCATCCTGGACGAGCTGGAACAGGACCGGCCGGTCATGGTCCTGGGAGACTTCAATGATAGCGAGGATGCCGTCAGCTCTGAAATCATCAGCGGCGAGACACCGTTTCGCAACTACTCCTGGATGCTGCGGCATGACGCTCGCCACTCGGGAGATCGCTACAACCCGGACGAAGACCGTCAGATCCGGGAAATGATCGACCGGGTTCGCCTGCGTTCGGCGGAAAAGCTGTTTCTCAAGAAATCTCTCCGTGACGTGGTATACACCACCACATTCGGAGGCGTGCACCAGAGCATCGATCAGATCTATATATCCCGCCATTTTGATCCCGAATGGACAGGGGCCATCGGCGAAATGCAATATTTCAGCGTCTTCAACGACCACCTTACTGATGGCAGCCACCCCGAAGCGCCTTATAACAAGCTGGCCTCCGACCATGGGCAAATCATGGCCCATATGCGGCTCGAGACTGCCGAATAGAGCCGCGATCCAGCCGCATGGCGGTGCTCGGATCGGGTTTACGTCCTGAAACACGCAGGCTAGGGAAGCGCATCGAATAAGCTCAGGAGGAGTTCCATGCCGCTTGCAGATCTGGGTGACATCCGGGTGAACTATCAATTGGATGGAACGCCTGACGGCCCGACGCTGGTGTTCGCCAATTCACTCGGCACCGATCTGCATGTCTGGGACGACGTGGTGACGCGCTTGCCGCCGTCGCTGCGCATCATTCGCTATGACCTGCGCGGCCATGGCGGCACGTCGGCCACGCCCGCTCCCTATTCGATGGGCGCTCTGGTACGCGATGCCGAGCGCCTGCTGGATCATCTGGGGGTGCGGGACTGTATTTTTGTTGGTTTGTCGATCGGCGGGATGATCGCGCAGGGGCTGGCCGTCAAGCGGCTGGATCTGATACGCGGACTGGTGCTCTCGAATACGGCGGCCAAGATTGGCACCGCCGCCAAATGGCAACAGCGCATTGATGCGATCAAGCAGGATGGGCTTGATGCGGTCGCCGACACGATCATGCAGAACTGGTTTGCTCCAGCCTTCTACAGGTCCCCGGAGCTGGCCCACTGGCGCGCCCAGCTGCTTGGGCAATCGGTCGAAGGCTATATCGGCTGCTGCGCGGCCATCGCCGGAACTGATTTTTACACCCCAACCAGCGGCCTGCGCCTGCCAACCTTGGGCATCGCGGGATCGGATGATGGTGCAACGCCGGCAGATCTGGTTCGCGAAACGGTGGATTTAATCCCCGGATCAAGGTTCGAGCTGATCCGCCGCGCCGGACATCTTCCCTGTGTCGAACAGCCCGATATCTTTGCCGACCGTTTGGTGACCTTCCTGAGGGAGCTCGGGCATATTGACTGATCTGCTGCTGGTCCACGGCTCCTGCCACGGTTCGTGGTGCTGGCGCGACGTCCTGCCTCAACTGGAAGCACGCGGGATCAACGCACGAACCATCGACCTTCCCGGCCCTCGTATAGGCGGCAACGCGCGGGGGTGCGATCCAGTCGCTGTCACTTTGGAGGAAACCGTAGCCGCTGTCCGCGACGCCGCGCGATCAGAGACTATCGTTGTGGGCCATTCCTGGGCCGGCTACCCGATTTCAGCCGCAGCCGATATCGGCCCACCGCTGCGTGGATTGATTTACCTTTGCGCCTATGTCCCCCGGAATGGCCTGTCGATGATCGACATGCGCAAACGCGGCCCAAGCCAACCGCTCATCGGCAAGGTTTTGAAAACCGCGGACGGGCAAAGCTACTGTTTCGACCCCGAAGCCGCACCGGATTTGCTATACCACGATTGCCCGAGGTCAGTGGTGGACTATGCGCTGTCGCGACTGGCACCGCAGCCGATCAGGCCGCAAGACACGCCCGTGAAACTGGGTCCACAATGGGCCGCGACACCAAAAGCCTATATTCGATGCACCCAAGATCGCGTCATCCCGCCAGAGTATCAGGCAGAAATGGTGGCGGATTGGCCCACTGATCGGGTAAAAAATCTCGACACGTCACATTCGCCGTTCTTTGCCGCGCCCGATCAACTGGCAACGGTGATGGCAACCATAGTGAAAGATCTCTGATGGCCGCTTCTCTTTTTGACAGTCAGCTCTATGCCGCGCTTTTTCCTGCCGGAGATGTCTCCCGGCTGTTTTCAGACAGTGCTGAAATCCGTGCCATGCTGCTGGTCGAAGGTGCGCTAGCGAAGGCGCAGGGCAAAGTCGGCATGATCCCCGAAGACAGCGCCGCCGCGATCGGACGCGCCGTGATGGAGGTCGCCCTTGATCCTGGGGCACTGGCTGCTGCGGCTGGGCAGAACGGCGTGCCGGTTCCAGGTCTGGTCGCAGCACTGCGGAGCGAGATGAGCGCGCCGGAACATGCACAATATATTCATTGGGGCGCCACCTCGCAGGACATCATGGACAGCGCGCTGATGCTACGCCTGCGACAGGCGCTTGCGGCGGTGGAAGGAGATCTGCTGGCGCTGCTGGCCCAGCTCTCCGATTTGGCTGAAGCCCATGCCAGCCTGCCGATGGCCGCACGCACCTACGGCCAGCTGGCCACGCCAACAAGTTTTGGCGCTGTCGTGGCCGCCTGGGGACAGCCCCTGCTTGGGCTGTTGGACGAATTGCCAAGGTTGCGCGACAGCTGTCTGCTGGTGTCACTTTCAGGCGCCGCGGGCACCTCTGGCGCGCTTGGCCCCCGGGTTGCGGAGCTGCGCGCAGAACTGGCCGCCGGTCTGTCGCTCGCCGATCCGGGTCGCAGCTGGCATACCGACCGCACGCCGGTCTTGCGTATTGCCGATTGGTTTACCCGGGTCTGCGTTGCATTGGGCAAACTGGGTACTGACTGCCTCGCCCTCCGTCAGAGTGGTATTGATGAGATTGCGATCAGCAGCAGTCGCGGCGCCTCATCCACAATGCCACAGAAGCAAAACCCGGTAGGCGCCTCCGCATTGGTTGCGCTGACGTCGCAGGCAAACGCCCAGCTCTCGGCCCTGCATCATTCTGCTGGTCATCAGCACCAACGGGACGGCACAAGCTGGTTCGGCGAATGGTTAAGCCTGCCGCAGACCGTTTTCTGCGCCGCCAGTGCCGTGCGGATTGCCAATTCCATGACCCGGGGGCTGACACCGGATGTCGACCGCATGCGGCACAATCTGAACGCTGCCAACGGTACCATTCATGCCGAAGCGTTGAGCTTTGCTCTGGCTGAGCATATGCGGCGTGGTGAGGCGCAGGCGATGGTCAAGGAGCTCTGTGCCAAGGCCGCCCAAGACGGAAAATCGTTGCAGGAGATCACGGTCGCGCATTATCCAGAGCTTGATCACACCGCGATATTTGACGCAGTACGGCAACTTGGCTCTGCCCCGGAAGAGGCACAGCAATTTGCGAAAAGCGTCACCGCACTGCAAGCCAGACGAAATCCCTCCTGACCCGGCGGTGATCGGCGCAACCGTTTCCCTGCCCCCTGCGCCAATTCGTCTTCAAGATACGACGCGTCACAGACGGTTTCGGGCTTGCGGGCTCGCTTCCCCCGGTCCACCGTGACCACAAAAGGGGAGAGACGCGACATGCCTATCGTTAAAGCAGCCGTATGCCATCAGTTCGGCAGCCCGCTTGTGATCGAGGATGTCCAGCTTGCCGCGCCGCGTAGCGGTGAAGTGGAGGTCACACTGGATGCCGTCGCGATCTGCCACAGTGATATCTCCTATGCGGAGGGTGCCTGGGGCGGTTTCCTGCCCGCTGTCTATGGTCACGAGGCTGCCGGCGTGATCAGCGCCGTTGGCGAGCATGTTCATGGCTTCGCCGAAGGCGACAGCGTGGTCGTGACCCTGATCCGCTCCTGCGGCAGCTGTCCCAGCTGTGCAGGGGGCGCTCCAACGCTGTGCGAGACCCCCTATGATGCTATCAATGGCCCGCTGAAAACCCTTGCAGGTTCCCCCCTGATGCAGGCCATGGCCTGCGGTGCATTTGCAGAACGGGTGGTGGTTGACCAACGCCAGATTGTGAAAATTCCGGCAGATCTGGGTAAAGACGTTGCGGCACTTCTGTCCTGCGGCGTGATCACCGGTGTCGGCGCTGCGGTGAACGCCGCCCGGCTGCGCGCAGGCCAGGATGTTGTGGTGATTGGTGCAGGCGGTGTCGGCCTCAATGCGATTCAGGGCGCCCGTATCGCCGGCGCCCGCCGCATCGTCGCTGTCGACCTCAGCGAGGACAAGCTGGCCATTGCCGAAGAGTTCGGGGCCACCCATACGGTTCTCGGCAGTCTGGATGCCCCTTGGAAGGCCGCCTACAAAGCGCTTGGCGGTCGCGGTGCAGATGTCGTCCTGGTCACCGTTGGTGCGATCCCCGCCTACGATCAGGCCACAAGGTATCTCGGTGTCGGTGGGCGCATGGTGATGATCGGCATGCCCCATTCCGGCGCGAAAGCCAGCTACGAACCCGTGATCATGGCGGCTATCGGTCAGGGCATGATCGGGTCGAAAATGGGCGACGTCGTTATCCAGCGCGATATTCCATGGATGGTAGACCTCTACAAACAAGGACGTTTGAAGCTGGACGAGCTGATCTCCGGCCGGTGGCGGCTTGAAGAGATCAATGCAGCGATCGCAGACACCAAGACGGGCTCGGCGCGCCGCAACATCATCGTTTTCGACCAATAAACCGTTCATTAGCCACGGGGAAATGACATGAAACTGCAAGACCTCGACATCATCGTCACAGCCCCACCCGCGCCCGGCTGGGGAGGGCGCTATTGGATCCTCGTCAAAGTGACCACCGATACCGGCATCATCGGCTGGGGCGAATGCTACGCGGCCTCGATCGGCCCAGACGCGATGAGCCACGTGATCCGTGATGTATTTGACCGCCACATGCTGGGACAATCGCCAGAAAACATCGAATGGATGTTCCGACGGGCGTACTCGTCAGGTTTCACCCAGCGGCCCGACCTCAGCGTCATGGGCGCATTCTCAGGACTGGAAATCGCCTGTTGGGACATTCTCGGAAAGGATCGCAATCGTCCGGTTCACGCACTTATCGGCGGGCGAATGAACGAGCGGCTGCGCGCCTATACTTATCTCTATCCGCAACCCCATCACGACATGGATGCGTTCTGGAACAGCCCCGAGCTGGCAGCTGAATCCGCCATTGCAGCTGTGGAGAACGGATATACAGCGATCAAATTCGACCCCGCCGGTCCCTATACGATGCGCGGCGGGCATATGCCGGCGCAATCTGACATCACGAAATCCGTCGCCTTCTGCCGAGCGATCCGTGAGGCTGTGGGAGATCGTGCCGACCTACTATTCGGAACCCATGGCCAGTTCACGCCCGCCGGCGCCATTCGGTTGGGGAAGGCTCTTGAACCCTATAGCCCCTTATGGTTCGAGGAGCCGACCCCCCCCGATTTGGTCGCGGATATGGCCCGTGTCGCTGAACGGGTGCGCATTCCCGTTGCCACCGGAGAACGACTGACCACCAAGGCTGAGTTTGCCGCTGTGCTGCGCGCTGGCGCGGCCGAAATCCTGCAACCCGCATTGGGGCGGGCAGGTGGCATCTGGGAGGTCAAGAAGATTGCGGCCATCGCCGAGGTTTTTGGTGCCCAAATGGCCCCGCATCTCTACGCCGGTCCGGTGGAATGGGCTGCCAATATCCAGTTGGCAGCGTCGATCCCCAACCTTCTGATGATTGAGACCATTGAAACGCCGTTCCACATGTCGTTGATCAAGCAGAGTATCACGATCGAAGCTGGGTTCGTCATCCCCTCGGACGCCCCCGGCCTTGGTATCGAAGTAGACGAAGATCTCGCCCGCGCCCATCCATTCGAGGGAGACGATTTGCACCTCAATATGCAGGATACCCCCTGCAACTACGCCGATGGTAACAGTTTTGTCGGCGGCGCGCCGCCCAAAACCAAATAACAGAACTACCCGTCGCAGTAGGATTTCGAACCTGTCGCTCATGCGCGCCGCCTGTCTGACCATCCGGCCTGCGCGTGCCCTGCCACAAGTCTCGGCCGCGCTAGCTCGACACGTAGCCAGCAACCACCTGCAACAGTTTGAAAGCCGTGGCGGCATCGTTTTCGACAACTGCGAGGAACTCCTCCTCACCGATCCGCAAACACGTCAGCTCGCTTTCGGCAATCATGCTCAGCGCCCTGGGTTCCTTCCGGATCAATCCCAGTTCGCCAACCAGGCGACCGGCACCGACCTTGGCTACGAGACGGCTGTCATCACCTTCCTGCGGCAGATATAGGCCCGCTTCGCCCTCCAGAATCATATAAGCGCCGTCACTCGCTTCATCGTCCTTGAGAAACACCGTGTCACCAGCCTTGGCGGTATACCAGCGCGCCCCAAAGGCAAGAAGCCGGAGCTGGCGACGGTTGAGCTCGGAGAACAGCTCCGTTTGCTCAAGCGCCCGTAGTTTCCGTGCAAGATCAGCACTGCCCGCACCATCACTGACCGCATCCGCAGCGGGGGTGTCACTCACCAACCGGCCCTGGCGAAGCTCATAATAACTGTCGAAGACATCCGGGCTTTCAAAACTGCTGCCCAGATAGATCAGCGTCGTCTCTGGCAAAAGATGGCGCAGGTTCTTGTGAATGGCGATGCGTGTATCCAGATCGTAGCTCGCCATTGCAGCGTCTAGGATCAGGATATCCGGGCGCTTGATCGAAGCGCGCGAGAAGGCAAGCGGCTCGGCAAAGCTGGCTGCAAGCCCCTGCCCGCCTATCGCAATCGGCAGATCAAAAATCAGCTCAACAACCCGATCACGCACGCCGTTCTCGACAAGAACCTCTGAGACCAGCTTCTGCACTTCCTCGGCTCGCCCGCCGGCGCTATCGGAGATCTTGCCGAACAGGGCATTCTCGAGCACCGTCAGACCCGGAGCAAAGGCCGCCTCATCAAGCGGCTCGAAAATATCACCCAGCGTAGCCGTCAATTGCTTGGAGTGGCTTTGGCGGAACGCAAGAATGCGCTCTTCTATCTCATCGCTGAACGCAGCACCGATTTGCTCGGCAGAGATGCTGAAAGGCACGATAAGTAACCGCGCAAGTTCTTCATGGCTCAGCGTAGAGACGCCATCGTTCCGGGTCTTGTCGACCAGAGCCAGCGCCCCCTCATAGGCCGAAGCCTCCAGCCCAAGCTTGCGGAAGAGCGGATGATCGGTACCGTCAATGCCAAAGATCTGCCGCAGCATTTCCACCACGTCACGGCTGAGCGCGACGAGATCGACGTCAAGATCGAGTGCCCTGAGTTGATCCAGAAAATCACTCTGTTGCCTCAGGACGTCTTCGGTGATCCGCGCTTGCGTGGTTGCATAGAGAAGGTTCTCCGCCACCGGCAGGGCCGGATTGTACCGATCTGACGCCAGAAAGTGCACGTATTGTTCCAGGCCCGCCTTGGTAACCGCCTGCTGCACCTTTGGCCGCAGTTCGACCAGCTGAAGCGCCAATTCTGAATGACTCTTGGCATCAAAACGCTGTTCGACGCCACGACGGAACAGGGCGGTATCGGACCCGATCCCCGACACCAACCGCAACCACCAGTCGCGCAGCTCCGCCTCGCTGGAGAACCCGGCCAGGCTCGGGTCCAGCCAGGAGGCGTCCAGTGGATCTGGGCTGTTACCCGCACGCTGCGCCACATCATAGCGCCGCAGGTCCTGCGCAGTACCAAGCGGCCGCTGCCTGATCGGCATCATCACATTGTCGCCAAAAGAGCCTTGAAACAGCACCGGGCGGGACGTGGCATGACCGATGCGGGCAGCGATCACCGCCTGATGAATTTCACGCATGTTCTGGTCATCGATACAGACCTTGCCCGCCGAAGGCAGCAATTCGCGGGTCAACAATCCCGCCAACGCACGGCGATCCTCCTCCGAAGGCGCGGCAACCCCGATCACCTTGCCTGCCGGGAAGCGGGCATTGAGATCTTCCAGAACAAGATTGCCATCCGCATCGCGGACGTTGACCCCCTCCACGACGATATCGCCCCGAAGCCGTTTCAAATCCTCGGGCGCGCCCGTCATCAAGGCCTCATCGACCATGCCGGGCGGGTCAAATCGCTCCAGGATCACATCCCAGCGCAACGCCATATCCTGCGTCTGGTTGTAATAGGCCAGAAGTTCCTTCCAGGGCGATGCCAAGTCCTTGTAGGCGGCAAGGGCTGCAACCAGTGCACCGAGCGAGACCTTGCCTTCAAGCACCAGATAGCCGCCAACTGCATAGAACAGAAACGGTGTCAGCTGGGTAATGAAGTTGTTGAGAAACTTCATGAAGAATTTTTTCTGATAGATCGCAAACCGGATGTCATAGAGCCATCCGAGCCGATCCGTGATGACAGCCATCCGGTAACGCCAACCGCCGTTCAGACGTAGGGTAGATGCGCCAGCAGCGCTTTCGCCGATCTCGGAGGCCAAAGCGCGGATCTGATGAATACGCTTCTTGTTCAACAGGTTGATTTGCCGCTGCAACATCGGGATCAACCAGCCCTGCAAGGGAATTAGCGCAACCGCCGCCAGACCGAACCAGACACTCTGCATGAACAGAAAATAGAGGATCGTCAGCATCTGACCGGCCTGTAGCACCGGCTGGCTGACCGCATCCCCCATCAACCCCCCCATCGGCTCACTTTCCGAGGTGATCATAGACACCAGTTCGCCCTGGCTTACCCGCTCGAAATACGGCTGTGGGAATCGCACAACACGCGAGATCAACCGATAGCGAAACCGCCGCAGCATCCGCTCGGCCAGAACCCCCTTCATCGTGTTGATGCGCATTTTCAGCAGACCATGCGCGAGAACCGCCAGAAGAAATCCACCGCAGAGAAGCCAGAGATAATGCAGCTGGTTCAACTCGTACCCAAGCAGGTCAATTGTGGAGCTCTGCGCCCCGATAGCATCGTTGATGATGCGTTTTGGCAGTTCCAGAGTGAGATAGAGAAGTGGAAACAGGCAGGCCGTGACCACCAACAGAACCAGTTGGTCGCGCTTTGAGTAGTTCCAGATAAACCGAAAAAGAGTGCGTTCTATGGGACGGCTCCGAAATGGAAAATGTTACGGAAACTGATCCCGATATGCCTAGCCCGGATTGCCAGTTGCAGGCAATGGCAAGACGGACGTCACACGCCGTGTTGTCCGGCTCAATCCAGCTGACCTTGCCCAAAGCCTATCCAGATGACGGAGCGTCGTGGCGATTAGTGCCACAGGCCATTTGCCTGTTTCGAAAAAATACGTAAGCTTTCAGCGCGCGACACAAAACGGGGCCATTGCTTTGACAGACCACCTCGCATCCCTTTTGGGATTGCTTTGCCTGCTTCAGATCAAACACATGTTTGCGGATTTCTACCTGCAAACACCCAAGATGCTCTCGGGTCGTGGTGAATATCTGCATGCCGGACGGGCACAACATGCGGGGGTGCATGTGATGGGATCCATTATTGCCTTTGTTATCATGGGGGCTCCGGTTGGCTTCATCTTGATCATCTGCGCGCTGGAATGGGTGGCACATTTCAACATCGACTATTGCAAGGCCTGCTATTCCAAACGCAAGGAACTGGCACCGAATATGGCTGTCTACTGGCGCGCGATGGGCACCGACCAGGCCTTACACCAACTCACCTATCTTGCGATGGCAGCTGCCTGGGCGCATGTCAGTTTCGGCTGAAAGCCGAAGCAGCGCGACCTAAGCTGTCGGCGCCCGGGACAAAGCTCAGCGCGTGACAGGTTCGTCGCGCTTGATGGTCCGCAGCACCACGTTTGTTTGCGCACTGGCAACCGCAGGCAGGCGGAACAGAAACTCCTCAAGAAACCGATTGTAGGCGTCAAGATCAGGCGCCAATACCCGCAGGTGGTAATCCGACTGCCCCGTGGTCGCATAGCATTCCTGAACCAGACGGCTGGTCTCAACCGCCTTGATGAAGTCCGCCAGCTTTTCGCGGTCGTGACGGGTCAGCTGCACATGGACAATCGCGTGAAATCCCAGCCCCATAGCCGCCGCGTTCACCACCGCGCCATAGCGCTCAATGACACCCGCCTCCTCCAGTGCGCGCACCCGCCGCCACAACGCCGAAGCTGACATCCCCACCGCCTCTGCCAGATCCGCATTCGACATCCGCGCATCCTGTTGCAGCAGCGTCAGGATCCGACGGTCCCGATCATCAAGGGTGAGATCATCATCCATGGTAAAATCATCCAAATTCTTACATCACATGGAAATATCATTCATGAATGGAGTAATACAGAGGTAATCTGGCAAGAATATCCAGACAATGTGGATTATCATTTCGCGCATATGATCGTATCATTGCAAGGGATACTCCAATGACCCAGCTCAGCCACGATTTTCGCAGTTACCAGCTGGATGACCGGTATGAGATGACGACGGGCCGCGTCTTTCTGACCGGCACCCAGGCACTGGCGCGCGTGATGCTGGATCAGGCACGGCGCGACAGATCGGCCGGATTGAATACCGCAGGCTTTGTATCCGGCTATCGCGGCTCTCCGCTAGGCGGCGTTGATCTGGAATTCTGGCGCAGCCGCACACGCATGGACGCCAATAACATCACCTTCATGCCCGCCGTGAACGAAGATCTGGGCGCAACCGCCGTCTTGGGCGCGCAGCAGGCCATTCTTGACCCTCACTGCGAGGTCGAGGGCGTGTTCTCCATGTGGTATGGCAAGGGACCGGGGGTCGACAGGTCCGGCGATGCGCTGAAGCACGGCAACGCCTATGGCTCATCCGAGAAGGGCGGCGTTCTGGTCGTTGCAGGCGATGACCATGGTTGCGTCAGCTCCTCAATGCCACATCAGTCCGACGTGGCCTTCATGTCCTGGTTCATGCCGGTCCTGAACCCGGCCGATGTCGGGGAATTCCTGCAGTTTGGCGAATACGGCTTTGCGCTGTCGCGCTATTCGGGCACTTGGGTAGGGTTCAAAGCCGTCTCGGAAACCGTGGAAAGCGCACGCTCCGTGGACCTGCGCCCGGACCGCGCTTTCTCCTACCCCGAACTGCCCGATTATCCAGGCGGGCTGCACATCCGCAGATCAGACCTGCCCTCGCCCGAGATTGAGACCCGGATCCACGCCAAGCTGCGTGCGGTGCGTGCCTTCGCCGAGGCAAATCCGATTGATACGCGGATCTACGATCTGCCGGAGGCAAAATTCGGCTTTGTCACCACGGGCAAGGGACATCTGGACCTGATGGAGGCGCTGCGCCTGCTCGGACTTGATGCGGCCGCCTGCAAACGTCTCGGTATTGATATCTACAAGGTTGGGATGGTTTGGCCCCTAGCCCGCACCGAGGCACTGCGTTTTGTAAAAGGCAAACAGGAAGTTCTGGTAGTCGAGGAAAAACGCGGCATCATCGAGAGCCAGTTCAAGGAATATTTCTACGACTGGCCAGGCGACAAACCGGAACGGATGGTCGGCAAACATGACAGTCAGGGCAACCCGCTGATCCCCTGGACAGGTGAGCTGTCGCCTTTGCAGCTGGTGCCGATCGTGGCGGAACGCCTGAACCGGTTCTTCCCAGAGGAAAACCTGTTGGAGCGGGCAGATATTCTGACCGCCAAGCCCCCTCAGCTGCTGAATATCCCCGGTGCCACCCGCACCCCCTATTTCTGCTCGGGCTGCCCTCATAACACCTCCACTAAACTGCCTGAAGGCAGCAAGGCCAACTCGGGAATTGGCTGCCATGTCATGGCCAGCTGGATGGACCGCGACACCGCCGGTTATGCCCAGATGGGAGGCGAAGGGGTGCCCTGGACAGTTGCCTCGAAATTCAACGGCGGCAAGCATGTGTTCCAGAACCTTGGCGAGGGCACCTGGTATCACTCCGGCTCTCTGGCGATCCGTCAGGCGGTCGCTGCGGGCACAAATATCACTTATAAAATTCTTTATAATGATGCGGTCGCGATGACCGGCGGCCAGCCAGTGGATGGACCGGTCAGTGTCTCAGGCATCGCCCAAACCTGCCGCGCAGAAGGCGTCGACCGGATTGCGCTGGTGTCCGATGAGATCGGCAAGTTCTCCCCCTCCGATTTCCCTGCGGGCACCAGTTTTCACGACCGTGCCGAAATGGACACCGTCCAACGCGAGCTGCGGGAGATCCCCGGCGTTACCGTCTTGATTTACGAACAGACCTGCGCCACCGAAAAACGCCGCCGCCGCAAGCGTGGCACAATGGAGGATCCAAAGCGGTTTGCCTTTATCAATGATCTGGTTTGTGAGGGTTGCGGCGATTGTTCGGTGGAATCCAACTGCCTGAGTGTCGAGCCGAAAGAGACCCCCTTTGGCCGAAAACGCAAGATCAACCTTTCAAGCTGCAACAAGGATTTCTCCTGCCTGAATGGTTTCTGCCCAAGCTTCGTAACCGTGGAAGGTGCAACGCGGCGCAAGAAAGAAATTGCCGCTTTGGACATTGGTACGCTGACCGCTGGCCTACCTATGCCTGCTTTGCCATCGCTGGAGGATCCATTCGATCTTCTGGTGACCGGTGTCGGCGGTACGGGCGTCGTCACGGTAGGTGCTCTGATCACTATGGCCGCGCATCTGGAAGGGAAAGGCGCCAGCGTCCTGGACTTTACCGGCTTCGCACAGAAGTTCGGCACCGTACTCGGCTACATCCGCCTTTCAAATGCACCGGACGCGCTGCATCAGGTGCGTATCGACCAAAGTGCGGCAGATGCGGTAATCGGTTGCGACGTGGTAGTCAGTTCCGCTCCGAAAGCGTCAGCCCACTATCGCGAGGGCACGAAAATGGTGCTGAACCGCGCCGAAATGCCCACAGGCGATCTGGTCCTGCGCCGTGATGCCGACTTGATGGCCACTCTGCGCGAAAAATCCATCGCCGATGTTATCGGTGCCGACAACCTGTCGGGCTTCAACGCGAATGAAGCGGCAGAAACTCTGCTTGGCGATGCCGTTCTGGCCAATGTCATGATGCTGGGCTTTGCTTGGCAAAAGGGACTGGTTCCGGTCAGCCTCGTCGCCCTTGATCAGGCTATTGTCTTGAACGGTGTTGCGATCGAGAAGAACCGCCTGGCCCTGGCCATCGGGCGGGCCTTCGCCCATGATCCGGCGCGCCTGTTAGATCTCTACTCCGAAGAGGAGGCGCGCGTAGAAACCCTGGCCGAGCTGATTGACCGCCGCGCCACGTTTCTGACCGGCTATCAGGATGTTGCCTATGCACAATCTTATACTGCCCAGCTGGAAACCCTGCGCGATGCCCTTCCTGTGGATCGGTCTGAAGAGCTGGTCAAGGCGGCCGCAAGATCGCTGTTCAAACTGATGGCCTACAAGGACGAATTCGAAGTGGCCCGCCTTCTGAGCAACGATCGTTTTACGCATCAGCTCGAAACCGAATTTGAGGGCAACTTTCAGGTGAACTATCACCTTGCCCCGCCGCTCCTCAGCCGCAAAACCGATGCGCGGGGCCGCCCCCGCAAAATCCAGTTCGGCGGCTGGATGCGTCCGGCGCTCCGCCTTCTGGCGAAGGGACGCCGCCTGAGAGGCCATCGCTGGAACCCCTTCGGTCATCACGAAGAGGCACGTCTGCACCGTGATCTGCTCAGCTGGTATCAGGGCATCCTCCAGCAGGCCGCCGTACGCTATACAGCAGAGGATCACGACAAATGGCTGTCCGTGCTGACTGCACCGATGGATATCCGTGGATACGGACCGGTGCGCATGGCCGCCGCCGAAAAGACCAGGGCCGACGTCGACAAGCTGCTCACTGCGATGTGAGACCGCGTCTTAGGGGCGCCAGTACTGTTTGGCGTATTCCGCAAATTCGGCCAGCTCTGCGGGGCTGGCCGACTGGCCGGTAAAGACCTCCAGATAAGCCCCCGTCATGCTGAGCCGCTGCTCGTACGGCTCATTAAGGCCCGCCATGTCGTAGCCCAGCTGCATGTAATAGAGCACTTTGGCCCGCGTTTCTGCATCGCGTTCAGGGTAATCATAGCGCCGAAACATCGAGGTCAACGCATCGATCCTGCGGGCATCCGACATGTCCAGAATATTGCGCACATGGCCGGATCTGCGCGCCCAGTCCCGTATCGCGAAGTCAAGAGCCGTGTTGAACAACTGCGGGTTCGCCGTACAGCGAAACACATTCAGGACAGCGGCGGTAATGGTCTCTGCCGCAGCTTCAGCCTGCCCCATCAGGCCAACCGTATTGGTCTGTTCCCAATTGGTCAGCAGCGCGTCCAACAGATCCTGCCGTGACTTGAAATACCAATAGAACGAAGACCGAGAAACCCCCATGCGTTCCGCGAGCGCAAGCACCTTGACCTGCTCGACCCCGTCGGTAATCAGCACATCCATCGCCACATTCAGCCAATCTGCACGCGTGACCTTGACGTTGCCAACCAATGGGATGGCTTCGGGATCATCGCGGTGCAGGATCGGTTTTTCAGCCATGGCTGACCTCTGAATACTTGGATTGAAACCTCGGCGGGCGGGCCGCAGACGACACGAATGATCTGCCCGCACAACTTGCCGCTGTTTGTACAGGCTGTCCATCCGGTCCTACAAGTGTTCTCACAATCGGGCGCTTGGGCGCTCGGCGATCCTATCGTACCACGCGCGGGTCGCAGTATTGTCTGCCGGGATACGCATCTTAATGACCCGGGCGAAGTCGACAAAAACAAAGGCGGCAATGTCGGCCAGGGTCAGATCGTCCAAAGCGACAAAGACGCTTTGCTGCAAGCGCGCCTCCAGCAGATCGAAAAACCGCGCAGTTCGGGCAAGACCTCGTTCTGCCAACTCTGGAATCTGAGCATGATCTTCGGGGCCAGGAATGGCCCGGTGGGCAAAGGACGGGTGGCTGTTTCGCAGCGCTTCGGCGATCGGCAGTCCGCCCTGCGCCTCTACTATCGCATGCCACATCAGGACTTGCCCTTTTTCCGCCGGAGTGCGCCCCGTCAATGGCGGTTCCGGGTGGAGCGCCTCCAGATAGGCCGCAATCCCCAGGTTCTCAGTCAAGGTCAGCCCGTCATCCGTCACCAGAACCGGCAGCGTCGCCTGCGGATTGACCGCCCGAAACGCCTCAGACAATTGTTCGCCCTTTGCAATCGAAATGTCGCGCGTCTCGATCTCCAGCCCCTTTTCTGCGATGAACATCCGCGCTCGTCTGGGGTTGGGGGCGGTGCTGCAATCGTAAAATATCATAGTGCGGCCTCTCATCTGCGTTTCGGAACGTCTCAAGCAGCCTAGGTCGCCGGAAGGCCACGGCGCCAGTCAAACCCGACGTCGCAACCGCAGCTGACACGCGCGGATCAGCTCACACGGCAATAGATGAAACACCGCCCCGGAACCGCCCCCGCTGGCAAAGGCTGTTCCACCAGCGCGTCGAAATACATCCGGTCTGAGGACACCATAAGGCCGCCCACCGCCAGAAGCGGCTCGACCAGAGGCGAGATCATCCTCGCGAAGGCGTCGTTCTTTTCGCGGTCATGCCCGCCCAGGTCGGCGTGGATCAGGCTGGCGCCTCCCGAAAACCGGTCTGCGGCTGCAGGCAGTGTTTCACGAACGTCACCAAGGATGGTCAGATGTTCCGCTGGCGTGCTGTCAGGATGCGAGGCGACGGCGCGCTCGAACACATAGACGTCACGATCACGAATGCGTTCGCGCATGTGGTGAAAGGTACGGCCATTGCCTAACCCCAGTTCAAACACCGGCTCTGTCCGGCCCGCGGTCTGCGCAATAGCCGCATCCAGACAGGCCCGCTGCGACACCATCCGGTCGATAAACAGATCAAGCCGTGTGGTGGTATTCTGCGCGTTCATGACATTCTCCCTTAGATGACCGTGGCAGCACTAAGGCCGCAAGTTGCGACAGCTGTGACAGAGATCGTCGCGAATGTGTAGCATCCGAAAGCTATGCGTCTCTGCGCTTTTGCACGAGCCTGGGCTGCTCGCGGGCACTCAATTTTTTGGCATCAATCTTTAGGGTATGGAAATGGGATTTGACTATTGCCCCAGTGGCGCGCGACAGTGGGCGAAAAAACAGGGGATATGGAACCGCTATGCAAGCGCCGCAACGGCTTGGCGGCTTAGGCTAAATGACGCCTCTGCTGTCTGTCGAGAACCTCAGTATCGGATTTGGCCAGGGTGACCCGGTTGTGAGAGACGTGAATTTTTCCGTCTCCGCAGGTGAAACCGTTGCGCTTGTCGGAGAAAGCGGCTCGGGCAAAACCGTGACCTGTCGTGCTGTCTTGCGGATCCTGCCGAAGGCCGCGCAGATCAGGCAGGGCCGGATCTTGTGGCGTGGCGCCAACGGCGGTGGCGAACGGGATCTGCGCACGCTGGGCGAGCGGCAGATGCGAGACGTTCGCGGCAATGAAATCGCAATGATCTTTCAGGAGCCGATGCGCTCTCTTTCGCCACTGCACAGGATCGGCAATCAGGTTGCCGAAGTACTCTGGCTGCATGGTGGCAAGAGCGAAAGCGCCGCCAAGCGCGAGGTCTTGACCTGTTTTGAACGGGTGGGCTTCCCGGATCCGGAGCGCACCTATAAATCCTATCCTTTTGAGCTGTCCGGCGGGATGCGTCAGCGCGCGATGATTGCGATGGCGATGGTCGCCAAGCCTGATCTTTTGATCGCGGACGAACCGACGACGGCGCTGGACGTAACCACCCAGGCACAGGTACTGGGCCTAATGAAAGACCTCCAGCGCGATACCGGCATGGCGATGATCCTGGTGACCCACGATCTGGGTGTTGTCGCCAATATGGCAGAGCAGGTCGTCGTCATGCACAAAGGCCGCGTCATGGAATCCGGCAGTGCCGAAGCTGTCCTTGGCGCGCCCGCGCATCCCTACACTCAGGCTTTGTTCAGGGCGGCCCCGCAGATCCCCGAGACACCAGAACCCGTCTCCCCTGTGCCGCAGGACGATCTGATCCTTGAACTGCGCAACATTTCCAAGACATACGCGTTGCGGGCTGGCAAAGGCTGGTCTGCGCCCACCCTTATTCATGCCTGCAAAGAGCTGAATCTAGCGCTCCCGCGCGGCAAGACGCTGGCAATCGTCGGCGAAAGCGGTTCGGGAAAGACAACAGCCGCACGTATTGCGCTTGGCGCCGAAGCCCCCGACCCCGGCGGGGAAGTCTTGTTCAGACCCGCAGCAGATGCCGCACCGATTTCTGTTCATGACATGGACCGCAGCAGCCGGACGGCGTTTCAACGAGCCGCCCAGATGGTGTTTCAGGACCCCTATTCATCGCTGTCGCCGCGGATGCGTGTTCAGGATGCCATGACGGAACCTCTGGAGATCCACGGTTTGGGCAATCGCAGCAGCCGCCGGGATCGCGCCGAAGAGATGTTGCGGCTGGTGGGCCTGCAACCTGAAATGCTGCTTCGCTATCCACATGCGTTCTCGGGCGGTCAGCGCCAACGCCTGTCGATCGCCCGCGCGCTGATGCTCGATCCATCGCTGATCGTCTGCGATGAGCCGACATCGGCCCTGGACGTCTCGGTCCAGGAACAGATCCTGCGACTGCTGGAGGACATCCGCGATCAGCAGCAACTGTCCTATCTCTTTATCAGCCACGACCTGGCTGTGGTGGCACGCATCGCCGATGAGGTCGCTGTAATGCGCCGTGGTATGGTGGTAGAACAGGCGCCGCCTGAAACGCTGTTTTACAATCCTCAGCATCCATACACCAAGGCACTGATTGCTGCGCAGCCGGAACCGAGCATCAAGCGCCCGATCAATCTCAAATTGGTAGCACAGGGCGCCGGATCGCCCGACAGCTGGCCAGACCGTTTCAAATTCTCCGGCATCACGGCACCGCCTTTGGTACAAGTGGAGCCCGGACATAAGGTACGTTGTCATGTTTAATCTGCGCTCATCCCTGAAGACCCTCGCAACTGGAGCGGTTCTGGCCCATGCCCTCAGTCTGGCAATGGCCTCGACGGCCCTCGCCACGCCCGCACAACTGATCGAAAGCGGATTTTGGGAACAGGAGGTGCAATCCGGCGACCTGCCGCCCGTCGCCGAACGAGTGCCCGAGGTCCCGTTGATCGTCGATCTGGAAGCCAAGGGCCGTCGGTTCGGGGTCCAGGGCGGCACGCTCAACACCATGGTGACTCGGTCCAAGGACATCCGGCAGATGGTGGTGTATGGCTACGCCCGACTGGCGGGCTATGACGAGACCTATCAGCTAC
Organism: Phaeobacter sp. A36a-5a; assembly: GCF_037911135.1. NCBI lineage: Bacteria > Pseudomonadati > Pseudomonadota > Alphaproteobacteria > Rhodobacterales > Roseobacteraceae > Phaeobacter > Phaeobacter bryozoorum. The sequence goes on along the minus strand of NZ_JBBLYU010000001.1, from coordinate 219,255 downwards.
AGCCAGACATCCTGCTGGATTTCGAGGTTGAGGATAATCGCCGCTTCACCTTGAAACTGCGTCCGGGTCACCGCTGGTCAAATGGTGATCCCTTCACCTCTGCCGATTTTGAATACTGGTGGAAAGACGTCGCCAATAACCTGCTACTCAACCCTACTGGCGCCCCGGATTATCTGCGGGTGGATGGGGCGCTGCCAACCGTCAGTTTTCCTGATGAAACAACCATCATCTACGAATGGGCTGCCCCCAATCCCAGTTTCCTGCACAGTCTTGCGCAGGCCAGCCCGCCCTTCATCTATCGCCCATCGGCCTATCTGAAACAGTTTCATGCCGATTACGCCGACCCCGAAAAGCTCGCTGAGGAAGTGGACTATGCCCGGGTCAAGAGCTGGGCCGCCCTGCACAACAAGCTCGACAATATGTATAAGTTCGACAACCACGAATTGCCGACTTTGCAGCCTTGGATCAATGCAACCTCGGGCAAGAAGATCCGGCATCTCTTCGTGCGCAATCCTTATTACCATCGTGTCGACAGCAAGGGCGTGCAGCTGCCCTATATCGACACGGTCGAGATGGAAATCGTGGCAGGCGGCCTGGTCGCCGCCAAGACCAATGCCGGCGAAGCGGACCTGCAAGCCCGCGGACTTGGCTTTCGCGATATTCCGATCCTGCGCAAGGGAGAGAGCGATGGCGCCGCCTACAAGACCTATCTCTGGGGCAATGGAACTGCTTCTCAGATCGCCATCTATCCAAATCTCAACGTAAACGACGACCAATGGCGCCAGGTTCTGCGCGACACGCGCGTACGCCGGGCCCTCTCTGTCGCGATCAACCGGGCCGGCATCAACAAGGCGCTCTATTTCAAACTGGCAAAGCCGGGGGCGATGACGGTGCTTGAGGCCAGCCCCTTCTTTGATCCCGCCCTGCGCGAGGCCTGGGCTCAATATGACCCCGAGCTGGCAAACCAGCTTCTGGACCAAGCCGGGCTGAGCGAGCGTGACAGCTATGGCATCCGTAAACTGCCCGATGGCCGTCCCATGGAACTTGTCGTGGAGACCGCCGGCGAACGTCAGGAGGTAGAAAACGCGCTACAGATCATCTCCGATGACTGGCGCGATGTTGGCGTCAAACTGGTGATGCGGCCCCTTGATCGAGACATCCTGCGCAACCGGGTGTTTTCCGGCACTACAATGGCCTCGGTCTGGTATGGCTGGGACAACGGGCTGCCGCAAACCTATACCTCACCTGCTTATCTGGCACCGACCGATCAGGTGTTTCTGTCTTGGCCGAAATGGGGCCAATACCATCAGACCGGAGGTGACGTTGGGGAGGCACCGGACCTCGAACCCGCCCAGCGACTGATGGAACTCTGGCACGCCTGGGAAGCCGCAACAACGGACGAAACCCGCACCAAGGTCTGGCAGGAAATGCTGAAGATCCACGCTGATGAAGTCTATGCAATCGGTCTGGTCGCTGCGGCCCCGCAACCTGTTGTTGTCAGCAATCGTCTGCGCAATGTGCCGACAAAAGGCACCTGGGCCTGGGATCCGGGCGCCCATTTTGGCATCTACCGCCCGGATGAGTTCTTCTTCGAAGACGGCAAAGGCTGAGGGACCACGACCAGATGGAGATCCTGCGCTACGCCATCTATCGCTTTGGAACCATGTTGCTGACGCTGCTTGTGGTATCAGTGCTGATCTTCGTCATCATCAACCTGCCCCCCGGTGACTACCTGTCCAACCAGATCGCGGAGCTGCGAGCCTCCGGCCAGTCGTCCGGCGTGGACAAGGCGGAATTCCTTCGCAAGGAATATGCGCTGGATCGCCCGCTGTGGCAGCAATACATGATCTGGATGGGGTTCATGCCGGGCCCGCATGGGTTCTCCGGGATGATACAGGGCAATTTTGGCTGGTCTTTCGAATTTGACCGCCCGGTTGCCGAGATCGTCGGTGAGAGCCTCTGGCTCACCGTTCTGGTCAATGTTGCAGCAGTGCTGTTTGTCTACCTCGTTGCACTTCCGCTGGGGGTCCTGGCGGCAGCGCGCTCTCGCACCTGGGTCGACTATACCTCTGCCTTCGTTGGATACCTCGGGCTCGCAACGCCGAACTTTCTGCTGGCGCTTATCCTGTTCTATTATGGGCATAAATATTTCGATCTGCCAATCGGTGGCCTGATGGATCCCGCCTATGAGGGAGAGCCGATGACATGGGAAAAGGTGAAATCCATTCTGATCCACCTGATTGTGCCAACCTTCGTGATCGGAACCTCCGGCGCCTCGGCCATGATGCAGCGGCTGCGGGCCAATATGCTGGATGAACTCGGCAAACCCTATGTGGAAACCGCGATAGCAAAGGGGATGGCACCGGCCCGGATGTTAACAAAATATCCGCTGCGTGTGGCCTTCAACCCCTTTGTTGCGGATATTGGCAACCTGCTGCCAGCCATGATCTCCGGCTCGGTTCTGGTCTCCGTTGTTCTGGGCCTGCAGACCATTGGGCCTACCCTACTCACCGCACTCAAAACACAAGATATGTTCCTGAGCGGTTTCGTCTTGATGTTCGTCGCACTGCTCACCCTGATCGGGACCATGATTTCCGATGTCTTGCTGGTGATGCTCGATCCCCGCATCCGCTATGAGGAGCGCAAGCGATGAGCACCCAACCCGACAATCGCTACGTCGATACCGCGCCCTATGATCCCAATACGGCCCTGCAAGAGCTGGAGCGCAAGGATCTCGACGCCCCCAATTGGGTGTTGATCTGGCGCAAGTTCAAAACGCACAAACTGGGACTCACCTCGGGTATCTTCCTGCTGGTCTGCTACCTGCTGCTTCCTGTCATCGGCTTCATAGCGCCCTACGGCCCGAATGAGCGCGACAGCGAGCATATCTACTCGCCGCCTCAATCCATAAACCTGTTCCACGAGGGCAAGCTGCGCGCGCCGTTTATCTATCCGATGACCTCGGAGGCGGATCTCGAAACGTTTCAATGGGTCTTCAAGCCAGATCTGGAAAACCCGCAACCGCTGCGATACTTCTGCGAGGGTGCAACCTACAAGATTGCCGGGCTGTTCCCCTCCGACACCCATCTGTTCTGCCCCCCCGAAGACGCAACTCTGTTTATCTGGGGATCCGACCGGCTGGGCCGGGATGTCTTCAGCCGTATTCTTTATGGCGCCCAGCTGTCACTCACCGTGGGTCTGATTGGCATCACCGTCTCCTTTGTGCTGGGGATATTCTTTGGCTCCCTCGCGGGATACTTCGGCGGCAAGCTGGACTGGATGATCAACCGGATGATCGAAATCCTGCGCTCGCTGCCTGAACTGCCGCTGTGGCTGGCGCTCTCCGCCGCTGTGCCATCCAACTGGTCGCCAGTCGCGGTGTTCTTTGTCATCTCAATCATTCTGGGCATTCTTGACTGGCCCGGCCTGGCGCGCTCCGTCAGAGCGAAGTTCCTATCCCTGCGCGAAGAAGAATACGTCCGCGCTGCAGAAATGATGGGAGCGTCCTCGGGGCGGGTGATACGCAAACACCTGCTGCCGAATTTCATGTCACATCTTATCGCCTCTGCTGCCCTGTCGATCCCGGCAATGATCCTTGGTGAAACGGCGCTCTCGTTCCTTGGCCTCGGTTTGCGCGCCCCGGCCGTTAGTTGGGGCGTCATGCTGAACGACGCGCAAAATCTTGCTTCGATCGAGATTTACCCATGGACCGCCATTCCCATGCTTCCTATCATCATTGTTGTGCTTGCATTCAATTTCCTCGGCGACGGATTGCGCGACAGCCTCGATCCCTACCAGCAATAACCCCCAGGTGATCAACTGACCCGCGAAAGGAGAGCCCAATGCAGGCGCTACCAGACCCTGAAACCTACTCCGTGATCGCAGGTGCTCGCTGGCCCAGCTGCTATGCTGTTTCGGAACTGGCCAACCGCTCGCTGGCTGCGGTCGGGGTCGCCCTAGCCGAACTGATGACCGCGATGAACCTCGACACCGAAGATCTGGCCGTTACCGTCGATCAGCGCCGGGCTGCGCTCTGGTTTCGCTACAGCTTCCGTCCCATGGGCTGGGAGATGCCCAATCTCTGGGACCCCTTGGCCGGCGATTATCGCACAGCCGACGGATGGATCCGGCTTCATACCAACCTTCCCCATCATCGCGACGCGGCGCTGGCGACCCTCGGCTGCCAACCTACCCCGGAGGCGGTACGCGACGCTGTTGCTAGCAGATCCGCGGATACGTTGGAGCAGGCCATCGTTGGTGCGGGCGGTGTCGCGGCAGCGATGCGCAGCCATGCCGACTGGCAGGCCCATCAACAGGGGCAGGCAGTCGGTTCCGAGCCCTTGATCGCCTGGGGGCGGCCCCGTCACATCAACCTCCGAAAGCAACCATTGGCAACAGGGGCTCGGCCTTTGGCGGGACTGCGGGTGCTGGACCTCACGCGGGTGCTGGCAGGCCCGGTAGCGACCCGGACCTTGGCCGCCTTCGGTGCAACTGTCCTCAGGATTGATCCGCCGGGCTGGGACGAACCCGGCGTGCTTCAGGATATCTCCCTGGGCAAACATATGGCGTCATTGGATCTGCGCTCCGCCAGCGGGCGTGATCGCTTTGAAACTCTGTTAGCCGACGCCGATGTTCTGGTGCATGGCTTTCGTCCCGGAGCGCTGGACGGGCTGGGATATGATACCGCAAAGCTGCAGGAACTCGCGCCGAACCTCATTGATGTGCGCCTGAATGCCTATGGCTGGACCGGCCCGTGGGCGCGGCGCAGGGGATTTGACAGCCTTGTGCAGATGAGCAGCGGGATCGCCGAACGTGGGCGCCAATGGGTCGCCGGATTTCCATCGACATCTGACCCCGCGGCAAAACCGGTTCCGCTCCCTGTACAGGCACTGGACCACGCGACCGGTTATCTGATGGCCGCAGCAGTTCTACAGGCATTGGGCAAGGCAAGCAGAGGCGAGCCTGTTGCCGATGCGCGCCTGTCGCTGGCCCGCACCGCGCATGAGCTCACATCCCTAACCGACTGTCATGGCGATGACAGCGCACCCGGCCAGGAACTGGCGGGCGCAGTCGATCACGACTTCTCACCGGAAGTGGAGCAGACAAGCTGGGGATCCGGACAGCGGCTGCTTGCGCCGCTGGCGGTTGGTAAGACGCAGATGCAGTGGGTCCAGCCCGCGACGGCATCAGGAACAGCAGCGCCGGACTGGCCTCGCTGATCTCCTAGCGATCGTCACCGTCGCCATCGTTCACATCCATCAGATCCTCATCGATGGCCGCCTGAACAGCCCCGACAGCCAGATCGCGCTTCTCTTTGGGGGTTTGCTCGACCTGATCCCCAGCCAAACGCACGGTAACCTCGCGATGGGCAAATTTGATACCTTCGCGCGCAAAGAGATCGCGGATTTCCTGAAACACCTTCTTGCGCACCAGCCATTGGTCGCCAGGCTTGGTCATGAATTTGACCCGAATGATCATTGCAGAATCCTGCATCTCGATCACACCCTGCGACTTCAGCGGCTGTATGAAGGTGTCTCCAATCACCGGATCATCCAGCAGCTCTTGCCCCAGTTTCTTGATGAGTTTGCGAACCTTTTCCACATCGGTGTCATAGGTCACCCGTAGCGGCAGCTTCATCATGACCCAGTCGCGGGAATAATTGGTCAGCACGCGGATCTCACCAAAGGGAATGGTGTGCAACGCTCCCAGGTGATGGCGCAACTGAAAGGATCGCACCGAAATACGTTCGACCGTGCCTTTGACATCGCCGATATCTATGTATTCGCCTTTGCGGAAGGCGTCGTCCACGAGGAAGAAGGCACCCGAAAAGATATCCCGGACCAGGGTCTGCGACCCAAAACCCACCGCCAGACCGACTACACCGGCACCGGCGAACAACGGGCTGACGTTGATCCCCAGTTCCAGCAGAACGATCAGGATGATGGAGACCACGACAACCGCCAAGATCGCGCCTCGGAACAGCGGCAGCAGGGTTGCCAACCGGCTGGCACCGCCCGCGCCGCCCTCGTCCCCTAATTCGCCAACCGGCATGTCGCCGACCTCTTCGTCGATCTTGCTGTCGATCCAGATCCGGGCGATGTGGTAGACGATATAACCGATGAACAGGATCACGATTATATCGCTCATCCGGTCCAGACGGGAGTTTTCCATCCAGGCTGCTTCGGGGTTCCAGATCGTGACCATGGCGAGAAAGCCGACGGTAAAGGCCAGTATACCGGCGATGCGGCGCGCGAGATCTTCGAAAGTGGCTATCGGGTGCCGCTGCTGTTGCGGAAGCATCTCGGCATCGTCGTCGGTCTCTGCGTCACTGTCTTCGTCGCTTCCATCGGCAGCGTTGACCAGCACCCGTCGCTGCGACCGATTGAAGAAGCGTTCGATCACATAGTTGATGAGGCCGTAGACAACCAGAATAGAGGTCAGCACCGAATAGCTGCCCGCCATGAGCGGCAGCGACATATCGCGCTCCAACACCAGATCGAAGGCCAGCTCCAGCCATCCAAATATGATGTAGACCACCAGAACAGGTGCCCAGGCAACAGACAGAAGCCGGACGAGCCAGGAGCAGGTTTCCGGGGCGCGGCCTGCACGTATGGCGTTGGAAATGGGTCGCGCATTGATCACAACCATCAACAGATTGCCGAACGTGCCAACCAATGCCAACACGCCATAGACAAGCGCATATACATTGTAATTGAGCCCGAAATCGCCAACCCAAGTCGCAAAAAGCACCGAACAGATATCGTAGGTCGCCAGCCCGGAGGCCCAGAAATACAGACGCCGAGCGTCCCGGTCTGAGAACACAGGAATGCGGTATTGGCTGAGGTAAGGCGACAGCACCATGCGCCACAGGTCCGAAACTGTCCGCGACAAGAAAAACGCCGTGTAGATCGCGGTGACGGTGAATTTCACCGATGAATTGCCGGAAGTTCCGAAGATGAGATAGGACGTCAGCAACGCAAACGCCATGGCTACAATTGTACCGCCGACCCCCATAATGAAACGGAAGACCAGGAACGGCATTTTATCCTGATAGCCTTCGGGCTGTTCCTTGATCCGCGACACCACATGTTTCTTGGCGATACGCTTGCCGTAAATCTCGACCGAGACCCAGCGACCGATGAACAGCAGAAACAAGCTCCAGCCGAGCACCTTCACGTAGGTGATAATGCGGCCATCCGGGCTCGTCTGTCGCAGGATGTACTGCACCTCAAAGATCGAATAGGGCATCGCCTCCAGACGACTTTTCAGGGCATCCCCGAATTGCTCCACCTCCGATTGCGCTTTCATCAGCGCCGAGGCCCCTTCCATCTGATCCGTGGCGGGAACAGGTATCGTTCCACCCTGCGCATCCGAGGGCGAAACCAGCTGGCCGCGACCATCAACGATGATGACGCCGACGCCGCTCTCAGCTGCCTGCTCAATCGCCTTGGCTAGATCATCCCCACCCTGAGGTGACGTCGATTGCGCCCATGTTGCTGCCGGACCAAAGGCCGCCACAACCAGCGCCAGCGTCAAACAGACAAGATACTGCGATACCATTCGCCACATGAGAACAACCCGATTTTTTGGAACCATCCCTTCACCAAGGCCGCAAAACGGTGAAAATATCAAGTCTTTGCACCTCGGCACGGCGTTTCAGTGGTGAAAGTGCGGTTCGCAAGCGCTTGATTGCAACTTATACCTCTGCACGTTATAGAAAATTCAGCGTATCACACAGAGCGCAGGAGGGCAGACCACGCCGACGGGCGCAGGATGCCACCTTCGACGTTCTGGATCTGACGCAACGATGATCTGTGCCTTGGCCCGTAGCGTGTCAGGCTGAGCAACCTGAGGCGATACTATGCTGAGGCGGACCCTGGCCGAGCTGTTACGCACAGCCGCTGATGCGGAGGATGGGCACCCGTGTCCAGAACATCTCTGCACGTCCTCCCGACTTGGGTTTCCCGGTGTTTCATCTCTCCTATCCTTGTACCAGACGCAGGCCCAGCGATGACAGTCAACGCACCCTCCAGCACCCCTCGCGGCCCCCGTGTCATGCTCTACAGCCACGATACCTTCGGGCTGGGTCATCTGCGACGGTCGAGGGCCCTGGCCGGTGCGATTACCGATGCGGACCCGTCGGCCTCGGCCCTGATCCTGACCGGCTCTCCCGTGGCCGGGCGTTTCGCCTTTCCCTCACGCGTCGACCATGTGCGGCTACCCGGTGTAATCAAGCGGTCGGACGGCTCCTATGCGTCACGGACAATGGGAATGTCGATTGAAGAGACCACCACGCTGCGGGCAGGTCTTATCCGATCTACCGCGATGGAATACGCCCCCGATGTGCTGATCGTCGACAAGGAACCAACCGGGTTTCGCGGCGAATTGCTGCCCACCCTGGAAGAGCTGCAGCGCAAGGGCAAAACACGCCTGATCCTCGGGTTGCGCGATGTTCTGGATGAGCCGGAGGTGCTGGCCACCGAGTGGGCCCGCAAGGATGCCGTTGCCGCCACTGAACAATTCTATGACGAGATCTGGGTCTATGGCATCCGCTCCGTCTATGATCCCACCGCCGGGCTTCCCCTCAGCGCGGACGCACAGGCGCGGATGCATTGGACCGGGTATCTGCGCCGCGATCTTGGCGAGCTGGGAACCCCTCCAGAACAGCCATATGTCCTGATCACCCCCGGCGGCGGCGGCGATGGCGCGATGATGGTCGACCTTGTCCTGACCGCCTATGAACGCGACCCGAACCTGGCACCCCGTGCCATGCTCGTCTACGGCCCCTTCCTGTCGGGCGAAACCCGAACCGAGTTCGAGACTCGTGTTGCCGCTCTGAACGGCCGCGTCACAGCAGTGGGGTTCGAATCCGAGATCGAAACCCTCTTCGCCGGGGCGCAGGGCGTTGTCTGCATGGGCGGCTACAACACGTTCTGCGAGGTTTTGTCCTTTGACAAACCCGCCGTCATTGTACCGCGCACCACCCCGAGGCTTGAGCAGTGGATCCGCGCCAGCCGCGCCGAAGAACTTGGGCTGACGGCCATGCTGGATGAGCGTCGAGACGGCTGGACACCAGAGGCGATGATCCGTGCGATCCGTGCGCTCGCCGACCAACCACCGCCCTCGGCGGCGATTCCCGACGGGTTGTTAGACGGTCTCGACTATGTAACCGACCGGGTCGATGCACTTCTGCATAAGACCAGCGGGAAGGCCGCCGAATGAACTCTCGCAAGACCACGCCGTCGCGCCCGCCTCTTGCCGTGATCGTCAAAGGTTGGCCGCGCCTGTCCGAAACGTTCATCGCGCAGGAACTGGTCGCGCTGGAGGCCGCAGGCCATAGTTTTGAAATCTGGTCCCTTCGTCATCCCACGGATATCAAACGTCACCCCTTACATGAGAAGCTGAGCGCCGCGGTCCACTACCTGCCGGAGTATCTTTATCAGGAACCTGATCGTGTCTGGAGCGCGCGGCAACAGGCACAGGCCATGCCCGGCTATCAGACCGCCTATCGGATCTGGCGGCAGGACCTGCGCCGCGATCCCTCCCGCAACCGGATCCGCCGATTTGGCCAGGCTTGCGTCCTGGCTGCGGAAATGCCGGAGCAGGTCCTCGGGCTTTATGCTCATTTCCTGCACACGCCGTCTTCAGTGGCGCGCTATGCCGCCATCATGCGCGGTCTGCCCTGGAGTTTTTCCGCCCATGCCAAGGACATCTGGACATCCCCCGAGTGGGAACTGAAAGAAAAGCTTGCCACCGCGACACATGGCGCTGCCTTTGGTGCCACTTGCACCGGGTTTGGGGCGAAACACCTGCAAGCGCTTTCGGACAGAACTGACCGGGTTGACCTGATCTATCACGGTCTGGATCTCTCGCGTTTCCCCTCTCCGCCCCAGCGCAGATGGCGTGCTCCGGGCGACCCGCTGCATCTGATGTCGGTCGGCCGATTGGTCGAGAAGAAGGGCTTTGACCGGTTGATCGCCGCGCTCGCCCTCCTGCCCAGTTCGCTTGACTGGCACTGGACCCACATCGGCGGCGGCGACCTGAAAGACCTGCTACGAGGCATGGCAGAGGATCTAGGCGTGGTCGATCGGATCACCTGGCGCGGCGCCTGCGATCAGCCCGAGGTTATCTCGGCCATGCGCGCATGTGACATATTCGTCCTGCCCAGCCGCATCGCCAGCGATGGTGATCGGGACGGGCTACCTAACGTGCTGATGGAAGCCGCGTCGCAGCGCCTGCCGATCCTGTCCACCGCGGTCTCTGCGATCCCGGAGTTCATCGAAAATGGCACCCACGGCGTGCTCAGCCAAGATACCCCCGAAGCCTTGGCAGAGGCCATCCTGACCCTGAGCCGGAATCCCGAGCAAGCCGCCCGAATGGCAGAAGCGGCACTCGTTCGACTGCGTCATGATTTTGGCATGGACCCCGGCATCGCCCGGCTGTCGGAGCGGCTGAAGACGATGATACGCGAGACATGAGCCGGGGCCACAAGATTGCCTTTTATGCGCCGATGAAGTCACCGCGCCACCCGGTGCCTTCAGGTGATCGAGAGATGGCCCGCAATCTGATGGGATTACTCGCCGGGACTGGGGCAACCGTCACGCTGGCCAGCGAGCTTCGGGTGTATGACAGATCCGGTGACACCGAACACCAAGCCACACTGCGCGGCAAGGCAGCACATGAGATCGACCGCATCTGTACCGAGATTCGCGCCACTCCCGAGGCCGACCAGCCTGCGCTCTGGCTTACCTACCACAACTATTACAAGGCCCCCGATCTGATCGGCCCTGCCGTCGCGGAGCGTCTCGGCATCCCCTATGTTCAGGTAGAATCGACACGCGCCAACAAAAGGCTCGAAGGTCCATGGTCGGATTTCGCCAGAGCAGCCCATGAGGCGGCCGATGCGGCTGCGGTCATCTTCTATCTGACCGAACAGGACCACGAGACCTTGCTGCGCGACAGATACGCGGACCAGAGGCTGGTCCACCTGCCCCCGTTCTTGACAGCGAAGACGCTGCCGACCGCCAGCGATCACTCCGGCCCGCTGTTGAGCGTCGGTATGATGCGACCGGGCGACAAGCTCGCCTCATATCGTCTGCTCGCGGATGCGCTCGCCAGGGTATCCCAGCCCTGGCGGTTGGACATCGTCGGCGACGGCCCGGCCCGCCTCGAGGTCGAAACCCTGATGCGCCCCTTCGGCGAGCATGTCCGATTTCTTGGTGAGTTGAACCGGGAGGCATTGGAGGCGCTCTATCAACAGGCCTCCCTTTTTCTCTGGCCCGGTGTCAACGAAGCGTTTGGAATGGTCTATCTTGAAGCCCAGGCCTATGGCGTGCCTGTCGTGGCGCAGGATCGCCCTGGCCTGTGCGATGTCGTCACCCAATGGGAGGAACCAGACCTTAATCCAACGACCGACAGCGGCGCTGCGGGCTACGCCCGGGCGCTCGAACGGGCGCTGGATGATGGAGCCTTGCGGAACCGGCAGGCCAAACGCGCCCGCGACCGGATTGCCACGCGACACCTCGCACCGGTGGCGGCACAAAAATTGTGGGCCACGCTCTCACCCTTGCTGGAGATTTCATCATGATCAGGCTTGCCCTCCTGCGCCACGGCCACACCGACTGGAACCGTGCCGGCCGAATTCAAGGTCGCAGCGATATCCCGTTGGACGACACGGCACGTGCCGAACTCGCCGTGCAGGCCCTGCCTGCCCCTTGGGATCAAGCTTCGCTTTGGTCGAGCCCGTTGAAACGCGCGGCCGAGACCGCCAAGCTGGTTGCAGACCGTACCCCCCAGACCAGCCCGGCGCTCATCGAAATGAACTGGGGAGACTGGGAAGGCCAGCACGGCAAGGATCTAAGAGCCGACCCGACTAGCGGATTTCGCGACATCGAGGAGTGGGGCTGGGACTACCGCCCGCCCGGCGGCGAAACCCCACAGGAGGTCTGGGAGAGGATCGTGCCATGGCTCGCCCAGTTGACAGAGGACACCGTTGCCGTGTGCCATATCGGGATCATGCGGATGATCCTGGCGCGGGCATATGGCTGGAACTTTGACTCGCCAGCCCCATTTCAGATCAAGCGCAACCGGTTGTTCGTGGTGGAGCGACACGCTGACGGCAGGCTCACACCCGTCGCTGAACCAGTGCGTCTCAGCAAACGTGACATGTGATGAAAGTCCTCATCGCCGTCACGCATCTGTTGGGCACTGGGCATCTGTCACGCGCCCTGACACTGGGCCGGGCGTTCAGCGCTGCCGGACAGCAGCCCTGCGTCGTCTCCGGCGGCGGGTCGGCGCGTCAGCTTGATCATAGCGGTGTTGATCTCGTGCAGCTGCCTCCTTTGCGATCAGACGGCGTCAGTTTCTCGCGCCTGCTGACACCAACCGGTGAAGTGGCCGACGATGCCTATTTCGACAGCCGGATCGAAATGCTGTGCGACACGGTTCAACGGATCCAGCCGGATATTGTCATCACTGAGTTATTCCCCTTTGGACGGCGCAGCTTGCGGCAGGAGTTTCTGGCACTGCTCGATGCGGCTCACGACCTGCCGAAACGACCTGTCGTGTTGGCCTCCGTGCGCGATATCCTGGCACCACCCTCGAAACCCAAGAAGGCCGATGACGCCGCGGCCATTCTGACAACACGCTATGATGGTGTGCTGGTTCATTCAGATCCCCAGGCCACGCAGTTGGAGGCCTCATGGCCTGTCACACCGGCGATCTCGTCAATGCTGCACTATACCGGATATGTCGCACCGCCCCCGCCAGCACCGCACCCAGAAGGAACCGGCAAAGGCGAGATCCTTGTCAGCGCCGGTGGCGGCGCCGTCGGTGAAACGCTTTACCGGATCGCGCTCAAAGCCGCTGCGCTGCGTCCCGCTCTACGCTGGCGGATTCTGGTGGGCGGCCCGTCCGCAGCGGAGCAAATCGCCCAGCTGGTGGCGGAGCACGGCGAAACACTCGCACATCTGGAACCCGCACGGCCAGATTTCAGGCAGATGCTAAAAGGCGCAGCCGCTTCGGTCAGCATGTGTGGCTACAATACTGCGCTCGATCTGTTGCAAACAGGGGTGCCCGCAGTGATCGTTCCATTCGATGCGGGCAATGAGGTCGAACAGACCCTGCGCGCCAGCAGTCTCACGCAGCTGGATGGCATCGCGGCGATACCCTCGGCCGATCTGACGCCGGAGGCGCTTTGCAGGGCCGTTGACGCGGTTATGGCGGCACCCGCACGGCCAACAGATGGCTTCCGGTTTGACGGCGCCTCCCGAACGGTAGAGATTGCCCGCGAAATGGCAAAGGAGCGTTCATGACACCCGATTGGACCAATTTGGACCGAGAGCTTGCCAGGTGGCAGGAGGATGGGCTGATCCTGCCGCTGTGGTGGCGCGATGACGACGCGATTGCGGCGACACCACAGCTCGACCGGCTAATCGAACAATCGCAGCAACTGGCGCTACCTGCCCATCTCGCGGTTGTGGGACGTGACGCAACCTCCTCCCTTGCCAATCGGCTGGCTCAGGTCGACACGCTGGTGCCGGTGGTTCATGGCTGGGCGCATCAGAACCATGCCCCGCATGGTGAAAAGAAGGCCGAGTTCGGCACCCATCGACCGATAGATGATGTGCTGGAGGATGCAGAGAACGCCCTGACCCGTCTGCGTGACCTTTTTGGCGATCGGCTAAGACCGATGTTTGTCCCTCCCTGGAACCGGATCGACGCCGAAGTTGAACCCTGGCTGGCCGGACTCGGCTATAGCGCGCTATCGACCTTTGCTCCTCGGCGACGGGCCAAGGCAGCCCCGGGTCTATGGCAGATCAATACGCATCTGGACCCGATCGACTGGAAGGGCACGCGCTCACTCGTACCGCCAGCGTTGCTTCTTTCACAGCTGGTCACGCAGCTCGCAGCGCGCCGCAAGGGGCAGGCCGATGTCGCCGAACCCTATGGCATCCTGACCCATCATCTGGTGCAGGACGATGTGACATGGACGTTCTGCAACGATGTGATACGCCGCCTGCTGGACGGCCCGGGGCGTGCTTGGGTTTTTGATGAAAGGATTAACTGAATGAGCCGCTTGGATTCCATGCTGCGTCGCCTGACCGCGCAGCGAGATGGGCTCAACTGGGCCGCAGACCAAATTCGTGGCCTGAGCGGTGATGTTCTTGATATCGGGTTGGGCAACGGCCGCACCTATGACCACCTGCGCGAAACATTGCCTGACCGCAGGGTGCGGGTCATCGACCGGGTGCTGCAGTGCCATCCCTCCTGCGTGCCGCCAGAAGCAGACTTCCTCCAAGGGGAGGCGCGCCCGATGTTGGACCAGCTGGCCGACGAGAACAGCCCAATAGCGCTGGCCCATTATGATCTGGGTTTCGGCGTCCCGGAGCGGGACATCGCCGAGGCTGCGGCTCTGTCACCGGCCATTGCGGCAGTGATGACGCCGGGCGGGATCATCGTTTCAGGTCAGCCGCTGGTCGGATTTGAAGAGTTGCAAGGCCCGGCGGATATTCCACCGGGGCGCTACCTGTTCTATCGCGCCTGACTGGCGCAGCCCTGCCGCGCAGGCACTAGGCGACGCGGTTTCCTTGTGACCAGACGGAAGACAACGCTGGCACCCCTGCCCGCATTCGGAAGCGGATCAGATCTGCGCGCTTGCCGATGTCGATACGTCCACGATCCGTCAGGTTCACCGCGTCCGCCGGTGCCGAAGTGACGGTCGCGAGACCTCGCGACATGTCACCCCAGATATCGCCAAGCTGCGCAGCTGCCAGCAACAGGGCCGCTGGCACATAATCGGAGGACAGCACGTCAAGAAGCTCTAGTTCCGCAAGCTCCTTTGCCGCAACGTTGCCGGAATGCGAACCCCCGCGGATCAGGTTCGGCGCGCCCATCATCACCTTGATGCCGTGCGCATGGCAGGCCTGTGCCGCCACGACGGTGGTGGGGAATTCAGCAAGATGGATGCCGTGACCGGCTGATACCGCCACCTGGTCTGCAGTTGTATCATCATGGCTCGCCAGAACCGCTCCAAAGCGGCGCGCAGCATTCACCGCCTCGACCTCGTGCAGGTCGCCATAGGTCTCGCGCATTTGCTTCAGTCCCGCTACATGCGCTCGGAAGCCGTCGTCATCAAAGCCATGCTTGCCCTTCACATAGGCTTCCAGCTTTGACATGTCGCGGAACTGGCGCTGTCCCGGCGTGTGATCCATCAGGGACACCAGACCGACCCGGTCCTCCTCCCCAAATTCGTTCAGCTCCTGTACCAGGGTTTCAGAACACACCTCGGCGCGCAGATGTAGAAAATGGCTGATCTTGAGCGCCGCCTGATCGCGAAGCTCAAGCAATTCAGATGCAAGACTACGGGCATAGGCGCCGTAGCGGGACTCAGCCGCCTTGATCGAGCCAACGCGCATTGCATCAAAAACTGTGGTAATCCCGGTTCCCGCCAGCTCGGCATCATGAGCGATAATGGCCGCGGCATGGGGCCAGTCGACCTTCGGTCGCGGTTGAATATGTCGCTCCAAGTTGTCGGTGTGCAGCTCAATCAGACCGGGGCACAGAAAGTCTCCCTCTAGGTCAATAGCCCCATTCGGTACGGATGCGCCATCGGCGATATCCACGATCTGCCCATCTTTCAGGGTGACGGAACCGGTGCGGGTTTCTCCGGGAAGAACGAGCGTGGCATTGGCAAGGATCATAGGTTCTGTCATCTGAGTTTCACACGGTTTGAGCTATAGAACGGGCCACACCTAGGAGGCCATTGTGACATTCACGCGATACGCGATCTATTATGTGCCGCCCAAGCAGGCGGAATGGAGCCGATTTGCATCCAGTTGGCTGGGCTGGGACCTTTGCGAAGGGCGTCCGCTGGATCATCCCCCGAACACCGGTCTGGACGTTGCTGCAATCACTGACGTGCCGCGCAAATACGGGCTTCACGCGACCATCAAGCCGCCGTTTCGGCTCGCTGAGGGCAAGACAGCGGACGCTCTGGCAGAGCGGTTTGCGCAGTTCGCAACTGAGATGGCACCAGTTAGGCTGGACGGGCTGACGCTCACACGGCTTGGCCGTTTCCTCGCCCTTTGTCCGACCGGGGATCTGCTGTCGCTGAACCGCCTTGCGTTTAACTGCGTGCGGGATCTGGACGATTTCCGCTCTCCACCTTCGGCAGCTGAACTGGATCGGCGCCGCACTGGAGGTCTGACGCCCGCTCAGGAACTGGCGCTTCTCACCTGGGGCTACCCCTATGTCGGCGACAGCTTCCGGTTCCACATCACACTGACCGGCAAACGGCCTAAGGCGGAACTGCCTGCCATCGAAAGCATGTTGCAGGACCGGCTTGGGCCGCTGCTGCCAGCGCCCTTTGTTCTTGGAGATCTGGCTCTGGTCGGCGAGGGCAGCGACGGTCGTTTTCAGCTGATCCATCGTCATGCCCTCACTGGCTGAAGCCAGGGGGCCAGGGCTGCTTCTGCGGCCTTGATCGCCCCGTCCAGTTCACCGCTGTTGTCGATGTCGATTACATGCTCGAGCCCGGTCGGCAACGGCGTTGCCGCGCGGGCAAGCCTGCGGCTGACTTCAGCGCCATCCTCGCGCCCGCGCTCGGCCAACCGCGCCGCCAGCGCCTCTGGGGTGGCTGTGACAGACAGAACAATCAGGACCCCAAAAACATCCTGCGCTTCGAGGAGCACCTTTCTCGAAAGGTTCACCAAGACGCCCGATGCGATCCCACGCGCCTGGTCTATTTCTCGTGGAATCGCATAATGCAGACCGTGCGCCTGCCAATGGAGCGCAAACCGCTCCTCGGCACGGAGTGTTGCAAAACGGGCCTCGCTTACCGCCTCATAGTCTTCACCACCCAGTTCCGGCGCCCGCGTGATGACGCGCCGCTGCTTCTGCACGCCCGGCAGACGGGCCATCAGCGCATCCATCAGGCTATCCTTGCCAACCCCTGAGGGGCCAACCACAGCGATAACAGGGGCTATCGAAGGCTCCAGGATCATGCAGCAGCCTTTGGGGTAAAGGCTGAAACATCGACAAAACGATCGCAGACCTGCTCGCGTGCGGCCTCATCGTGGAAGATACCGATAATGGCGGCGCCGCGCGCCTTGGCGTCTTCGATCAGAGACAGAACGGTCGCCCGGTTTTGCGCATCGAGACTCGCCGTTGGTTCGTCCAAGAGCATCGCCGGGTAGGTATGGGCGAAACCGCGAGCAATGTTCACCCGCTGCTGTTCCCCACCCGAGAAGGTGGTCGGGCTGAGCTGCCACAGGCGTTCCGGTATGTTCAATCCCGCAAGCAGGGTCGCGGCCCGGTCGCGCGCCGCAGCTGTATCAACGCCCACCGACAGAAGCGGCTCAGCCACGACATCGAGCGTTGGTACTCGCGGCACCACCCTCAGGAACTGGCTCACATAGCCCAGCGTTTCACGGCGCAGCGCCAAGATCTCGCGCGGAGCCGCCTTCGCCACATCCACGCCGCCCACCATAACCCTGCCAGATGCCGCCAGATAATTCCCGTAGATTACCCGCATCAGAGTGGATTTTCCCGCCCCGGATGCGCCTATCAGGCCAATGCACTCTCCGGGGGCCACCTTTAGATTTGCACCTTCCATGACCGGGATGACCGCACTGCCCTGATTGTGCAGGGTGAAGCTCTTGCTGACGTTTTGAAGTTCAATCATCTCGGATCCTCAGACCTGCAGAACGCTGGAAACCAGCAATTGGGTATAGGCGTGCTGCGGGTCATCCAGCACCTGATCGGTCAGACCAGCCTCGACGACATGACCGTCTTTCATGACCATCAGCCGATCCGCCAGGAGACGCACCACCGCGAGATCATGGGTCACGATAATGGCGCTCAGGCCCATTTCCCGCACCAGCCCGCGCAACAGATCCAACAGCCGCGCCTGCACCGAGACATCAAGCCCGCCAGTGGGTTCGTCCATGAAGACAAGGCGCGGCCCGGTGACCAGATTGCGGGCAATCTGAAGTCGCTGCTGCATCCCGCCGGAAAAAGCTGTGGGCCGGTCATCGATGCGGCTTTCGGCAATCTCGACGCGGCCCAGCCAATCGGCCGCTCGGGCGCGGATGCTGCCGTAGTGGCGATCCCCCACAGCCATCAGCCGTTCACCGATATTGCCACCGGCTGACACAGACATCCGCAGCCCATCGCGGGCGTGCTGATGGACAAACGCCCAATCCGTTCGCCCCAGCATACGACGTGCCGGTTCCGACATGGTGACTGTGTCCACCGGCCCGTCTGCACGGGTGTCGAAGATCACTTCACCACGATCCGGCGTCAGATGCCCCGCCATACTGTTCAACAGAGTCGATTTCCCCGACCCGCTTTCACCAACAATGCCCATGACTTCGCCCGGATAAAGATCAAAGCTGACATCTGTGCAGCCAATCCGCGCGCCATACATCTTGGCCAGGTTCTTTACTTGCAGCAGCGGTGTCATCACGCGGCCTCCTCACTCAGGCGGCCAATATGGCCAGCGTCACGCCGGGATCGGCAATAATCCGTGTCCGAGCAGACAAACATCCGGTTGCCCGCGTCGTCGAGGATCACCTCATCCAGATAGCTGTCTTCGGCCGCGCAGAGATCGCAGGGGTGATCCGCCTTGCTGGCTTCAAACGGATAGTCCTCAAAATCCAGGGAGACCACTTCGGTATAAGGCGGCACCGCGTAGATGCGTTGCTCGCGCCCTGCGCCAAACAGCTGGATCGCCGCCATGTTCATTTTCGGGTTGTCAAATTTCGGGATCGGCGAGGGGTCCATCACATATCGGCCTGCGACCTTCACCGGATAGGCATAGGAGGTCGCAATCGCGCCGTGCTGGCTGATGTCCTCATAAAGTTTCACGTGCATCAGCCCATATTCCTGCAGGCTGTGCATCTTGCGGGTCTCGGTCTCCCGCGGCTCGAGAAAGCGCAGGGGCTCCGGGATTGGCACCTGATAGACTAGGATCTGATCCTCGCTCAGCTCCGCCTCAGGGATACGATGGCGGGTCTGGATAACACTGGCCTTCGCAGTTTCTTCAGTGGTGGCTACGCCTGCGGTGTTTTCGAAGAACTTCCGGATCGAGACCGCGTTGGTGGTGTCATCGGCACCCTGATCGATCACTTTCAACGTATCATCCGGCGTCAGCGTCGCTGCCGACACCTGCACGCCACCTGTACCCCAGCCATAGGGCATTGGCATTTCACGGCTGGCAAAGGGGACCTGATAGCCCGGTACCGCCAGCCCCTTCAGGATCGCCCTGCGGATCATCCGCTTGGTCTGTTCATCGAGATATGCAAAGTTGTAGTCGGTCATGACTTTTCCCTCACGGCCCGTATTTGGGAGCATTTGTTTTGCAGGAATTTTCCGTAACGACCCTCGTGCTGGCTGTGGTCGCAATACTGTTGGTCGTCAAACTGTTCCGTGTTCAACCGCTTAAGTCGCGACCGCGGAACGGCAGTTACGCTGGTGCCGAGGGGCAATACGATGGAGGAGATCATGGCTTTGGGGGAGGAGATGGCGGCTGCGACTAACGTCATTCCGCAGCCTCCTGCGCAGCAAGTGTTTCTGCCAGCTCGGTTGCCTCGCGGCGCAATTTGCGCACCAGTTCCAGCTCGGACTGGAAATCCACATAATGTGGCAGTTTGATGTGCTCTAGAAAGCCTGTGGCCTGAATGTTGTCGGCGTGGCTCAGAACAAATTCCTCGTCCTGGGCCGCGGCGCCGAGGTTATCCTCGCCCAGCTCCTTCCAGCGCAGCGCCCGATCAACCAAGGCCATGGCGATGGATTTGCGCTCTGACTGACCAAATACCAGACCGTAACCGCGGGTGAACTGCGGTGGCACGGTTTTCGACCCCTTGAACTGGTTCACGGTCTCGCATTCGGTCAGCTCAACCTCTCCGATCTCAATCGCGAAACCCAGCTCTGGGATCTCCATTTCGACTGGTACGGTGCCGATGCGCAGCTCCCCCACAAAGGCGTGGTTGCGCGCATAGCCACGCTGGGTCGAATAGGCCATGCCAAGGATGAAGCCTTCGTCCCCGCGCGTGAGCGACTGTAGACGCACCGCCCGCCCCGCCGGAAATGACATCGGCTCGCGCGTCAGGTCGCCCGGTTCGGTATCGTCCTGAGGCTCCTGTTCAATAATGTTCTCGCCATCGAGGAAAGTCAGGATATGTGGCGTGTCTTCGCTCCGCGGCTCAGCTGTCTGGGCCTCCGGCAGATCTCCGGCATCACTCTCCGCCGCCAGTTTGAAATCCAGCAAGCGATGGGTGTAATCGAAGGTCGGTCCAAGCACCTGACCACCAGGCGCATCCTTAAAGGTCGCAGAGATCCGTCGGTCACAGGCCATACGGCTCGTTTCAACCGGCTCAGATGCGCCGAAGCGCGGCAGCGTTGTGCGATAGGCGCGGATCAGAAAAATCGCCTCAATCAGATCCCCACGCGCCTGTTTGATCGCCAGCGCCGCCAGGTCAGGATCGTAAAGCGAACCCTCAGCCATCACCCGGTTCACCGCCAGGCTCAGCTGTTCGCGAATCTGGGCCAGGCTCAGCTCGGCCACCGATGTATCGCCCCGGCGTTCTTCGGCCAGCCACGCATGGGCGTTGTCAATCGCCCGTTCGCCCCCTTTTACGGCAACATACATGTCTTAGCCCTCCTTCTTGGACAGCGGAGCAATCCGGCTGGAACGTGGCAGCGCGCAAAGCTGGCTGCCGACGGTGAAATAAGTGTCGAACCCCAGAGGGAAGAGCGCAGAGTTATCCTGAAATGCGCCCAGATCAGGCAGGTGGATCTGGGCGGTGTCTTTAATGCCAGGGCCGCTCAATTCAGCGTTGGGTCGTGCAAGTTCGTCCATTTCAACGATCAGAGTGGCCGAGCGATCCGGGTATTCAGCCGTGCCGATACGATAGACATCAACTGGTGCCAGCGCAGCCCAGCCGCCCAGCGCAAAATCTGCAACATCAGCCGCCACCAGCGGCGCGCCTGTATGAAAGGTGACCCATTCCCGCACCGCCAGCGTGTCAACATCCGGCGCTAGGTAGAGACCCGTGTCGGGATCACACAGCGTCAGCAACAGGCAGCCAGCGGCGACAGACAGGTCATCGGGTGGCGCTGCGCCAGTGATGTCCATGATCTGGCCAGGACGTGCCATGGCGGTCATCGCAGCGCGAAACGCATGCGCCGACTGCACCGCAGGAGAAGCAAAACCACCAGAGAACTGAGAAGCCTGGGCTTGCGTCGACATCAGTCTTCCCCTCGCACCATTGTAAAGAAATCAACTTTCGTAGCGGCGGCTTTTGCAGCCCGAGCCGCCTTTTTCGCCTGCTTTGCCTCGCGCAGCGGTGCCAGGATCTGACGCTGCACGTCAGCCGCCGCCCCGGTCTGCATCAGCGCATCAATCTTGGCGGCGATCTCAGCCTGTGCCTTGTTACGGCCCTGAACATAGCCGTGACCGACAACGCCATCGGCCAATGTCAGCGCGCAGCGGGTAACCGTCATTTCACCTAGGTTGAAGGCCGCTCCGCTGGCCCCCATGCGCCCCCGCACCATCACGCCGCCAACTTCGGGCGGGCGCAGCCATGCGTGATCGGGGTTCTGCCCATAGCTCTGCCAGAGCTCCTGCAATGCCGCGGCATTTGCAGAGGCAAGAAGGCTCATCCATGCTTGGCGGTCCACCCCGCTGCCGGTACCACCCGCTGTGATGCTGTTTTCTCTGTTCATCTTGTCGAAGCCTCTTGGCCTGTTTGTCTAGCTTATCTATACAACTAGACAAATGTTACCTGAGTCGCCCCACGCGGCGCAACGACAACCTTGTGAAAGTTTCGTGACATGCCCCGCACCCCGGTCTGGAAATCCATCGCCATCAGCCTCACCGATGACATCGCACAGGGGCGCTATCAGACCGGCGACAAGCTTCCGCCAGAGGTGCAGCTCGCAGGTCGATTTGGGGTCAACCGCCACACTGTCCGTCGCGCCTTGTCGGAGATGGCAGACCAGGGGCTGGTTCACGCCCGCCGGGGCGCCGGTGTCTTTGTTGCGGCTCAGCCAACAGACTACCCGATTGGCAAAAGAGTCCGCTTTCACCAGAACGTCGCTCGGCTGGGACGTATTCCAGCAAAGAAAATCCTCAGCCTGGAGACCCGGGCTGCCGACCGCCGAGAAGCCGAGGCACTGGGGCTGGAATCAGGAACAGCCGTACATGTCTATGATGGGTTGTCACTGGCGGATGGCCAGCCGATTGCCCTCTTCCAAAGCGTGTTCCCCGCCGAAGACCTGCCTAATCTGCTCCCCGCGTTGCAAGAGACCCAATCTGTAACAGCGGCGCTGAAGATCTGCGGGGTCACCGACTATACGAGGGTGGAGACCCGTATCACGGCCAAACTCGCAACTGCCACGCAGGCACTGCACCTCAGGATCTCCGAGGGCAGCCCGATCCTGCGGACAACCGGCATCAACGCAGCGTCAGACGGGACCCCTGTCGAATTTGGCCGAACTTGGTTTGCCGGGGACCGGGTGACCCTGACCGTCAGCGATCAGGATGACGCGGGTTTGGCCGACGGGTGACCTGTCTGCATGACGCCCTCGTTGATGGCTGATCCGCAGGCAGGTGCTAGGCGTATTTCTCTAAGAAGGCTTCGGCGCTTAGCGCTCGAAAATCGGGGACCGCCGCCTTCAACCGGGCATTGTCCCAGTCCCACCAGGCCAAGGCGATCATCGCCTCAGCGACTGCTTCGGTATACCGACGCCGGATGAGCCGCGCCGTGTTTCCCCCGACGATCGTATAGGGGGCAACGTCCTTGGTGACGACAGTCCCGGCCGCCACCACGGCACCATGGCCAATGGTCACCTCGGGCTTGATCAGCACACCATGCCCGATCCAGGTGTCGTGGCCGATATGTGCCAGCCGACTGGCACGATGCTGAAACCAGTCCGCGTCATCTTCGATGTCGTCCCAATAGGCCGACGAGCGGTAGAGGAAATGATGCAGCGAGGCCTTTTGCAGCGGATGATCGGTGGCGCCAATACGCGTGGCGCTGGCGATATTCGAGAACTTCCCGATCTCTGCATTCGCGATATCACAGTAGCGATCACAGTAGCTGTAATCGCCGAACCGGCTGTTCAGTACCCGGCTTTCCGCCCCGATTTCGACGAAGGCGCCAAACTGGCTGTTTGCGATCGAACAGTTGGAATGAAGATACGGCTGATCGGCAGAGAGACGGGGCATTGGGTGGCTTTCGAAGATATTGAAGAGACAGGTTCTTAGCACCGCCAACGGTCACGGCAGCAGCATCGCGCCACCCTGACGGCGGGCCTTGCGGCCCGGCTCGCCCTTGATCAGGCGGCGGCGCAGCCAACCGGACACCCAATCCATGACCATCACCATGAGAATGATCAGCACGATGTAATAGGCAACCTCTTCCCAGTCCTTCTGGGTGATAATGGCCTGAGTCAGCAGCAAGCCGATACCGCCACCGGTGATGGCGCCAATGATCGTTGCGCTGCGCGTGTTTGATTCCAGAAAATAGAGCAGCTGGCTCAGCAAGACAGGCGTGATCTGCGGAATGACACCGAAGCGATAGCGCTGCGCCGGCTTCGCGCCTGTGGAGGCAACGCCTTCGATCTGTTTCTCGTCCACATTCTCCAGCGCCTCTGAGAAAATCTTGCCAAAGGTACCAGTGTCGGTCACCAGGATCGCCAAAGCGCCAGTCAGCGGACCGGGTCCAAAGGCCCGGGCAAGGACCACGGTCCAGATCAGAGAGTCGACGCCGCGCACGAAGTCAAAAAGGCGACGGGTTGCAAAGCGGACCGCGCGCAGCGGCATGAAGTTCCGGGTAGCAGCAAATGCGAGCGGCAGCGCAATCAGCCCCGCGCCCATCGTGCCAAGGAACGCCATCAGCAGCGTTTCGAAAATGGCCCAGGCCACATCCTGATGCCGCCACATCTTGTTGGTCCAGAAATCGTGGAAGATCGCGCCCGCTTCACCGGTTGCGGCCCGGGTCATCAGCTCACCGGGCCCCAGACCGTGGTAACGGCTGTCGAGGGTGAAGAAGAACAACTCCCAACCAGCAAAATACCGAAACAACTCCGCACGGTTACGGGTCACCGTCAGACGCCCGGCATCGGTCGTCACCGCCAACCGGTTCTTTGAGACATTGATCCAATCCGGCAGATCGCCTGCCGGAAATTCGGCCTGCACGCCAGCGCTGCGACTTGGGGTTGCGCGGATCCTACCATAGCCGGGGATATCAAAAACAATGCTCTCGGGGCCGAAGCGAACCTGATGACCATCTTCGAGGTCAATCACGGTAACGTCGGACGGTGTTGTCGCGAGGGAAACCCACTCCGGCGCTTGCCCATCGGGATAGGCCCCTTTGCGCTCTCCCTCGATGGCGACGCTAACGTCACCTGTCCGATTGTCGCGCGTGACGTGGGTTTTGTAGCTGTAACTATCTGCCACCAGCGTGCGGGCATTCTGCGGATTCATCCGCGCGGCCAGCCCCGCAACGTCGAAGGCGACGAAGACATAGGCGAGATAGACCAGTACCAAGAGCGGCAGAGAAAGGCTCAGGACGCGCTTGCGGATGAACAGGCGCTCCATGTCCAGTTTGCGCAAGGTCGGCGGAACAGTGGTGTCAAAGGTCGTCATTGTTTGGCTCCGTGGGTCAGCCGGTCGCGCAGCAGGCCCGACAGTTGATCCACCAGGACGATGGTAAAAAACAGCAAAAGAAAGATCGCCGCAGCTTCATCATACCGCCCCTGCCCCCAGGACATGGCGTTACGCAGCTCGTAGCCGATACCGCCTGCCCCGACGAAGCCGAGAATGGCGGAGGCGCGGATATTGATTTCGAACCGCAGAAGTGCGTAGCTCACATAGTTCGGGCCGACCTGGGGAAAAACGCCCAGCACCATGCGCTGCGCCCAACCGGCCCCGACAGAGGCCAGTCCTTCGACAGGCTTCAGCGATGCGTTCTCATTCACCTCGGAAAACAGCTTGCCCAGAGCGCCCGCAGTATGGATCGCAATCGCGATCATCGCAGGCACCGGTCCACCACCCAAAAGAAAGATCAGCACCAGTGCGATGACGATTTCCGGGATCGCACGAAAGATATCCAGCATCCGGCGGAACAGCGGGATAAGGCGCGGCCAGCGCGCCAGCCCCCGTGTTGCCAACAAAGACAGGATGGTTCCGAAGATTGCCCCAATCAGCGTGGCAGCGGCAGCGATGTTCAAGGTCTCGATCAGGGCCGGTGAAAACTGTAGCACATGCCCGGGCAATAGGGCCACCTTCTCGACCGCTTCCGAAAGCACCTCAGAGGGGTAGTCAAAAACATGGGTAATCCCATTCCAGAAAGACCCTGCGTTGCGATCGTCGGCGATCCTGAAACCGGCGGCCATCATCGCCACAAATACGGCCAGAAGGATCCCGCCATAAAGGCGCTTGCGCTGTATCAGCGCCTGGTAATCGGCCTGAATGTCGGACACCGAAGGGGCCGAGGCTGTTGCATCTGTCATGAATGGGATCCTGTGTCGTCGAAAACAGCCGAACGGCTGGGCTTTCGATGTTTCACGTGGTGGAGACTGCGCGCAGTCAGTTCCGAACCAGGGCAGTTGGCAGATAAAATGGCGGGGTTCGGCACGAATTCTCCGAACCCCGCGCGCTTAGGTACTGAAATTAGTTGGACTTCAATTTCCGCGCTTCGATGATAACCTCGTAGGCCTCGTGGGTGATCGGCATGAAGCCTTTCGCCTCACCGGCGGCCACACCATAGAAACATTCAGCATCCATCGACTTCAGAGAGGCCATCAGGCCAGTCATCTTCAGCTTCACGTCCTCGGGCAGTTCGGTGCGCAGAACAACCGGGCCCTCGGGAATAGGCTTGGACTGCCAGATCTGCACCAGATCGTTCATATCGACGAGACCTGCATCAACTGCGCGACGCAGCGCGCCGGAGTTGAAACCATCTTCCCACTCACCCAGGCCGTCAGCCCAGCTGACGCCGGCGTCCACATCGCCATTCGCAACAGCGACGATTGTCTGCTCATGCCCGCCCGTGAATTTAACCTCGCCAAAGTAATCGCCGGAGGTCATGGTCGCGCCGGTTACCTGTGGAATCTCGATCGAAGGGATCAGGAAACCGGAGGTGGAGTTTGGATCACCAAAACCAAATGTCTTGCCCTGCATGTCATCGAGCGATGTGATCCCGCTATCCTTACGCGTGAAACCGATGGAATAGTAGCCATAGCCACCGTCGTTATTCACCTTTACCAGGATCGGCTCTACCGCCGCCGGATCACTGAGATAAGTTTTGGCATAGCCGGATGCACCCAGCCACGCCATGTCGATGGTGCCGCCCAGCAGCCCCTGGATCACCCCGTTGTAGTCGGCCGGGGCAAAGAGTTTGGTTTCGACCTCCAGAAGATCCTCGGTCTTCTGACGCAGGCACTCGTTGTTGTTCAGGCGATCCTGAGCGTTTTCACCACCAAGAATACCGATACGGAATTCCTGAATTTCCGAGGTCTCAGCAAGAACCGGTGCGGTCAGCGCGGTGGTCGCCAGAATGGCAGCAATAAGGTTTTTCATTAGTCAATCTCTCTGGTTGGTCATGTCGGCGAACGAACCGCCGGGTTTGGAAAAAACTGTCAGTTCGCCGGAACAGGCTGTCGGCGCGGCTGAATACGGTTCAATGTCTCAATCTCTGTAGAGGTAGCGGCCTCGGAGAAGTCCGCGCCTGCTCCGTAGATCTCGCGGGCGACACCGGTCGTCAGCTGCTCCGGCAGACCATCGAACACGATGCGCCCATCCCGCATGCCGACAACACGGTCGCAGTAGCGACGTGCGGTATCCAGTGTGTGCAGATTGGCGATGACAGTGCGGCCGTCCTCCTCGTGGATACGGCGCAGTGCCTCCATGACTGTCTGGGCATTCATCGGATCAAGCGAGGCAATCGGTTCATCCGCCAAAATGATCCTCGGATCCTGCATCAGAGCCCGTGCAATCGCGACCCTCTGTTGTTGACCACCCGATAGCGCCTCGGCCCGTTTGGCGGCGTGTTCGGCGATACCAAGCCGGTCAAGGATATCAATCGCGCGATGGATGTCGTCCATCGGGTAGAGATTGAACAACGTCGCAAGGCTCGAGCGACGGTTGAGCGTGCCGTGCAGCACGTTGGACACGACATCCATCCGCGGAACCAGATTGAACTGCTGAAAGATCATCGCACAATCGGATTGCCAGGCGCGTTTCTCCTTGCCGCGCAGCTGGGTCACATCGCGCCCTTCGAAAAGGATGCGCCCCTCACTGGCGTCCCCAAGCCGGTTGATCATCCGCAGCAACGTGGATTTCCCCGCGCCCGAGCGGCCGATAATGCCGATCATGCAGGGTTTGTCGATATCCAGCGTCGCGGCATCCACCGCGATCTTGTCGCCGAATCTCTTGGTCAGTTTGTCAATTCGCAGCACCTGAGGCTCCCGTCTCTTTGCGGGACTGACTAAGCTGCCAGATCAAAACTTGTGTGTCATCGCGGTGAAGCTTTTGTAACGGCCGGCATGACAACAGCCAGCACGCCCCTAGGCGCGCCGGCAACAAGCCGCTATACGGCGACGAAACGCTGCCCACGAAACCAAGGAACTGCTGCCATGTCTTTCGACCGCTCCATCAAAATCGCACCTTCGATCCTGTCTGCCGACTTTGCCAATTTTGGTCAGGAGATTCAGGCCATCGAATCCCAAGGCGCCGATTGGGTTCATATCGATGTGATGGACGGGCATTTTGTACCCAACCTTACTTTTGGTCCGATGGCGGTGAAGGCGTTTCGCCCACATGTCAAAACCGTGATGGATGTGCATCTGATGATTGCACCGGTTGACCCCTATATCGACGCCTATGCAGATGCCGGGGCCGACGTTCTGACCGCACATGTCGAGGCCGGGCCGCATATTCATCGCACCCTGCAAGCGATCCGCGGGGCAGGTATGAAAGCCGGTGTGGCCCTGAACCCCGGCACCCCTGCCGAGGCGGTTGCCCATCTGCTGGATCTGACCGATCTGATCTGCGTCATGACGGTGAACCCCGGGTTCGGCGGTCAGAAGTTCATCGATATGACCGCCAAGATTCGCAGCCTGCGGTCCATGATCGGTGATCGTCCGGTGCATATCGAGATTGATGGCGGCGTTGACCCCAAGACCGCACCGCTGGTGGCAGAAGCCGGGGCGGACGTGCTGGTCGCCGGATCAGCAGTGTTCAAGGGCGGCTCCGTCGATACGCCGGAGGTTTACGGAGAAAATATCCGCAACATCCGAGCCGCTGCTGCTGGCGTCTGGGCCTGAGCGAGCGACATCACAGCAGCGCGCTTTCAGTAGGGCGGACACAAGGAACTCCCGCCCGCTGCGACGCCTTTCAAGAAAGGCGCTGAAGCCGTTGGGCCAAGCGCCGCGCGTTGCGCGGCGCGGGCGCTTCACGCCAGCCGGTCCGCGAAATGGGACAGCAGAAGATGCTTCAGGATCTTGCCTGTCGGTGCCGCTGGCAGCTGTTCTGTGAGCACAATAAGGCCGGGCCGTTTATAGCCTGCCAGACGCTCTGCCACGAAGAGACGTAAGTCCTCAACCCGAGGCGCATCGGCAGTGGCCACCTGCACAAAGGCGACCACCTGTTCGTCCCCGTCCATCTGGCGGCCGACAACAGCGGATTGAACCACCTGCGGATGGGCATTCAGAGCTGCTTCGACCTCCGGCGGGAAGACATTGAAACCGCCATGGATAATCAGCTCCTTGGCGCGTCCGTCGATGTGCAGATTGCCGCTTTGGTCCCAACGCCCCATATCGCCGCTGCGCAGCCAACCTTCGGCATCGAGAGCCGCCCGCGTGGCGTTCGGGTTGCGGAAATAGCCGAGCATAACGTTGTCTCCGCGCAGGCAGATCTCTCCCAGCCCGCCGCCGCCGCCCGGGACATTTTCATCCAGACGCACCTCAACCCCCGATAGCGGTGAGCCAACCGATGTATCAGGGTCACCCAGGCAGTTGCGTGTCGCGCAGATCCCTGCCGTGGCCTCGGTCATCCCATAGCCGTTCTGCAGGGCAACGCCGTAAAAATCTTCCGCCCGCCGTTTCCAATCCGGGTCGAGCGGAGCCGCGCCAGAGGAGACATAGCGCAGATCGGGACTATCAAGATGCGCCAACCCCTGTTCCTTAGCGTATTGCATCACCAGCGCGTGCATCTGCGGTACAGCGGAAACCAGGGTGACGCCGCTCCTCAACGCCTGATAAAACCGCGCCGCGCTAAAGCGCGCCTCAAGACGAACCTCGGCCCCGATCATCACGGAGGCGGTCAGAACGGACGCAAGGCCAAACACGTGGCTAAGTGGCAAAACGCCATAGATCACATCTCTTACGGTCATATCGCGCAAGCGAGCCGAGGCACCGCCGCCGAAACTCAGGTTTCCATGGCTGAGCATCACCCCCTTTGGATCACCGGTCGTACCGGTTGTGTAGAGCAGCACGGCCAGATCGGACGGTATCGTTTCATCGCCTCGATCGCCCGCCGCAACACCCTCTCCGGGGGCTGGCATCACGATCTGCAAGCTGCCCAGATCGCCCGGCATCGGGTGTGCGCCCAATCGGGCCGCGTGGGCCGCAGCATCCGGCGAAGCGGCCACCGTCAGCAGGATCACTGTCGGCTCGGCATGGGAACGGATACGCTCGACCTCGGGCGCTCGCATCCGGGCATTCACGGGAACTGTAACACCGCCCAATTGTGAGGTAGCAAACAGGGCTGCAACGGCGACGCAGCAGTTCTCGCAGAGTAACATGACCCGGTCACCCGGCCCCACTCCAGCGGCCACCAGATGAGATCGCAGTTCATCGCAGACGCGGGCAAGCTCACCATAGGTCCACTTCGTGCCGCCGCTGTCGCTGAAGGCCGGAGACTCCGGACGATGGCGCGCATGCTGCTCAAGATACTCGTGCCAAAGCGTCATGTTCGATTCCCCGTGGTCGTGTTGATATCTGTCACCCCCCTCCGCAGACAAAGCTGCGCCGCGGGGGCCTCAGCCCCGTATCCTTTTGAAGACCCCGGTCGCGGTGGCCAAGATCTGCCCGCGACCATCCACCAGCTCTCCCGCCACATAGGCCAGGGAGGCGCCACCGCCTGTTGCCGTTGCCGATGCCACAACCGGCCCGGACCGTGCAGCCGCGATATAGGACAAGGTCAGTGAGACGGTCACCACCGGCGGGTGCAAGGCTGCGTCAAAATGCTGAGATGCCGTATTGCCACAGACCACATCCATCAGGGTCGCAACGATGCCACCATGCAGGAGGCCATTGCGGTTAAGGTGCTGTGGAGCAAGCTCCAGCATCACAAGGCACGCCCCGGTTTGCGTATCGATCTCGGTGCGATACCCGACCATCTGCTGACAACCTGGATCGTCAATGATGCGCTTGGTGCCCCCGGACCCATGTGCTGCCGCAGCCTCGGTGGCCTGCGATATCGGATCAGGCCGCCGTGAGGTCAATGAACCGCTCCAACTGGGTATCAGCATCACCAAAGCGGTGTTCCGCCAAGACGATGCGTTTGGCGATATGGGCCAACTCATATTCGGCAGTCATCGCGATGCCTCCGTGAAGCTGGATCGCCTCTTCCGCGATATGGCGCCCCGTCCGCCCGATGAGATTGCGCGCGGCGGCGATATGACGATCCCGCACCAGTGGCAGATCCTCCAGGTGGCCTGCTGCATTGATCACGGCAGAACGCGCCTGTTCGAGCTCGATCAACATCTCTGCAACGCGATGCTGCAAGGCCTGAAACGTGCCGATTGGACGTCCAAATTGCTGCCGTGTAGTCAGGTAATCCATCGTCAGCCGTACGGCTGTTTCCATCGCGCCAAGCGTCTCTGCGGCGAGCGCAACCTCCGCCGCGGCAATGGTGCCTTCGATACGGTCCGCAGCATTGCCAGCTGCGCCGATCCGCGCTGATTTCGACAGCCGAACACAATCCAGTTCCATCTCGGCGGCTCTGCCGCCTGCCAGCAATGCGCTACCCCGCATTCGCAGACCGGGTGCATCGGGGCGAACACAAAATAGGGACAGGCCGCCACGATCTCCGGGTGACCCCGCTTCGCGCGCGGCAACAATCAGCAAGTCGGCCGCCTCTGCATTCACTACCACGGATTTCCGCCCGGTGAGCAGAATGTCATCCCCCTCGTCGACAGCCTTGGTTTCGATCCAGGTACGCTCATACCGGCTGGCAGGCTCGCCGTGGGCAAAGGCCAGCTGCAGATCTCCAGCGATCAGCCGATCAATCATTTTCTGATCACGCGGCGAAATCGGATCGGTGCCAGAGCCACACAGCAGCACGCCACAAAGAACGGCGCTGTCAAGCACCGGTTCAACAACGCCGGCACGGCCCAATTCCTCAAACACCGTCGCAATGTCGAATCCGGCCCCGCCATATCCACCAGCGGCCTCGGGCAGCAGCGCGCCAATCACCCCGAGGTCAGCAAGCTGTCCCCAAATTTCCGGAGAGTACCCCGAAGGATCGGTAAGCGCCTGGTTTCGGGCTGCGACAGAATACCGATCGCGAAGAAACCGGCGCAAACTGTCCTGAAGCATCTGGCGCTCTTCTGTCAGCTGAAAGTTCATGTCCTGCCTCCCAGAGAAACCTTGGCAATGATATTCTTCTGGATCTCGTTCGATCCACCGAAGATCGACAGTTTTCGATTGTTGAAATACTGGGCCGCGACAGCTTCACTCCCCTCTGGTGAAGAAAGCGCGTTGTTGTCACCGGCTACCGCCTCCGACGCAAACGGCAGGGCATAAACGCCCGCTGCGCGCCGTGCGAGATCGTTGATCTCCTGACGTATTTCGGTGCCTTTCACCTTGAGCATGGAGCTTTCGACGCCGGGCGCCTGCCCTTGGGCCGCAGCTGAGATGATGCGCAGATTGGTGGTGGACATGGCCATCAGATCGATTTCCGCGCGGGCGAGTCGCGCGGCGAAATGTGGATTTTCGATCAGCGGGCGACCGCGATGAAGCTGGTGACGCGCGAGACGTTTCACCGCCTCCAGCCCTGCCTGGCTGAACCCGACACCTGCAATATTGGTGCGTTCATGGGTCAGCAGATATTTGGCATAGGTCCAGCCTTTGTTTTCCTCACCAACCAGATTTTCAGCAGGCACGCGCACATCATTGAACCAGACTTCGTTGACCTCATGGGTGCCATCAAGAAGGATGATCGGCCGCACTTCGATGCCTGGTGTCGCCATGTCAATCAGCAGAAAGGAAATCCCCTCCTGCTGCTTGGCCTGAGGATCAGTGCGGACGAGACAGAAAATCCAGTTGGCGAATTGGCCAAGCGTGGTCCAAGTTTTTTGTCCGTTGACGATATAATGGTCACCATCGCGAACTGCGCGCGTGCTCAGGCTGGCCAGATCGGACCCTGCGCCCGGCTCGGAATATCCCTGACACCACCAGTGTTCACCGGACAGAATTTTGGGCAGGAAATACGCGCGCTGCGCATCGGATCCGAATTTTTGCAGAACCGGCGCAAGCATGGTCAAACCAAACGGAACGATGCGCGGCGCGTGGGCGCGACAACATTCTTCTTCGAAGATGTGGCGCTGGACCGCATTCCAGCCGCAGCCGCCATACTGCTGCGGCCAGGTCGGTGCCAGCCACCCCTGATCGTTCAGGATCTGGTGCCAGCGATCATGCCCCTCTTTGCCGATACCCCGCCCCAGGCGCACAGCGTCCAACAGATCCTGAGGCAGCTTCGCCTCCAGAAAGGCGCGCACTTCCGCGCGAAATGCCAACTCTTCGGTCGAGTAATTCAGATCCATCTCCGCGTACCTCCCCGCGCTATTTCGATAGTGCCCGCTGCTCTCATCCGGGATCTACTTGGACCGCACCTACCGGCGAAGCCGTACCCAGATAGTCAGTAGATCTCGAACAGGCCCGCAGCACCCATGCCGCCGCCGATGCACATGGTTGCAACACCCAACTTGGCCCCACGTCGACGGCCCTCACGCAGCAGATGCCCGACCATTCGTGCGCCTGTCATGCCAAAGGGATGGCCGATGGCAATTGATCCGCCGCTCACGTTGCAGATTTCGTCCGGGATACCGAGCTGGTCACGGCAATAGAGCGCCTGGCTGGCAAAAGCCTCATTCAGCTCCCACAGATCGATATCCGCGACTGTCAGCCCGTGCCGCTCCAGCAGGCGCGGCACCGCATGTACCGGGCCGATGCCCATTTCGTCAGGCGCACAGCCGGCAACGCAGAACCCGCGAAACGCCCCCATCGGGTTCAGCCCTCGACGGCTTGCCTCGGTGGCCTCCATCATCACGACCGCCGCCGAACCATCGGAAAGCTGGCTGGCGTTTCCTGCGGTAATGAACTTGCCCTCGCCACGCACCGGGTCCAATCCGGCAAGCCCGTCCAAAGTGGTTTGCGGGCGATTACATTCGTCGCGATCCACAGTCACCTCGCGGGTGCCAACCTCACCGGTTTCCTTATCTTTTAAAGCCATAACGGTCTGCATGGGCACGATTTCGTCGTCAAACAGCCCTGCACTCTGCGCCGCTGCTATCCGCTGCTGGCTGCGCAGCCCGTAGGCATCCTGCGCTTCCCGGCTGATCCCGTAACGCTCGGCAACGATATCTGCGGTATCGATCATGGCCATATAAACGTCTGGCTTGTGCGCCTGCAGCCAGGGGTCCTGCACCTGCTTCACATTGGGCTGCACCATGGAGATGCTCTCGACCCCACCTGCAACCATCGGGCCAGCCCCTTCGGCCGTAATCTGCTGGGCCGCAAGCGCGATGGTCTGAAGACCCGAGGCGCAGAACCGGTTCACAGTCATGCCTGCTGCGGTCTGCGGCAATCCCGCGCGCAGCGCAATCTGACGTCCGATATTGTGACCCGTAGCCTGTTCGGGGAACCCGCAGCCGATAATGCAATCCTCGATCTCGCCACCATCTAGGCCAGCCCGCTCGACGGCTGCAGCTACGGCATGGCCGCCCAAAGTCGCGCCATGGGTCTGGTTGAACGATCCGCGAAAAGACTTGGCCAACCCAGTGCGGGCAGCGGAAACGATGACAGCCTGTTTCATCTCACCGGGCCTCCTTGTTGAGATCGTCAAAGCTGCGGCCCTCGGCGACAAGCTCTTCCAGCAAGGGCGCCGGCTGCCAGAAAAACGCATCTTCCTTGGCATAGCGTTTGATGTCCTTGAGGATGCTATCCAAACCTTGCAGGTCAGCCCATTTCAGCGGACCGCCCCAAAACCGCGGAAAGCCATAGCCGAACAGCAATACCATATCCACATCCAGCGGACGCCGGGCTATGCCCTCGCCGACAACCTTCGCCGCCTCATTGACCATCGCGCACATGTAGCGCCGCAGGACCTCGTCATTGGCCAAGACCTGCGGCGTCACGCCCTGATCCCGCTGATCGCGTTCGATATACTCGGATACCTGTGGATTTGGGGTCCCGCCGCGCTTGCCCTCTTCGTAGACATAAAAACCCCGGCCGGTCTTCTGCCCGAAATCTCCAGCTTCGCAGAGCATATCGGAAAAATGCACAACCCGCTCACGGGGATCGCGTGTCGGCGCCCGCCGTTTGCGGGCTGCCCAGCCGATATCAAGCCCTGCCAGATCCGCCACCGCAAATGGCCCCATCGCAAATCCGAACCCGGTCATCACCTTGTCAATCTGGTAGGGTGAGGCTCCGTCCAGCACCATGTAATCGGCAGCCTTGCGGTAGCTGTTCATGATCCGGTTGCCGATGAAGCCATCGCAGACACCTGAACGCACAGAGATCTTCTTCAGCCGCTTGCCAAGGGCAATTCCGGTGGCGATCACATCAGGCGCGGTCTGATCTGCAACCACGACCTCAAGCAGTTTCATCACATGCGCCGGGGAGAAGAAGTGCAACCCGATCACATTCGCCGGTCGGCGCGTCGCAGCAGCGATTTCATTGATATCGAGATATGACGTGTTGCTGGCGAGAATTGCGCCGGGTTTGCAATGCGTATCCAGCGCCGAGAAAACGTCGCGTTTGACGTCCATGTCTTCAAACACGGCTTCGACCACCAGATCGACCTGCGACAGCGCTGCATAATCCGTCGCCAGCTGCAGCGCCTCGTTCATCATGGTATCAAACTGCGACTGAACGATCTTGCCGCGTTTAAGCGCCCCTTTCAGATTGCCTTCGATCCGTTCATGAGCTGCGACCGTCGCCGCATCATCACGTTCGATCAGTACTACGGGCAGCCCCGACAACAGGGCGGCGGTTGCAATGCCTGCGCCCATCGTGCCGCCACCAATCACCCCCATCGAGGCGACGTCGCGCGGGGTCACATCGGCCAGCTCTGGCAGCTTGCTGACCGCGCGCTCCGAAAAGAATGCGTGGATCAGACCCTGTCGCTGATCGCTCTCCATCAGCTTCTTAAACAGCTCTCGCTCCTGGCGCACCCCGTCAAGAAAGCTCTTAGCTTCACATGCAGCCTGAACGGCACGCACCGCGACGGCCGGGGACAGCTGACCGCGGCCCCGGGCGAGCACCCGCTCATAGGCCTCATCGAAATCGATGGGTTCCGGTGGCGGCATATCACAGACCGGTCGACGCGGCGCATCCTGGTCCAGCAATTCACGGGTGTAAGCCAGACCGACTTCGCGGGGACTGCCCTCCGCAATACGGTCAACGACCCCCTTGTCGAAGGCTTCTGCCGCCGGCACATGGCGGCCGGTGGTGATGATCTCCAGCGCTGCCTCGGTTCCGGTGACGCGCGGCAGCCGCTGCGTCCCCCCAGCGCCCGGGATGATGCCCAGATGCACCTCAGGCAAGCCCATCTTGGCGCTCGGCACTGCAATCCGGTAGTGCGACGACAGCGCCACTTCCAACCCGCCGCCCAGCGCGGTGCCGTGGAGGGCAGAAACCACGATGAGCTTGGCGGCTTCGATGCGGTTGCACAGGTCAGGCAATCCGGGCTCTTGCATCGGCTTGCCGAACTCGCGGATATCGGCGCCAGCGAAATAGGTTCGCCCCTCGCCGTAGATCAGTACGGCACGTGCGCCTTCTTCCTCGGCGCGCTCAATCCCGGCAAGAAGCCCACGGCGCACGTCAACGCCAAGAGCGTTCACTGGCGGGTTCTGCGCGCCCAGCACTGCAATATCGCCAATACGCTCATAAACAACGGCTTCAGTCATGGATCTTTCCTCTTATTGCGAGCGATGCCGAGCAAAACTTCGACAGGCTCCAACCGCGGGAACGCAGCTGCCTTGCGGCAGGCACGGATCAGGACGCAGACGTCACCCCCGCACATTTCGCCATGCGGAACATCATTCCGCAAACTTGATGCCGACCCTAAATCCGGCTTCGTGACCTGACAAGAGATATCATGCCGCGCGTCTGCGCCGCTTGCCAAGCATCACGATTTGCCTGCGGGTCGTGACGGTGCGTCTCGCGGTATTTGGGCGCTAGACGGTCAGCTCTCAGCTTTCGGAACCGGTCGACGATAGGCCTCGGTCAGGGTTGCATCCACCTCCGACGGCTCATAGACGCCCAACAGGATCCCTTTGCGCACCGATTTCCCTCGGCGCTTGGCAATCTGCTCGTCAGAAAGGGTAATGCGTTGCGACATCCGCAGCCCCCAATCGAGCAGTCGATCGTACATGAGGTCGATCACCTCCTGATGCGCCTTCGTTTTGGCAAGATCCACGAGCTCATCTGGATCCTCCCGCAAATCGAACAGCATGGGCCGAAGCCCGCCCTCAGCGTGCATGAACTTCCAGCGCGCATCCACGATCATGAACAGCCTCGCATCTTTCGGAGCCAGGCCAAGTGTTTCGGACAGGGGGAGCGTCGCATAATCAAACTCGGCCACCGCGTAGTCGCGCCACTCTGAAGTCTCGCCGCGCAACAAGGGCATCAATGAGCGCCCTTCCAGGATATGAGGTGCCGCCGCGCCGCCCGCTGCCTCCAGAAAGGTCGGAAGCAGATCAATCGACTCGACCAGTGCATCGCAGGTGGTGCCGCGGGTGGCGTCGGCCTCGGGCCGCGGATCGTAGATGATCAGCGGCACCTTGATCGACGGTTCATGGAAAAGGTTCTTCTCGCCCAGCCAGTGATCGCCGAGGTAGTCGCCATGGTCCGAGGTCACCACGATCATCGTATCCTTCATTCGCCCGGTTGCCTCAAGCCAGGAGAACAGCCGACCCATCTGATCGTCAGCCTGTTTGATCAGCCCCATATAGGCGGGGATCACCTTCTGACGCACCTCCTCTCGGGAGAAGGCCTGACCAATCTGATTGTTCATCATACCGGCAAATACCGGATGCGCATTCTCGCGCTCGGCGCTCGAACGAACTGCGGGCAGAACATGCTCAGGACCATACATATCGTGGTAGGGCGCAGGCACAATATATGGCCAATGCGGCTTGATGTAACTCAGATGCGCACACCACGGCTGATCGCCCTCCCTCTCCGCAGTTTCGATAAACCGCATGGCTTCACGGGTGAGCCAAGGCGTCTCACTGTCCTCCTCCGCGATATTGGCGGGCTTGTCTGCGTAGACCATGAACCAGCCAGAGGCGATATCGTCACCATCCACGCCGGCGTTTGCAAAATCGCTCCAGGGATTGTCGCCGGGGTAGCCCCGCGATTTGAGATACTCATTATAGGGGCTCCGCTTACTGTCATAAAAACCGTCCGGCCCCTCAGCCCACAGCCCGTCGTCACGGACAAATGGGTCAAAACCGCATTCCGTCTGGCGCACACCGATGATGCTGTCAGGGGCAAGACCCAGACGCTCCAGCCCCTCGGCATCGGCAACCATATGCGTCTTGCCAATCAGGTGGCAGCTCATCCCGGTCTTGCGCAAGTGGTCACCCATTGTCCATTCGCCCACCCGCAGCGGGTAACCGTTGAACTGCACTCCGTGGCTTGAGGGATAGCGCCCGGTGTAACTCGACATACGGGAAGAACCGCAGGTGGGCGACTGCACATAGGCTCTGGTGAACCGGACCCCGCGCCGTGCCAGCCCATCCAAATGAGGCGTCTGTAGATGTGGATGCCCAGCACAGCTGAGGTAGTCAAACCGCAGCTGGTCAAACATGATATAGAGAATATTCATTCACCCTCCCCATTCCGGTCACCGCAAAGATCGCAGCGAACAGATACCTCGCGCTTCTCCAATCAGAGCGGACACTCGCAATTAGTCAACATGTAAACTATTTTCGACAGCCACTGCGACGCTGAATGGATCATACGCGCAAAGGCGCAGAGCGACCGAAATATGAAGGATCAGCAAGAGAACCATTAATACGTTACAGAATTCCACCACTTTGTTCGATTTGGTTACATCTCTCTTGCCCAGAATCACTTCTGCGCGTATCACCGACTAAATGGTCGGCTTATCTACTGCCGCCACAGGAGACGCGAACACCCATGGATGCTTTCATCTGCGATGCCACCCGCACCCCGATCGGCCGCTACGGCGGCGCGCTGAGCCAGGTGCGTACCGATGATCTTGCCGCCCTGCCGATTGCCGCGCTCGCCGCGCGAAACCCGGACGTGGACTGGGGCTCCCTCGACGATGTGATCTTTGGCGATGCCAACCAGGCCGGTGAAAGCAACCGCAACGTGGCCCGCATGGCGGCGCTGCTGGCAGGCCTGCCCACCTCAGTTCCCGGCACCACCATCAACCGTCTCTGCGCCTCCGGCATGGATGCGGTCGGTATGGCGTCCCGCGGGATCAAGGCGGGCGACTATGACATGGCCATCGCAGGCGGCGTCGAAAGCATGAGCCGCGCGCCTTTTGTGATGCCCAAGGCGACCTCTGCCTTCACCCGCGCCAACGCGGTCTATGACACCACCATCGGCTGGCGCTTCGTGAACAAGAAAATGCAGGAAATGTACGGCACCGACTCGATGCCGCAGACCGCAGACAACGTGGCCGAAGACTACGGCGTTTCCCGCGAAGATCAGGACGCCTTTGCCGCCCGCAGCCAGGCCCGCTGGGCCGCCGCGCATGAGGCCGGCATCTTCCAGGACGAAATCACGCCGGTCACCATCCCCCAGCGCAAGGGCGATGATCTGGTGGTGGACACCGATGAACACCCCCGCCCCGGCACCTCGGCAGAGAAGCTGGCGGGCCTCAAGGGTGTCAACGGCCCGGACAAGACCGTGACCGCAGGCAATGCCTCCGGCGTCAATGACGGTGCTGCGGCGATCCTGATGGCGAATGAAGCGGCAGCGGCGAAGAACGGCCTGACACCGATGGCCCGCATTGTTGGCATGGCCGCCGCCGGGGTCGAGCCGCGCATCATGGGCATCGGCCCGGTGCCCGCCACCCGCAAGGTTCTGGCCCGCACCGGCCTGACCATCGAACAGATGGACGTGATCGAACTGAACGAAGCATTCGCATCGCAGGGCCTTGCCACCCTGCGCGAGCTTGGCGTTGCGGACGCAGCACCCCATGTTAACCCCAACGGCGGTGCGATTGCACTGGGCCACCCGCTCGGCATGTCCGGGGCGCGGCTGGTGCTGACCGCTGCCTATCAGCTTCAGCGCACCGGCGGGCGGTATGCGCTCTGCACCATGTGCGTCGGCGTCGGTCAGGGCACCGCCCTGATCCTCGAACGCGTGTAACGAACCCTAGGGGAGGTCCCAGACATGTATGCTCAGATGATTAAATCCGAAGCGACCCAGGACGATCCGGAAAAGCTGGCGGCCTTTCAGGCGCGCATCGACGCGGGCGAGAAGATCGAGCCCAAGGACTGGATGCCCGAAGGCTACCGCAAAACGCTGATCCGCCAGATCGGGCAGCATGCGCATTCGGAAATCGTCGGCCAGCTGCCCGAGGGTAACTGGATCACCCGCGCGCCGACGCTGGAGCGCAAGGCGATCCTCCTCGCCAAGGTGCAGGATGAGGCAGGCCACGGTCTCTACCTCTACTGCGCGGCGGAAACCCTGGGTGTCTCCCGCGACGAGATTACCGAAATGCTGCTGGACGGCCGCATGAAGTATTCCTCGATCTTCAACTACCCGACGCTGAACTGGGCCGACATCGGCGCGGTCGGCTGGCTGGTGGACGGCGCGGCGATCATGAACCAGGTGCCGCTGCAGCGGACCTCCTTCGGTCCCTACTCCCGCGCGATGATCCGCATCTGCAAGGAGGAAAGCTTCCACCAGCGCCAGGGCTATGACGCCATCCGCAAGATGGCGGAAGGCACCCCGGAGCAGAAGAAGATGGCCCAGGATGCGCTGAACCGCCTCTGGTACCCGTCGCTGATGATGTTCGGGCCCTCCGACAAGGACTCGGTCCATTCCGCCCAGTCGATGGCCTGGAAGATCAAGATGAACACCAACGATGAGCTGCGCCAGAAGTTCGTCGACCAGACCGTGCCGCAAGCCGAATACCTGGGCCTGACGATCCCCGATCCCGACCTGAAATGGAACGAGGAACGCGGCCACTACGACTACACCGATCCGGACTGGAGCGAGTTCTTTGAAGTGATCAAGGGCAACGGCCCCTGCAACGTGGACCGCCTCGCCGCCCGAAACAAGGCCTGGGACGACGGCGCCTGGGTCCGCGACGGCCTGCTTGCCCACGCCAAGAAAAAAGCCGCGCGTCGGCACGCCGCCGAATAACCCCAAGCATTCCGGCGCCCCGCCCAGACGCGCAGCGCCCCCTCAGCCAGGAGGATTTGAGACATGAAAAACGAATGGCCCCTCTGGGAAATCTTCATCCGCGGCCAGCACGGCATGAGCCACCGCCACGTCGGCTCCCTGCATGCGCCGGACGCCGAAATGGCGATCAAGAACGCCCGCGACGTCTACACCCGCCGCAATGAAGGCGTGTCGATCTGGGTGGTCGAGGCGAACCACATCGCCGCGTCCTCGCCCAGCGACAAGGGCCCGCTCTATGAGCCGTCCGAGTCGAAGGTCTACCGCCACCCGACCTTCTTCGACATCCCCGAAGAAGTGGGGGCGATGTAATGACCCGCGACGACGCATTTGCCCAGTTCCTGCTGCGGATGGGGGACAACACCCTGATCCTCGGCCACCGGGTCAGCGAATGGTGCGGCCACGCGCCGGTGCTGGAAGAGGACATCGCACTGGCCAACACTGCGCTGGACCTGATCGGCCAGACCCAGATGTGGCTCGGCCTTGCCGGTGAAGTGCAGGGCGAAGGCAAATCCGCCGACGACCTCGCCTTCCTGCGCGACGCCTGGGACTTCCGCAACGTGCTCTTGTGCGAGGTGCCGAACGGCGATTTCGGCCGCACCCTGATGCGCCAGTTCCTGTTTGACGCCTGGCATTCGATCCAGCTGGGCCGGCTGATGAAGTCGTCGGACGAACGCGTTGCAGCAATCGCCGAAAAAGCTTCGAAAGAGGTGGCCTATCACCTGGAACGCTCTGCCGACACGGTGGTGGGCCTGGGCGACGGCACCGGGGAAAGCCACCGCCGGATGCAGGAGGCGCTGGATTACCTCTGGCCCTATGTGGGCGAGATGTTCCAGTCCGACGATGTGGACGCCGAAATGGTGAAGGCTGGCATCGCCCCCGATCCGGCGGCCCTGCGCGAAGAATACGACGCGCTGGTGTCC
The DNA here is from genome assembly GCF_037911135.1 of Phaeobacter sp. A36a-5a. Taxonomy (NCBI): domain Bacteria; kingdom Pseudomonadati; phylum Pseudomonadota; class Alphaproteobacteria; order Rhodobacterales; family Roseobacteraceae; genus Phaeobacter; species Phaeobacter bryozoorum. Next base: position 177,652 of record NZ_JBBLYU010000001.1, on the reverse strand, counting down.
CGCATCCTGGGTGACGCGACGCTGACCATTCCCGAAAGCCGCTTTGCCCACAAAGGCGGGCGCACCGGTGCGATGCACACAGAGCATCTGGGCCACCTGCTGACCCAGATGCAATGGCTGCAGCGCGCCTATCCCGGCGCCAAGTGGTAAGGCCTCGGCCGGAGAACTAAAGGCAACGCCCGTCACGAGCGGCGGGCGTTGCCCCCCCCACCGCGGGGGCGCAATGGGCGTTGCCCGGCGCACTGCCGGGCGATACAGCCAATGAGGGTAACCGCATGAGCCAAGTGACAACTCAGCCAAGCACTGACCAGATCTGGGAGTGGCTCGACGCCGTGCCGGATCCGGAAATCCCGGTGATCTCGGTCGTCGACCTCGGCATCGTCCGCGGTGTGGAATGGCAGGGCGAAACCCTGGTTGTTTCCGTCACCCCCACCTACTCGGGTTGCCCGGCGACCTCGATCATCAGCCTCGACATCGAGACTGCGCTGCGCAGCAAGGGGATCGAAGACCTGAAGATCGAAACCCGGATCTCCCCCGCCTGGACCACCGACTGGCTGTCTGAAAAGGGCCGCGCCAAGCTGGAGGAGTACGGCATCGCCCCGCCCCAGCCCGCGGGCGGCCCGGAAAAATGCCCTCGTTGCGGCAGCAAGAACCTCACCAAGGTCAGCCAGTTCGGCTCGACCCCCTGCAAGGCCCACTGGCGCTGCCAGGACTGCCTCGAACCCTTTGATTATTTCAAGTGCATCTGAGGAGACCCTGATGGCGCGCTTTCACGACCTTGAAGTCACCGACGTCCGCAAGACCATCCGCGATGCGGTGGTTGTCACCCTGAAGCCCGTGAACGGCGCGGCTGAGGCGTTTGATTTCATCCAAGGCCAGTATCTGACCTTCCGCCGCGATTTCGACGGCGAGGAACTGCGCCGCAGCTACTCAATCTGTGCGGGCAAGGGCGAAGGCATCCTGCAGGTCGGCATCAAGCGCGTCGACGGCGGCGCGTTCTCGACCTGGGCCAACACCGAGCTGAAGGCGGGTGATACCCTGCAGGCGATGGCACCGATGGGGACCTTCTTCACCCCGCTCGATGGTACCGCCGAAAAGCACTACCTGGGCTTTGCCGGCGGCTCCGGCATCACCCCGGTGCTGTCGATCCTCAAGACCACGCTGGCGGCGGAACCCAAATCCTCTTTCACGCTGGTCTACGCCAACAAGGGCGTGAACACGATCATGTTCCGCGAGGAACTGGAGGATCTGAAAAACCTCTACATGGGCCGCTTCAATGTGATCCATGTACTGGAAAGCGACGCCCAGGAAATCGACTTGTTCACCGGTCTGGTGACAGAGGGGAAGTGCGCCCAGCTGTTCGAGCACTGGATCGACATCCAGTCGGTCGACACCGCCTTTATCTGCGGCCCGGAGCCGATGATGCTGGGTATCGCTGCGGCACTGCGCACCGCCGGTCTAAGCGATAGCCAGATCAAGTTCGAACTCTTCGCCTCCGCCCAGCCGGGCCGCGCAAAACGCAAGGCCACCGCAACGGATGCGGCCAGCAGCGCCAACCAAACCAAGGCCGCGATTACCCTGGACGGCGCCACCCAGACCATCGAAATGGGCAAGGACATGACCCTGCTGGACGCGGCGCTCGAGAACGCCATGGACGCGCCCTATGCCTGCAAGGCAGGTGTATGCTCCACCTGCCGCTGCAAGGTGCTGGAGGGCGAGGTCGAAATGGTCGCCAACCACGCGCTGGAGGATTACGAGGTCGAAAAGGGCTATGTGCTGTCCTGCCAGGCCTATCCGCTGAGTGATCAGGTGGTGGTGGACTACGATCAATAGCCCACTAGGTTAGAGCCCGAGCGATCAGGACAAAACACACAGCAACAGACTCAAGAGGACAATCGCATGAGTGACGAGATGAGCATTGAGAGCTATCTGGCGGCCGGTGGCGTCCTCAGCAATCCTTCCAACGTACCGCCACGCTATCGCGCTGAGCTGATGACCATCATGGCCAGTTTCGTGGATAGCGCGCTGGCGGGAGCGGCGGGGTTTGTCGATATCATAAACGAAGGCCCGGGGATCAAATCGCGCATGGCTGCCGCCCGGATCGTATTGGAAAAAACCGCCAATGCAGACCGGGTCTTGCAGGTCATGGGCGATTTCGGGGCCGACACGGAGCGCTATGTAGACCACCACCCCTGGACAGCCCGACTGGACCGCGAGGCTGGACTGGATCAGGCCAGATCCAAACATGACCGGCGCCTTGCTGTGTTCAATTACCCGCTTGAAGGCTGGGCCGATGCAGTGGTGATGAACCTTTTGATGGGACGCGCCGTTGCCGTGCAATTGGCAGAACTGTCCATGATCTCCTACCAGCCCTTGGCCGAGGCCTTCCGCGCCATTCAACCGATTGAGGCGCATCACGCGCGGCTTGCCCATGAAGGCCTGTCGCGTCTCGTCCAGGAAGGCGACATCGGCATGTTGCAGGAGTCCATCGGTTACTGGTGGCCACGTGTCGCCATCAGCTTTGGGGTCGATGACTCCGACAAATTCGAAGCCCTTCTCACACTGGGGTTGCGCCATCGCAGCAACGCAGAGCTGCGCGCACGGTGGCAAAGCGAGATGCGTGGCGTGTTGCGAGAGCTGGGGCTGGAAGCTCCCGAACCGGCCTGAAGCGGCGGCATCAAGGCACCGCCCGACACCCACCCATATGGCGGAAGAACCCAGCGGAAAAGGTCTGGACGACTGACCCATCGCGTCCTAGGGTCAGCCTGTTCCAGCACCCCAAAAACGAGGCCCGACATGGCGATCAGCAAGACCATTCGCACCTATTTCAACGGCAGCTGGCATGAGGGCGATGTGGCAATCATGAAGGCCGCTGACCATGCGGCTTGGCTTGGATCGTCGGTTTTCGACGGTGCGCGGCTGTTCGATGGTGTCACGCCCGACCTTGATCTGCACTGCGCCAGAGCCAACGCATCGGCCCACGCGCTGATGATGGCTCCAACCGTCAGCGTCGAAGATATGGTCGCCATCGCCAAAGAGGGTCTCGCTCTCTTTGCACCAGATGCCGCGGTCTACATCCGCCCTATGTACTGGGCGGCCGAGGGCGATTCCACGATGATCGCACCGGAACCCGCAAGCACCCAGTTTGCTCTTTGTCTGGAAGAAATCGCTATGGCTGCCCCGACAGCTGTAGCGACTCTGACACGCACCTCCTTCCGCCGGCCCGTGCTGGAGAGTTCTGTGGTCAATGCAAAGGCCGGTTGCCTTTATCCGAACAACGCCCGCATGCTGCGTGAAGCGCGCGCAAAAGGATTCAGCAACGCGCTCGCCCTCGATGCCATGGGGAATGTCGCTGAGACCGCCACGGCCAATATTTTCATGGTGCGTGACGGAGAGGTCTTTACTCCGATTGCAAATGGCACCTTCCTTGCAGGGATCACCCGTGCTCGTCACATCGCAAACCTGCGCTCAGATGGTGTCACCGTTCATGAAACAGTGCTTGGCTATAAAGACTTTGAAGACGCCGACGAAGTTTTCATGTCCGGCAATATGAGCAAGGTCACGCCAGTTGCCGCCTTTGACGATCGGCAATACCAGATCGGACCAATCGCCAAGCGCACACGGGATCTCTATTGGGATTGGGCAACAAGCAGCCGTGGATAGCTGCGTGCGACTAGCCTTTGTGCTCATCTATTGCGCCGGGGGATGGCTTGCGCCATGATCCAGACGGAACAACCAGAGGATCAATATGCGCAAATTTCTTGTGGTATTGGATGACAGCCGCGAATGCCTGAACGCCATGCGGTTCGCCGCCATGCGTGCCGCCAAGACTGGCGGCGGAGTTGAAATCCTTTCGGTGATTCCACCCGACGAATTCAATCATTGGATTGGCGTCGGCGAAGTGATGCGCGAAGAGGCCCGCGAACGCATACACGCCCATTTTGAAGTATTCGCGAAGTGGATGCGCGACCGGCAAGGTATCGAACCCAAACTCGTGATCCGCGAAGGCGAAGCGGTGCCAGAGATTATCGCCCAGATCGAATCTGATCCCGAAATCGGCGTATTGGTACTGGGCGCCGGTGACGACCGCAAAGGCCCTGGTCCCCTCGTCACCCAGCTAAGTCGCTCATCCGGCAGCCTGCCGGTCCCGATCACAATCGTACCCGGCGATCTGTCTAAAGAAAAACTGGAAGCGATCACCTGATCGCTGCCAAGCTGACCGACCTGCGGGTTGCACGAACTCGCCGCGAGTGGATCCGAAGCGAAAGGCCCCAGCGCGCGCCACAAGGTTCCGCAACTTTAGAACCGTTCCAAATCTTGACTTAAGCCCACCGGAGGCGCATATCTCTGCCACGCTTTAAGGAGGCCCGACATGTTCATTCAGACAGAATCCACGCCCAACCCGGCGACGCTGAAATTCCTGCCGGGCCAGACCGTACTGGAAATGGGCACAGCTGATTTTCCCAGCGCAGAGGCCGCAGGCTCATCGCCTTTGGCGCAGCGCATTTTTGCTGTTGCAGGCGTGACTGGCGTGTTCTTCGGCAACGATTTCGTAACCGTGACCAAGGCAGAGACGGTTGAATGGGACCACATCAAACCGGCGATCCTCGGCGCGGTGATGGAACATTTCCAGTCCGGTCAGCCGGTGATTTCCGAAGGTGGCGAACAGACCTCTGGCCATGCGGAACACACCGGTGAGGATGGCGAAATCGTCAACCAGATCAAAGAGCTTCTGGACAGCCGCGTACGCCCTGCTGTGGCTCAGGATGGCGGCGATATCACCTTCCACGGCTTTGACCGTGGTGTGGTCTACCTGCATATGCAGGGCGCCTGCGCAGGCTGCCCATCGTCGACACTGACGCTGAAGATGGGCATCGAAAACCTGCTGCGCCACTACATCCCCGAAGTGACCGAGGTTCGCCCCGTTGCCGTCTGACGCTCTCGTCCTTGGCTTTGATACATCGGCCGCGCATTGCGCGGCCGCTTTGTTGCGTGGGGACACGGTGCTGGCCTCCCGATTGGAGGAGATGACTCGCGGCCAGGCCGAACGATTGATGCCGTTGCTGGACGAGGTGCTCGCCGAAGGTGGCGCAGCTTGGGCGGATCTTGATGCCATTGGTGTCGGTATCGGACCCGGAAACTTCACAGGCATTCGCATCGCCGTGTCCGCTGCACGCGGTTTGGCGCTGGGGCTGGATATTCCGGCAGTCGGTGTAAACGGATTTGACGCACGCCATCACCCCGGCACTCTCGCTGCGGTGCCCGCACCTCGCGATCATGTCTATGCACTGCCTCCCGGAGGCGAGCCCCGGCTGATGCCACTTGTTGAAGCGCAGGCGGTTGCCGCCGCGCATGATCTAGAGTTGCTGGCCGAGGCAACTCCGCCGGATATCGCCGAAGCCATCGCCCGCAACGCCGCCGACCGTTACCAAACAGAAGCAGTTGCCCCTGCCCCGCTGTACCTGCGGGCTGCTGATGCCGCGCCGGCAAGAGACGCCCCACCAACGCTGATTGATGGCTGATACCTTCGGTCGACCATGCTACGAAACTGTCCCTCAAATCTGACACCACAGGACATGGCCCACACCCATCGGGCTGCCTTTGTGCAGGGGCGCCCGTGGTCTTCGGATGAATTTTCTGCCCTGCTCGACAGCCCGTTCAGCTATGCTGTCGGCGATACACGATGCTTTGCCTTGGGACGCGTTGTCGCTGGAGAGGCCGAACTGCTGACCATAGCGACCCACCCTGACTACCGGCGTCAAGGGTTTGCGCGTATGGTCTTGGACAGCTGGCAGGAAGCCGCGCTGGCCAGAGATGCAACCGATGGCTTTCTGGAAGTTGCCGCAGACAACCGATCGGCGCGTGCCCTGTATCACTCCTATGGATTCGCCGAAACCGGGCGGCGGGTCGGCTACTACCCGCGCGAAGGCGCGTCTTCAGTGGACGCAGTGCTCATGTGCGTCAGTTTACGCAAGGCCGAAACCGCAGAATAACACCAAAAGGTCAAAAAACGGTTGACCCTTTCCGCAGGCTACGGCCTAAATTGTCGCACCTTTTTAAAAACACATGGGTTGGGGCGGTCAAACTGGCCGCAACAAGAACAACAAATTGGGAGTACCCCTATGACCCTGATGAAATCCCTGATGAGCGCCGCGGCGGCCGTGGCGCTGACAGCGGGTGCCGCATTGGCAGAGCCTGCACTGATCTTTGATCTGGGCGGCAAGTTCGACAAATCGTTCAACGAAGCCGCCTTCACCGGCGCGCAGCGTTGGGCTGAGGAAACCGGCGAAAGCTTCCGCGAAATCGAACTGCAATCCGAAGCTCAGCGTGAGCAGGCCCTGCGTCGCTTTGCCGAAGCGGGCGCGAACCCGATCGTCATGGCCGGTTTTGCTTTTGCCGACGCTCTGGGCCAGGTTGCAGCCGACTACCCCGACACCAAATTCGTGATCATCGACATGGTTGTTGATGCGCCGAATGTGCGTTCTGTCGTCTTCAACGAACATGAAGGCTCCTACCTTGTCGGTATGCTGGCGGCCAAAGCGTCCAAATCGGGAACAGTGGGCTTCATCGGCGGTATGGATATCCCGCTGATCCGCAAATTTGCCTGCGGCTACGCCGAGGGCGTGAAGGCCGCAAACCCGGACGCAACTGTGATCGCCAATATGACCGGCACCACCCCTGCGGCCTGGAATGACCCGGTCAAGGGCTCCGAACTGACGAAGGCGCAGATCAGCCAGGGCGCTGATGTTGTCTATGCAGCTGCGGGCGGCACTGGTGTTGGCGTACTGCAGACCGCCGCCGACGAAGGCATCCTGTCAATCGGTGTGGACAGCAACCAGAACCACCTGCACCCAGGCAAAGTTCTGACGTCCATGATGAAGCGGGTCGACAACGCTGTGTTTGAAGCCTTCTCCGACGGTCCTGACCTGGAAACCGGCTTCTCCGTCATGGGCCTGTCGAACGGCGGCGTCGGCTTTGCGGTTGACGATAACAACGCATCGCTGATCACCGAAGAGATGCAGGCCGCCGCTGATGAAGCCGCAGCCAAGATCGCAACCGGCGAAATCACCGTGCATGACTACATGTCGGATGACAGCTGCCCGGCTCTATCCTTCTAAGTACTGAACTGCCCCCCGGCCCACCGTGATCCTCTTGATGATTATGGTGGTGACCGGGGGTTTCATATTGCCCGGAGGCTGCGCCTTTGCCGCCTCCGGGTTTGGTTTTTCCTAGGTTGGCCAAATTGCACATGTTAACCGCCGCTCGCTTCGGCGTGAATCTGTGCCAACCGATCCAGGATGAATAAGGGGAGCCCGAATGACGGCACCAGCAATTGAACTAAAAGGCATCTCCAAGGCCTTTGGCCCCGTTCAGGCCAATAAGGATATCTCAATCCGTGTTTCCCCCGGCACGATCCATGGGATCATCGGCGAGAATGGCGCAGGCAAATCAACGCTGATGAGTATCCTGTACGGTTTTTACAAAGCCGATAAGGGTGAGGTCTGGATTCACGGGAAACGTACCGAGATTCCCGACAGCCAGGCGGCGATCTCGGCAGGGATCGGCATGGTATTCCAGCACTTCAAGCTGGTTGAGAATTTCACGGTACTGGAGAACATCATCCTCGGCGCCGAGGATGGCAAACTGTTGAAGCCCTCTCTCAGCAAGGCCCGAAATTCGCTGAAAGACCTGGCAGCAGAATATGAGCTGAACGTTGATCCCGATGCCCGTATCGACGAAATCGGTGTCGGCATGCAGCAGCGTGTCGAGATCCTGAAGGCGCTATACCGCCAGGCCGATATTCTGATTCTGGACGAGCCGACAGGGGTTCTGACCCCGGCAGAGGCCGACCAGCTGTTCCGCATTCTGGACAGGCTGCGCGCCGAGGGCAAAACGATCATCCTGATCACTCACAAACTGCGCGAAATCATGGAGTATACCGATACGGTGTCGGTGATGCGCCGCGGCCAGATGACCGCGACCGTGAAAACCGCTGAAACCAGCCCCGAACATCTGGCCGAACTGATGGTGGGACGCAAGGTGCTGCTGCGGGTGGACAAGGTTCCCGCCACTCCCGGCAAGCCGATCCTTGAGATCGAGAACCTCAGTGTTGTCGATGAGGCGGGCGTTGCGCGGGTTAAGAATATCGACCTGACCGTGCGTGCGGGAGAGATCCTTGGCATCGCCGGGGTGGCCGGCAACGGTCAATCCGAACTGATGGAGGTGCTCGGTGGCATGCGCGAAGGTCAGGGCACCATTCGTCTCAATGGATCGCCGCTGCCCCTGTCAGGTGCCGGATCCGATGCCCGCGCCCGTCGCGCAGCACATGTGGCCCACGTTCCCGAAGACCGTCAGCGCGAAGGTCTGATCATGGACTTCCACGCTTGGGAAAACGTGGCGTTCGGCTATCATCACGCGCCCGAATACCAACGCGGCCTGTTAATGAACAATGCTGCGCTGCGCGCCGATACCGAGGCCAAGATGGCCAAGTTTGACGTACGCCCCCCGGACCCCTGGCTTGCGGCCAAGAATTTCTCCGGCGGCAATCAGCAGAAAATCGTTGTTGCCCGCGAAATCGAGCGCAACCCTGACCTGTTGCTGATTGGGCAGCCGACACGGGGCGTCGATATCGGCGCCATTGAGTTTATTCACAAGCAAATCGTCGAATTGCGCGATCAGGGCAAGGCGATCCTGCTGGTCTCGGTTGAACTGGAGGAAATCCTGTCACTCGCCGACCGTGTTGCAGTGATGTTTGACGGAATGATCATGGGCGAGCGCCCGGCCGATCAGACCGATGAGAAAGAGCTGGGCCTGTTGATGGCCGGTGTCGCGGGGGAGGCCGCGTAAATGGATAAAATGCCTAAATGGGCCGATGTCGTACTGATCCCGCTGATCAGCCTCGTATTGGCCGCTATTCTGTCTGCCTTGGTGATTCTTGGCATTGGCGAAGACCCGATTGCCGCCGTGAAGCTGATGGTTTCGGGCGCGCTTGGATCCACTTATGGCTGGGGCTATACGCTCTATTATGCCACCAACTTCCTGTTCACGGGTCTGGCCGTTTCCGTGGCCTTCCACGCCCGGCTTTTCAACATCGGTGGTGAAGGTCAGGCGATGCTCGGTGGTTTGGGTGTGGCCCTCGTATGCCTTTATATTCCCTGGCCGCATTGGTCGCTGGCACTGATCTTTGCCAGCCTGGGTGCTGCCCTTTTTGGTGCGGCCTGGGCCGCGATCCCCGCCTATCTTCAGGCGAAGCGCGGCAGCCATATCGTGATCACCACAATCATGTTCAACTTTATTGCGGCGGCCGTTCTGAACTACGTGCTGGTCAATCTCCTGCGTCCAGAAGGTTCGATGGACCCGGCGACAGCCCGTTTTGCCGAAGCTGTCCACCTGCCGTCCTTGCATGAGCTCCTCGCACCTATCGGGATCGAGTTTTCCAAGGCGGCACCTGCCAATGTGAGCTTCCTCGTCGCGCTTGCTGCTTGCGTTGCGGTCTGGTTGCTGATCTGGCGTACCAAACTGGGCTACGAGATCCGGGCCTATGGCAACTCCGAATATGGCGCGCTTTACGCCGGAATCTCGCCGGTCAAGATCACCATGATTGCGATGCTGATCTCTGGCGGTCTGGCGGGCATGATGGCCACCAACAATGTGATGGGCGAGGCCGAGCGCCTGGTATTGAACTCAACCGAGGGCGCCGGTTTCATCGGCATCGCCGTGGCACTCATGGGGCGCAGCCATCCCTTTGGCGTGTTTCTGGCCGCGATCCTGTTCGGGTTCCTCTATCAGGGCGGCGCGGAGCTGGCGCTATGGACCAGCATCCCGCGGGAACTGATCGTCGTCATTCAGGCACTGGTGATCCTATTCACAGGCGCGCTGGACAATATGGTACGAGGACCGCTTGAACGGATCTTCCTTGCTCTGCGCCGGGGGAAAGCGTGATGGATTTTCTGACTCTAATCCAGGTGCTCGACAGCACCGTTCGCCTCGCAACACCGCTGCTGCTGGCCTGTCTGGCTGGACTGTTCTCCGAACGGGCGGGGATCTTCGATATCGGCCTTGAAGGCAAAATGCTGATGGCCGCTTTCTTCTCGGCGGCGGTGGCTGCGACCACTGGCAATGTCTGGCTCGGCCTCCTGGCCGGTATCGCATCATCGCTGGTTCTCAGCGGCCTGCACGGGCTCGCCTCGATCACCTTCCGTGGCAACCAGCTGATCTCCGGTGTGGCGATCAACTTCCTTGCCGCAGGCATGACCGTACTGATCGCGCAGGACTGGTTCCAGCAGGGCGGGCGCACACCCTCGCTGTTCTCGGGCGGCCGATTTGAACCTCTCAGCCTGCCGTTTGCAGATGCGCTGGCGGATGTCCCTGTGTTGGGCCCGATCTATAGCGAGCTGCTTTCCGGTCACTCCGTGCTGGTCTACCTGGCGTTCCTCGCGGTGCCTGCTACCGCCTGGATCCTCTTTGGTACGCGCTTTGGCCTACGCCTGCGCGCGGTCGGGGAAAACCCCGCAGCTGTCGATACCGCCGGTGTGTCCGTGGTCGGTCTGCGCTATGCGGCGGTAATGATCTGTGGCCTGCTCTGCGGCATTGCCGGCGCCTATCTAGCAACAGCGCTACAGGCCGGGTTCGTAAAGGACATGACAGCCGGTCGCGGCTTTATCGCCCTGGCAGCGCTCATTTTCGCGAAATGGCGCCCCTGGCACGCGCTTGGTGCCTGCCTTCTGTTCGGCCTGCTTCAAGCGGTGGCCCTGCGTTTTCAGAACATCGAAATCGGCAACTTTGTGATTCCGGTGCAGATGATGGACGCCCTGCCCTACATCCTGACTGTGGTGATCCTGGCAGGCTTCGTCGGCAAGGCGGTTCCGCCCAAAGCCGGTGGAGAACCCTACGTAAAGGAGCGCTGATAGAGCCATCAATTTGGTACAGCCCGCAGGGCTGTACCAAAGGCATCTGCAAGCGCCCGGCTCCGGCCGGGCGTTTGCCGTTTTGACACAGCCAGAGTCAGACTTTTCGGAAACCAGTTCTCCCCATGCGAGTTCCGACCAACTTTCATAGGTCCAGTTTTTGCCCTAGCGTCAGTCCTGTTTTCTGCGGAGCGGCATCGGCAGTTGATTTTAGCCAATTGCTGCGCTCTAACACTGATATGCAGATTTATCTTCCCATCGCCGAAGTCTCGGTCAACGCATTCCTGCTGCTGGGGCTTGGCGGCATGGTCGGCATCCTGTCCGGCATGTTTGGTGTCGGTGGCGGCTTCCTGATGACACCGCTCCTGTTCTTCATCGGCATCCCGCCGGCAGTGGCCGTTGCCACCGAAGCCAATCAGATCGTGGCCTCCTCATTCTCCGGTGTTCTTGCTCATTTCAGGCGCCGAACCGTCGACATCAAGATGGGCCTGGTTCTTCAAGCGGGCGGTCTTTTCGGTGCGGCGCTTGGGGTTGTGGTCTTCAACTATCTCAAAGCATTGGGCCAGGTCGATCTGCTGGTAAAACTCTGTTACGTCGTCTTTCTTGGCGTTGTCGGCGGGCTGATGTTCATCGAAAGCCTGAATGCGATCCGCAAATCCAAAGCCTCCGCAGGTGGCGCCCCCGCGCCGCGTCGGCAGCGTGGCTGGGTCCATGCCCTGCCCTTCAAGATGCGGTTCCGCACATCCGGCCTCTATATCTCCGTGATTCCTCCCTTGCTGGTCGGTGTCGTCGTCGGCATCCTCGCGGCAATCATGGGTGTTGGTGGTGGCTTCATCATGGTGCCAGCCATGATCTACATCCTCGGGATGCCAACCAAGGTTGTGGTTGGTACATCGCTGTTTCAGATCATTCTGGTCACCGCCTTTACCACGATGCTGCACGCCACCACGAATTATACCGTGGATATTGTTCTGGCGGTTCTATTGCTGATCGGCGGGGTGATCGGTGCCCAGATCGGCACCCGGATCGGCGTCTATCTCAAGGCTGAACAGCTCCGCATTCTGTTGGCGCTGATGGTAATTATTGTCTGCGTCAAACTCGGGCTGGACCTGTTGCTGATGCCATCTGAGCTTTACTCGCTCGGCAGCGATGGAGGGCACTGAAATGCTCCATCGCGTCATCAGGCAACGCCTCCGTCGCGAGCCGCAATCCCAGCCGGCCCGCGGCTCCGCGCGGCTCTGGATTGCATTCCTCCTGGTCCTGCCACTCGGGTCGATGGCCACCGCTCAGACCTCCACCGATCCGGCAGATAGCGACCCTCCCGCTGGCCCGCGCGAGGAAGTCGTGCTCGGTCTGAGCCAAGACCGTGTTGCCATCACCGCCGACTTCGACGGATCGGAAATCCTCGTCTTTGGGGCCGTGAAGCGGGAAGCCCCTATCCCGCAGGACGACCCTCTTCAGGTGATCGTCGCCGTATCCGGTCCGGCCTCGCCCGTGATGGTACGCCGCAAGGAGAAAAAGCTTGGGATCTGGGTCAACACCGACAGCGTGCTGGTAGACTCGGCACCGAGCTTCTACGCAGTTGCGACAAGCGCGCCGCTCTCTCAGGTGCTGAGCGATACTGAGGACCTGCGGTATCGAGTCTCCGTGGGGCGGGCCATCCGCTCGGTCGGTGCCGGAATGCACATCCGCGGGGCACAGAAATTCGCCGAAGCCGTGATCCGCATCCGGTCCGAGAACAATCTCTATTCTCTGCGGGAGAACACTGTCGCCGTCGATCAGCAAACGCTGTTTCGCACTGCGATCGAGATGCCCGCCGACCTGACCGAAGGGGCCTATCGGACCCGCATCCTGCTCACACGAGGCGGGTCGGTTGTCGCGCAGTACGAAACCAGCATCGACGTGCGCAAAGTCGGGCTGGAACGGTTTCTTTACACACTTTCACGCGAACAGCCGTTTCTCTACGGCCTTATGTCACTGGCCATTGCAATTGCCGCAGGTTGGGGTGCCTCTGCTGCCTTCCGCCTGCTGCGCAACAGCTGATGACCACGAACCAGATCCAGACCCAGACCGCCGCGCTACGCCCAACGGGCGTGGTGCCAGCTTGCTGGTGTCACAACGGGCGGGAGACCTCTGCAGTGACTATCCACGCCCGATGTAAGGCATCTTAGTTGCCATCACGGTCATGAATTGCACATTTGCCTCAGGCGGAAGATTTGCCATATGCAGCACCGACCGTGCAGCATCCTCAACGGCGAAGGTCTCCATCGCGCCCGCTGCCGGATCCGTCTCGGCCTGCCGGACGCTCAAATCCGCAACCATCGGCGTGCGTGCGTTGCCGATGTCAATTTGTCCGCAGGCAATATCAAACGGGCGCCCATCCAGCGACAGGCTACGGGTCAGCCCGGTGATCGCGGCTTTGGTCGCCGCATAGGGGACCGAATGTGGGCGCGGAACATGGGCTGCAATTGATCCGTTATTGATGATCCGCCCGCCCTGCGGGGCCTGCTGGCGCATCTGGCGAAAGGCCGCTCGGGCCGAAAGGAACATGCCGTTCAAGTTTACATTGACGGCTGCAAACCAATCCTCCAGCGCAATCTCATCAATCGTGCCGGAAGGGGTAAAGATGCCTGCATTGTTGAACAACACATCTAACCGCCCGGCCCGCTTTGCAAAGGTCTCCACGGCACGATCGACAGCCTCAGCATCGGTGACATCCGCCGGCAAGACATGAGCCGTGTCGCGCCCCTGCGCCACGGCCTCCAGCGCCTTTGCGCGGCGGGCAAGCAGGCCCACCTGCCAACCTTCGTCCAGAAACAGCTCCGCCACGGCACGGCCGATACCGGAGCTGGCTCCGGTGATCAGGATCGTGCGTCTAGAATCTGGAGCTTGGATCGTCATAGTGGGCTGTCCTCTTGCAGTTCCAGGGTCAGGGCGCCTACCGGCGCGGCCCGCAGGTCGTCCACCTGCAGAGGGCCTGTCGGCTTTGCCAGACGATTGCGCACCACCCAGATCAGGCGCTCCTGCGCCCGCGTAATGGCCACATAAGCAAGCCGCTTCCAGAGCGGTTGCCCGGCCTCCACCCGGCCCATGCGCGCCGCGGCATAGATATCAGGCGCAAAAACCTGCGCCGTGGGCCATTGCGAGCCCTGCGCCTTGTGAATAGTGACGGCCGCCCCGTGCAGAAACGCCGCCCCCATACGCGCAGCAAATGGAATGAAGGGCTCTTCTTCATCCGGTTTTTCGATCTTCACGATAGAGGCCGCAGAGACCTGCGGGTCCTCTGCCCCCATGACGTGAAGGCGCGAAAATCCAGGCTTGCGACCCGGTCCGAGGTAGATGACCTGGGCCCCCTTGATCAGGCCGCGGGCTTCCAGATCCAGCCTTTTCTTGCGATGTTTCATCGGCAATTCGATTCCGTCGCAGATCAGCGGCTCGCCAGCCAGCAAACTGTCCTCCGGCGCACCGTGCACGTTACGAAACGCATTGATCAGCCGAATCCGGGTGTTGTTGCGCCAGACCAGAACCGGAGAACGTGCCATCAGATCCACCTCGACCCGTTGCCCCCAGACGACGCGATCATCCTGGCGAGAGAGGTCCTCAACCATGCGCTCAAAATCCTCAAACCCGATGTTCGGATCAGCCAGAGCATGAGCGAGGTCCAGAATGGGATTGCCTGCCTCTTGGCGGTGAATGCGGTTGAGGATCAGTTTGCGCTCTTCTGGCAGCGTTTCAAAAACCATGGCACCGGATTGGTTCACCGGGGCGAGCTGTGCGGGATCGCCAAACAGCAATAATGTCGGGAAAATTTCCTGAAGGTCCTGGAACTGGCGGTCATCCAGCATCGAAGCTTCATCTATAAAGCCGATATCCAGCGGCTCCTCCCGCCGTTTCCAACCGGTGATGAAGTCAGATCCGCGCAGACCGGCAGCAGCCAACGCACCAGGGATCGACTTGTTGCGTTCATAAAACGCCTTCGCCCGCGCCAGGGCTTCTTCGGTTAACCCCTCAATTTCGGGTTCATCGCCACTACCCGCCAGCCATTCCGCTATCCGCTCATATTCCGGATCATAGACAGGCGTATAGAGGATCCGGTGGATCGTAGTTGCGGGAACACCACGAAGGCGCAGCACGCTGGCGGCCTTGTTTGTGGGCGCGAGGATTGCGAGTGTGCGCCGGTCCTCATTCTTCTTGCGGCTCTCATAGTCGCCGGAAACAACCTCGACACCGGCCTTTTCCAACGCCTTATAGAGCTCCGCCAACAACAGCGTCTTACCAGATCCGGCCTTGCCAATAACCGCCATTGCGCCACCGTCACCGCGGGGCGGGTGAAGCAGATCGTCTTCGAGATCGACCCCTGCGTCACGAAGAAGACTGCTGACACGATCAAAAGCGACGGCCTGATCGTCGGAGAATTTAATGGGTGCTGCGCTCATTCGGCGACACTACAGCCGCCGGGCCGGCTGCACCAGAGCAGACGGCCCCACATCATATCGTTTCAGCGCAGCTCGCCCTCCTTCAGCGCTATGCCCATCGACACCCTGTTCACCCCGTCAGCGCAACGGGTCCTGGCGCGCCTGCACCGCCAAAGGAGCGGTCGAACCAGAGTGTCGACAATTCCGGCTGAATGCCTGCCTTCTGCGCGACCCGGTGATACGCCTCGGTAGAATAGTCCCACAGGCCAAGGCAGATCCGGTCCCGCCCCGCGCCCATGGTGCCGACAATTTCCGGGCTAAACCCAAGAGAGCGGTAGATCCGCACCATCCGCCGATCAAAAACCCCGGCAAAATGCGCGATATTGAAGTTCCGCATGATCTCAAGCCCGGCCAGGGTCAGCGCCCCGGCCACATTGCCGCTGACATGTCGGGACAGGCAGAACCGGGTGCATTCCCAGATCAGAGGGCTGCGGATCGCCTCCCCGCCGGTCAACTCAGGAAAGACATCATTTACCATGATTGGACCCGTAGAGGGCAGGAAACGCATTGACCCACCGTGGCTGCCATCGGGCTGCTGCCAGATCACATATAGCGGATCAAGCGCATCATATTCATCGCGTTCTTCCCCGCAGGCATCTACCGAGACCTCCCAACCCAGCCGCGTCTTGAACTGATCCGCGCGATCCACGAACATCGAATGGGCAAGCTCACGGTGCTTATACAGGTCGTGTGCATATACGTAACGAAGCATAACTTAGTCCCCTTTAGATAGAAAAGTGGGACCAGATTACGATCAGAAGATATTTTCAACTATAGGGTTAATGAACATCAACAGCTTCAACGTCTTAGATGATGATCAACCCGAGACTCAGTGCCCGTGCGATGGCATGCGTGGTGTTGATCGCCCCCAGTTTGAATCGCGCGCTCTCAATATAGACCCGCAATGTGTGCTCCGAAATGGTCAGCGTCTTGGCCACCTGGGCTCTGCTGTAGCCCATCGCAAGCAAGGTTAACGCGTCAATCTCACGTGGGGACAGGGGTTGGACGTGCTCCGGGCTGCGATCCGGTTCAAATTCCAGCGCCTTGCGGTTGAAGTAATGCCCGATCAGGATCAGGTCACGGCTGTGTCTGTCAGTGAATTTCGTCCAGGTCTCATCGTTGCAGTTGTGGCTGACCGTGAACAAAGCGAATTGCCCGTTTGGCCCACGGATCGGGATTGAGTACCCCTGATTGCCTACGTCATGGGCAAGGGCGTCCTGCAGAAACTCGCGCGCAGGCTTGGACGACCAATCAAGGCGGCGCCAGTCAACCGGGTGAAACCGCTGATAGCAGCCGATAATGACCGGATCGACACGCACATAGGCTTTTTCCTGATAGCGCTCGACCCATTCCCGCGAATAGGTGCCAAAGTGATAGTGATCGCCAGCGCTGTCGACCCAGTGATACATGGCGTGATCAACCTCAAAGGTCTCACAGACCCGCTCAATGATCTCTTGCAGACCATCGACCGTTGTCGTGGCGTCCAAAACCTCAAGGATAAGATCAAGATTAACTTTGGTTGCCATGAAATGCCTGAATTCTCACTTGGTCTCAGCGCAGAACCTCTGCACCTATTTGGCTGTCGGCAGATCCAAATTGCCGCAGCTCTGGCCTTTGTGCCGCGATCATCGATGCAGCGTCAACGGTAAGCCCGCATAATGATCAGGTTTTTATTTCATAAGCGATTATCTAGGGCGCGGCCACAAAATGTCTTCACCATCAGCACATGACCGCTGGTCATTCCGCACAAATGTTCGACAACCACGTTCGCACCAGCAAAACAATAACCCGCCAGTCACAGGAGCGACTGACGGGTGAAATAATGTGTCTCTCGAGGGTGTTTACCCTGCCAGAACATCCTCCAGTGTGCGCAGACCGGTCCGGGGCGCCTGAACCAGAACAGACATATTACCCGGCTTGTGCTCGTTGCGGAGCATCTTCATATGCGCCTCCGGCAGATCGTTCCAGGAGAACACCTCCGACATGCAGGGGTCTAGGCGGCGCTCGACCATCAGCTTGTTGGCAGCGGCGGCCTGCTTCAGATGCGCAAAGTGCGAGCCCTGCAAACGCTTCTGGTGCATCCACATGTAACGCACATCGAACGTCAGGTTATAGCCAGTGGTGCCTGCGCAGATCACAACCATGCCGCCTTTTTTACAGACAAAGGTCGAAACCGGGAACGTGCTTTCGCCCGGATGTTCAAACACCATGTCGACATTCACGCCTTTGCCGGTGATGTCCCAGATAGCCTTGCCGAACTTACGGGCTTCCTTGAACCAATTGGCATATTCGGGCGTGTTCACTGTCGGCAACTGCCCCCAGCAATCAAAGTCTTTGCGGTTGATCACACCCTTGGCGCCCAGCCCCATGACAAAATCACGTTTGCTTTCGTCCGAGATCACGCCGATGGCATTTGCACCAGCCGTATTGATCAACTGGATCGCGTAGGAGCCGAGGCCGCCCGAAGCGCCCCAGACCAGCACGTTCTGGCCCGGCTTCAGATCGTGCGGCTCGTGGCCGAACAGCATCCGGTAGGCGGTCGCAAGGGTCAGCGTATAGCAGGCGCTTTCTTCCCAGGTCAGGTGCTTGGGGCGGGGCATAAGCTGCTGCGACTGAACATTGGTGAACTGCGCAAAGGAGCCGTCGGGCGTCTCATACCCCCAGATGCGCTGGCTGGGAGAGTACATCGGATCGCCACCGTTGCATTCTTCGTCGTCGCCATCATCCTGATTGCAGTGAATGACCACCTCGTCGCCGACTTTCCAGCGCTTAACCTTGTCGCCCACGGCCCAAACGATGCCCGAGGCGTCGGAACCGGCAATATGGAACGGCGCACCGTGACCATCAAAGGGGCTGATAGGTGTGCCGAGAGCCGCCCACACACCGTTATAGTTCACACCCGCCGCCATCACGAGCACAAGCACGTCGTGGCTGTCCAGTTCGGGCACATCGACCACTTCCTGCACCATCGCAGTATCAGGGGTGCCATGGCGCTCTTTGCGGATGGTCCAAGCATACATCTTCTGTGGCACATAGCCCATCGGCGGCAGTTCACCGATCTCATAAAGCTCTTTTTCAGGGGCCTCGTAGGAGAGGGCGCCGTTCTGCGTGTCCAAAGCCATGCTGGCCTCCTTTTTTCCGCTGTTTGCCGCAATGCAGAATCGCAGCTGCTACCTAGGGAATAAGATCCGCCAAGCAACAATGCAACATCATTTATTTGATTTGGGTAATTTTATGACCCAGCGGATGCAGAATAACCCTTTGCACCTGCAGCAATACCAGCCTCTTTTGGCCCGTCAGTGTCAGGCTCCGGGATCAGATGACGGATTGAATTTGCGTAGTAGACAAGCAGATCGTGTTGGTCGGCCACCACCTCGTAGCCGCCCGCTGTCTGTCGCAGGATGCCTCTCATCGTCAGTTGACGTAGCCCCAACTCGGCGGCGGAACCGCGGTCGTTGCGCGATGTATGGATATAAGCATAGGGCAATCGAGACAGCAGCGCGTCCATCCCTGCTTCAATATCCGCACGGCTGAGCGGCTGTTGACCCTTTGGGAGGTACTCCACAGTGGCGGCGACCAAGGCCACCGGCAATACCGGAACACATTCGCCGATACGACCCATCAGCTCCTGCGCAAGACTCGTCGGCGTGTCCTCTCCCCCGCTGCAAAGAACAAAGTCGCGCAGGCTGAGAGGGCGCCCAAAACTGACTGCCGCATACCCGGATCGCTGGTAGCGCCTCGTCGCCCATAGCCACAGCTGACGCAGCATACGAACCGCCACCACATGGATGCGTGCGCGGAATCGTCGATCACCGGATTTCGCAGCCGATGTCAGGATCTTGTCTTCCAGCACGCGGTCGTAGTTCAGCGCAACAGGCACAAACACCACATCACGCCCGCCCTCGCCCTGTGCCGCCTGACCGTCAACGATGTATTTCAGTAGCCCCACCTTCGGCTGTGCCAAAGCGCCATCTAGGCTCAACCCGCCTTCGGGAAAAATCGCCTGGGTCACCCCGCCCTGTGTCGCCAGCCTCACATAGGTCGCCAGAACGCGACGATAGAGGTCATTGCGTGACTTACGGCGGATAAAATAGGCACCCATGGCCCGGATCAATCGCGACAACGGCCATACCCGCGCCCATTCACCCACCGCATAGGACAAGGCCGACCGGTCCGCCACCAGATAGGTGATCAGGACATAATCCATGTTCGAGCGATGATTCATGACAAAAACCACCGTCGCCTCAGGGTCTATTGCCTTCACTGCAGCTTCATCCAGATGACCGAGGCGAACACGATAGATCGCATTGGACAAAAACCGTGCGAGACGGATCGCGATGCTGAAATAGGCAACTGCGGAAAACGACGGGACGATCTCGCGGGCATAACGCCGGGCCTCCTCGAAGGCGACGTTTTCGGGAATGCCCTGCGCACGTGCATGGTCTGCAATCGCCTGGGCCACCTGCGGGTCATAGATCAGCCGCTGTATCATGTCGTAACGGCGTGCCAGTTTGAACGGTTGAATTGGTCGTTCCAGGCGGCGGTTCAACCGCGCCACAGCCCGCTCCAAACGACGACGGAAGAACCACCGCACCGACGGAAACAGGAAATGCGAGGCAAAGGTGATCGCGGCAAACAGCACGATAAGCACAAAAAGCCAAAGCGGGAGTTCCACGGTCTGCGTCATCCTGAGACCCTTCCCCATGCTTGCTGTCATTACAAGCACTTTGCCGGATCTGCAGAGGCCCCATATTTAGCAGCTGGCATGAAATGCCGCAACGCAGCGAATTGACATGGGTTTAAAATTGCAGTCTACATCAGCTTGACGAAATAAAATTACCGCAACACTGACTCGCGAGGCCCGACATGCCGCAGATGCAAAAAGACCGCCCCTGGCTGATCCGCACCTATGCCGGCCATTCCACGGCATCGGCATCCAACGCGCTGTACCGCGCCAACCTGGCCAAGGGGCAGACCGGCCTCTCGGTCGCATTCGACCTGCCGACCCAGACTGGCTATGACAGCGACCACGTGCTGGCCCGCGGCGAAGTGGGCAAAGTCGGAGTACCCATTTGCCATCTGGGTGACATGCGGACCCTGTTCAATGAGATCCCGCTGGAGCAGATGAACACCTCGATGACCATCAACGCCACGGCTCCCTGGCTGCTGGCGCTCTATATAGCGGTGGCAGAGGAACAGGGCGCGGATGTGTCCAAGCTGCAGGGCACGGTGCAAAACGACTTGATCAAGGAATACCTCAGCCGCGGCACCTATGTCTGCCCGCCCAAGCCCAGCCTCAAGATGATCGCGGATGTGGCGGAGTACTGCTACACCAACGTGCCCAAGTGGAACCCCATGAACGTGTGTTCTTATCACTTGCAGGAGGCCGGCGCGACACCGGAGCAGGAGCTGGCCTTTGCCCTGGCGACCGCGCAGGCGGTGCTGGACGAGCTGAAACCGCGCATCGCGCCGGAGGATTTCCCGGCCATGGTCGGACGCATCTCCTTCTTTGTGAACGCGGGCATCCGGTTCGTGACCGAGATGTGCAAGATGCGCGCCTTTGTCGATCTGTGGGACGAGATCTGCCGCGACCGCTATGGCGTCGAGGACCCCAAGTTCCGCCGCTTCCGCTATGGCGTGCAGGTGAACTCGCTCGGCCTGACCGAACAGCAGCCGGAAAACAACGTCTACCGCATCCTGATCGAGATGCTGGCAGTGACGCTCTCCAAGAAAGCCCGCGCCCGCGCGGTGCAGCTGCCCGCCTGGAACGAAGCTCTTGGCCTGCCCCGCCCCTGGGATCAGCAATGGTCGATGCGGATGCAGCAGATCCTGGCCTATGAGACCGACCTGCTGGAATACGGCGACCTGTTCGACGGCAACCCGACGGTCGATGCCAAGGTCGAGGAACTGAAGGCAGGCGCTCGCGCCGAGCTGGCCAACCTGGAATCGATGGGCGGTGCTGTCGCCTCGATCGAGTACATGAAGGGCCGACTTGTCGAATCCAATGCCGACCGGCTGAACCGGATCGAGAAGAATGAAACCATCGTGGTGGGCGTCAACAAATGGACCGAGGGCGAGCCATCACCGCTGCAGACCGAGGACGGCGGCATTATGGTGGTCGACCCCGCGGTGGAGCAGGAGCAGATCAGCCGCCTGAACGACTGGCGCGGCGAGCGTGACAATGACGCTGTGCAATCGGCCCTGGCCGCGCTGCGCGCAGCAGCGCAAAGCGGCGCCAATGTCATGGAGCCGTCGATTGCCGCGGCCAAGGTCGGCGTCACCACCGGCGAATGGGCCGAGGAAATGCGCAAGGTCTACGGCACATATCGCGGCCCGACCGGCGTGTCCGGGTCCGCCTCCAACAAGACAGAGGGGCTGGATGAGCTGCGCGAAAAGGTCAATGCCGTAAGCGACCAACTGGGACGCCGCCTGAAATTCCTCGTCGGCAAGCCCGGCCTAGACGGCCACTCCAACGGCGCCGAACAAATCGCCTTTCGCGCACGCGACTGCGGTATGGATATCACCTACGATGGGATCCGCATGACACCCGAAGAACTGGTAGCATCGGCACTGGCGGACGATGCCCATGTGGTCGGCATGTCCATCCTCTCCGGCAGCCATCTGCCCCTGATTGAGGAGCTGATGGGTCGGATGAATGACGCGGGCCTGTCGCATATTCCAGTTGTCGTTGGTGGAATCATTCCCGACGACGACGCTGACCGCCTTAAAAAGATGGGTGTGGCCCGTGTTTATACCCCCAAGGATTTCGAACTCAACGCAATCATGGGTGATATTGTTGAACTTGCAAAACAACCGCAAACGACTTCACATTAGCGGATTTTCGCAAATCAATTTAATCGACACAATTTTCTTGGTGAAATCACCTTGGGAATAGGGTCATAAATGAATGCGCCTCGTAGCATCACGATGCGCATTCATTTATGGAGAAGAAAATGGCCGTTGACCTCACAACGATGTCACGAAAAGAGCTTTTGGAATTGCAGGCGAATGTCGAAAAGGCACTGAAAGAAGCCGAGCAGCGCGAGCGCATCGAAGCATTGAAAGCCGCTGAAGAAGCTGCCGCAAAATATGGTTTCTCGCTTGACGAGATTGCAGGCAACAACCGAGGCACTGCCAAGAAAACCAAGGCAGCTCCGAAATACCGCAACCCGCAGAACCCGGAAGAAACCTGGACCGGTCGCGGTCGCAAACCTCATTGGGTCCATGCAGCGCTGACATCGGGCGTTGATATTTCCGATCTGGAAATCTGATTTCCAGAAGTTGAGGACAAAGTATGACTGTTCATATCGGAGCCGCCAAGGGCGAGATTGCCGAAACGGTATTGCTGCCCGGCGATCCCTATCGCGCGAAATGGGCCGCCGAAACATTTTTGAAAGATGCCCGCCTCGTGAATGAAGTGCGCGGAATGCTGGGCTTCACCGGCACCTGGAATGGGCATCCGGTCACCATTCAAGGCAGCGGAATGGGCATGCCTTCCCTGTCTATTTATGTGAATGAGCTGATCCGTGACTACGACGCCAAAACCTTGATCCGCATTGGGTCCTGTGGCGGAATGCAGGACAAGGTGAAAATCCGTGACGTGATCCTCGCCATGACGGCAACCACTGTCAGCTCCCCTTCGCGTGGGATTTTCAAAGAGGTCAATTTTGCCCCCTGTGCCGACTGGTCCCTGCTTCAGGCTGCCGCGAAGGCCGCAGAGGCGCATAAGCTCACGCCGCATATCGGTGGCATCTACTCATCCGATGTTTTCTATGACGAGCGACCGGACCTGAACGAGCAGATGGTGCGTCATGGCATTCTGGGCGTCGAGATGGAGGCAGCCGAGCTTTATACCCTGGCGGCCCGCTACGGACGCCGCGCGCTGGCGGTGCTGACGGTATCCGATCACCTCGGGACAGGCGAGGCGCTGCCGTCCGATCAGCGTGAGCGGAGTTTCGGCGACATGGTGGAAATCGCTCTCGAAGCGGCCTTTGCCTGAACTGAGAAATCGCAAAGACCCATAGAAAAGGCAGCGCCGATCGCGCTGCCTTTTTCGTTCTGCCAGCAGCCAGGCTCAACCGCGACCGTGACTACGGTCATACCCGTTGCGCGCAGGTGGCCGCCAATCTCCCAATGCACCGCTTTCGGGGGTGAAGACCTCAATCAACAACGGATGACAGGACGCGGTGTCACTGGTGTGTTCGTCACCACAATCGCCTCCCGGACAGGCGCTCAATGCGCCCAAGAGGTCAATTTCCGCAAAAAACTCAAGATAGTCGCCTGGGCGCACTGGGCTCGCTTTCATGAAGTACTGCCCGGTGTCACGAGTAAATCCGGTACACATGAATACGTTCAGGACATCGTGAATATGCGGCTCGGCTGCGTCCAGTGGCATATCCAGATGATCTGCCAGCGCCCGGGTCAGGTTGGAATGGCAGCAATGATGATAGTGACCGCCAGACAGCAGATTACCGGTATAGGGGTCGCAGCGGGTGCCGATCACGTCATGAACCGAGCCGCCATAGCCGTCGATCCCATACCAGCCCAGACTATCCGCAACAATGGTCGCCATCGGACGCAGATGCGGCAGGCTGCTCCACAGCCTCTCCCCCGTGGTTACATGAGTTCCATGCAGCGCACGTGTCTTGCCGGAGAAAAAGCGCTCGGTCAGATCAGCACTGTTCCAGAGATTGAGGTCCCCGACCTGCGGCCCCTCGACCGAGGTGATACGAAAGAAGCTTCCAGCCGCGACGCTGAAACAGGCCGCCTCCCGCGGCGAGACCAATACTTCGGCGGTTTTCTGCGCCGTCTCACGAGCAGTCCCATATCGCGACAGATCCGGCTTGGGCAATGTCTCGTTCGGGTAGCAGATGACTGGCGCCACGGCACGCCTTTGCTCTGCATCTTCGGGAGGCTGTGCCTCGGTGCCGGGAAAATCAGTAGCGGACATGGCGCAAACCTCTCTGTTGTTTGCGCCATGAAATCCAATGCAGCCGCCGGAAACAAGCCGACATTGCAAGGTGCTCAGGCCCTGCTGATTAAAGATCCGAGATCAGATCACCACCACATCGAGCGGTGGAAAGCCGTTGAAGCCAACAGAGGCGTAGGTCGTCGTATAGGCTCCACAGGAATGGATCACAACGCGATCCCCTGCTTTCAGATCAAGCGGCAGCTGGTAGAGCTGCTTTTCATAGAGCACATCAGCACTGTCACAGGACGGGCCCGCCAGAATGCAGGGGCCGGTCTGCTCATCCCCATGATCGGTGGTGATCCGGTAGCGGATAGCCTCGTCCATGGTTTCCGCCAGGCCTGAAAATTTGCCGATATCCAGATAGACCCAGCGGTGCAGATCGTGCGCATCCTTGCGCGAGACCAGCAACACTTCGGCCGCGATCGCGCCAGCCTCAGCCACCAGGCCACGACCGGGTTCCGCCATGATCTCGGTTGCGTCGGGGAAACGTGCCTCCACGAGCGCCATGACCTCCTGCGCATAGCGATTAGGGGCCATCACCTCGGTGCCGTAGCTCGCCGGGAAACCGCCACCGATGTTCAGAAGGGTCAGCTCATGACCGGCGGATTTTGCGGCCTGCCAAACCTGGGCGACCTGATCAAGCGTGCCAGCCCACATCTGCGGCTCGCGGGTTTGCGAGCCAACGTGGAAGGATACGCCGGAGACAATCAACCCAACCTCGCGGGCGCGGTCCATCAGGCTAAGCGCCATCGCACTGGAGCAGCCGAACTTGCGGCTGAGCGGCCAATCCGCCCCGGTGGCTTCGACCAGCAGGCGGATGCAGACATGGGCACCAGGCGCATGGGCGGCCAGCTTGTCCAGCTCGGCCAAGGCATCAACCGCGAAATGGGTGATCCCGATCTCATGAGCAAAGGCGATATCGCTCGGCCGTTTGATCGTGTTGCCGAAGGAAATCTGGCCAGGCCTTGCGCCTGCAGCCAGACACATTTCAATCTCGGCGCGGCTGGCCGCATCGAAATTTGCCCCCATAGTGGTGAGCCGGCGCAGAATCTGCGCTTCTGGATTGGCTTTTACCGCATAGTGGATTCGGGCACGCCCAAGGCCTTGGGCCAGGGCGGCGTATTGCCGGGCAACAGCTTGGCTGTCAATCACCAGTGTCGGGCGGTCAAACGCGGTCTGTGCGATATAGGACAGGTGGCGAGAAACGGGGACAATAGCATCTTGACGGGCAAGTTGCCCGGTTACGTTTGCGTTCATGGTCATCTCCAAAAGACCCGGCCATCTATGACCGCTCACTTCAATCAGAGACGTTACCGTCGCTACGTAACCATGGGGGATAACCCTTGGGACAGAGGCGCGTGCGTTGGCGTCTGTCCGCCATATCTACCAAACACACGAGTCGATCAAGAGTTTTCTGGGCCACTGAAGCCCTTATTTTCATGGGGGATTTGATCAGATTTCAGCCATGCGCCTATTGCAACACTTACCCGGTATTTCGGGGTCTGAGGCATGCACGCGGCACCCCGTCTCCTGGTTGGACGGCACCACAGGATGCACAGCGCCACTGGCTCGCCGACTTTTCCTGACGCCAGCGACAATCCCGGCTGAGGGTGGATGTATTGTGGCGCCAAAGGAAATATCCAAGGACACCGAGCAACAGAAAGAGGATCAACACTGGCATATCGCCTGTTTACCGATCCCCACTGTCAGCCGCAACTTCGGGGCGCAGTCGCTGCTCGACAACGCAGAACGCCACCCACAGCAGGTGAGCGGCGTTCTCCCTAATCAAAGCTTGGCAGGGCTTAAACCGCGCGTTCAACCATCATCTGCTTGATATGCGAAATTGCCTTGGCCGGGTTCAAGCCCTTCGGGCAGGTCTTCGCACAGTTCATGATGGTGTGGCAGCGATAGAGCTTAAACGGATCCTCCAGCTCATCCAGACGCTCAGGTGTTGCCTCATCGCGGCTGTCGATGATCCAGCGGTAGGCGTGCAGCAGCGCGGCCGGCCCAAGGTAACGATCCCCGTTCCACCAGTAGCTCGGGCAGGATGTCGAGCAGCTGGCGCACATGACGCATTCATACAGCCCGTCCAGCTTCTTGCGATCCTCGATGGACTGCTTCCACTCTTTCGCGGGGCGGTTGGTCTTGGTTTCCAGCCATGGCATGATCGAGGCATGCTGGGCGTAGAAATGGGTCAGATCTGGGATTAGATCCTTCACCACCGGCATATGCGGCAGCGGGTAGATCTTTACGTCGCCCTTGATCTCATCGAGGCCGTAGATACAGGCCAGGGTGTTGATCCCATCGATGTTCATCGCACAGGAGCCGCAGATCCCTTCGCGGCAGGACCGGCGGAATGTCAGGGTCGGATCGATCTCATTCTTGATCTTGATGAGCGCGTCCAGAACCATCGGACCGCATTTGTCCATATCGACAAAATAGGTATCCACCTGCGGGTTCTTGCCGTCATCCGGATTCCAGCGGTAGATGCTGAATTTGCGCACATTGGTTGCGCCTTCGGGCTTGGGCCAGGTTTTACCCGTGGTGATCTTGGAATTTTTCGGAAGTGCGAATTCGACCATAGATCGTTCTCCTTGCTTAGCTGCCCGCCAGCCACAGGCACAAAGCGCTGCGCTGGCAGGAGATCGGTGTCCGCGCTCCGGCAGGGCCGGAACGAAGATCTGTCGGTGTAGCGACCCGGTCGGTCGCAATCTGGTAGGCGCAGGGCAGCATCAGCGCAGCCCTCCCGCCTCTATCGGCGTCTGATCTGCAAGCGACGCAAGCTTTTTGGCATCGTCAGGGTAGTGTCGGCTCAGCGCGGCAAGCAGTGCCGTGTCACGCGCTGCGATATGCAGGATCGCCTGATACTCAGCGTCACCGGACATGCGCTGCCAGCGCTGATCCGTCCGCAAATCAAAATCGGCGCCAGCCTCTGGCGTATCAAAGGACGAACCACCACCATAGCGCTGAACCTTGCCAAGGGTATTGTCAACGCAGGGCAGCCCCAGTCGATCCAGCAGAGCGGAGCGGTATTCCGCGTCATGTATCCAGACATCATAGTCAATCACGGTCAGAGCGAGATCATCCGCCTGCGCGACCAACTCCAGCATCTTGCGGTAGCTGTCGATCGCCCGCAGCACCGAAGCGCTACGATACGCTACCGTGAAATCCGGGTTCCGTTGCAGCTTCTTCAAAAGCGAGGCCGACCAGTTCAGAAACCCACGCAGCAACAGGATATCATCGCTCAGAAGAGTCTCATCCAGATCACCGGAAACTGGCCGTTCCAGACCGAAGTCCGACGGCACCGTATCCTCATATGAGATGAGCAAAAGGCCACCGGCCTCCAGCGTTGCCCCCAACCCTGCCAGATCGCGCGTATCATGGCGCGCCAGCTGCACAGCGTTGCGCTCCACCCCCTGATGATGCGCCAGCGGCCCCCGGCCCGATTTGCAGTTGTTGAAGAACAACGCCTGTCCGTGCGGCGCATTGCGCTGCAACCAATTGGCAACCGCATGATTGCCGGAACGACGCATCCCGAACATCCGCAGCGCAGCATCGGGCCGCCAGCCGAGTTCTGGCCAACAGCCCGCATTGCCAACAACGCCTGCAACCGGCGTCACCGATGATGTCCGACCTGTCGCCATCACGCGACCACCTGCACAGATGTCGCCACTCCCCCGCGTATGCGGGGAAATGTTGCAATCTGATATGCTGGGGCTGCCTGCATCACGCTCTTAGAAGGTCCGTGCTTTGGGCGCGATCTTCGCCTCGCTGATGCCACCTTCGGCCTCAGTGGTGAGCGGCTCGACGATCACCGGGCGATAGGACAGATCCACCTTGTTGCCATCGACGCGGCTGACGGTATGAACCCGCCAGTTTTCGTCGTCTCGGTTGGTGAAATCCTCATGCGCGTGGGCGCCACGGCTTTCCTTGCGCGCCTCGGCGCCAACGATAGTGGCCAGCGCGTTTGGCATCAGGTTGGTCAGCTCCAGCGTTTCCATCAGGTCCGAGTTCCACACCAGAGACCGATCGGTCACAGCCAGATCATCAAGCTTGGCAGCGATCGCTGTCATCTTGGTTACGCCTTCGGACATGGTCTCCGAGGTGCGGAATACGGCAGCGTCGCTTTGCATGGTGCGCTGCATCTCAAGACGCAGATCAGCGGTCGGTATACCGCCCTTCGCGTGGCGCAGACCATCAAACCGATCAAAGGCCTTGTCGACCTGTGCTTGGTTCAGCACCGGGTTCGGGGCATCCGCATCGACAACCTTGCCCGCACGGATCGCTGCGGCGCGGCCAAAGACCACGAGGTCGATCAGCGAATTCGACCCCAAACGGTTGGCACCATGCACCGAGGCGCAGCCCGCCTCGCCCACAGCCATGAGGCCCGGCACAACGGCGGTCGGGTTATCTGCGGTCGGGTTCAGCACCTCGCCCCAATAGTTGGTCGGGATGCCGCCCATGTTGTAGTGCACCGTGGGCAGAACCGGGATCGGTTCCTTGGTCACGTCAACACCGGCAAAGATCTTGGCGCTTTCGGAAATGCCCGGCAGCCGCTCGGCGAGCGCCTCGGCCGGCAGGTGGCTGAGGTTCAGGTGAATGTGGTCGCCATGCTCGCCAACACCGCGGCCTTCGCGGATTTCCATGGTCATCGAACGCGAAACATAGTCACGCGGCGCGAGGTCCTTATACTGGGGCGCATAGCGCTCCATGAACCGCTCGCCTTCGGAGTTGGTAAGATAGCCACCCTCGCCACGCGCGCCCTCGGTGATCAGACAGCCAGAGCCGTAGATGCCGGTCGGGTGGAACTGCACGAACTCCATGTCCTGCAGCGCCAGGCCTGCGCGCGCCACCATGCCGCCGCCGTCGCCGGTGCAGGTATGCGCCGAGGTGGCAGAGAAGTACGCCCGTCCGTAACCGCCGGTCGCCAGCACAACCATCTTGGCGTTGAAGACATGCATGGTGCCGTCGTCCAGCTTCCAGCAGACAACGCCCTGACACTGCCCGTCCTCGGACATGATCAGGTCGATGGCGAAATACTCGACATAGAACTCAGCATTGTTCTTCAGCGACTGACCATAGAGTGTGTGCAGAATGGCGTGGCCGGTCCGGTCCGCAGCGGCACAGGTCCGCTGCACGGCGGGACCCTCGCCGAACTCTGTGGTGTGACCGCCAAAGGGACGCTGATAGATCTTGCCTTCCTCGGTACGCGAGAACGGCACGCCGTAATGCTCCAGCTCATAAACCGCCTTGGGCGCTTCACGGGCCAGATATTCCATCGCGTCGGTGTCACCCAGCCAGTCAGACCCCTTGACTGTGTCATACATGTGCCACTGCCAGTGATCAGGCCCCATATTTGACAGCGATGCCGCGATGCCGCCCTGCGCCGCGACGGTGTGGGAGCGGGTCGGGAACACCTTGGTCACACAGGCTGTGCGCAGGCCCTGTTCTGCCATGCCGAGGGTCGCACGGAGGCCAGCACCACCGGCGCCAACCACGACCACGTCATAATCATGTGTTTCGTATTCGTAAGCAGCCATTGAGAACCTCGGAATTTACAGGGCCAGGCGGATCAGCGCATAGGCGCTGACAGCGGCCACGGCATAGGACAGGCAGGTGATCAGAATAATCGTCAGACGACCTGCAAAACCGTGAACATAGTCTTCGATCATAATCTGCGCGCCGGATTTGAAGTGCATCATGCCCACCCAGATGGTCAGCAGAGCAACCAGCGCCGGGAACGGGCGCGCGTAATAGGCTGTGATCTCTTCGTAGGATCCCCCCAGCGCGGAGCCAAAGGTGAAGACAAACAGCGGAACCAGGATCAGCAATCCGATGGAGCTGACCTGCATCGACCAGTGATGTGCTGTACCGGATTTTGCTGCACCCATGCCAACGGCACGCTTGCGATCTGTCAAATAGCGCATTGCGACAACTCCTTCAGCTCAGACGATAAAAAGGGTGAGGACGGTCAGAACAACCGATCCGATAATGACGGCCCAGCCCAGTTTCTGCGCGGGTTCCAGATCCAACATCTTGCCGTTGTCCCAGATCAGGTGACGCACACCGGCCAGCGTGTGGTACCAGAGGCCCAGCACTGACAGGCTCATCACGATGTCGCCGAGCCAGCTGGTCATCACCGCATTTGCGGTGCGGAAATAATCTTCAGAAGTTGCCGCCGCCAGAAACCACCAGGCGATCAATAGCGCGCTCACAAGCAAGGCATTGCCCGTAATCCGCGTCAGGATCGAGGTGATCGAAGTGATCTGCGGGCGGTAGACCTGCAAATGTGGCGAAAGCGGGCGGTTGCCCCGATTTACATCGGCCATGTTGGCTCCTTTCCGGTTAGCTGACGACGTTTTAGCGGTTTTTTGCGTCCTGTCACGCAAACGAGCGGTAAAAATGCGCAGTTATTTTTGGGAATGCTACGAAAACAACAATATGTGATCACACGGTTCCGGTAAGTGATCACAAAACAGCATATAGGTGAATCCTTACAGAATCACATGGTGTTCGCGAATTTAATGGACTGACGGGACAAAGCTGCCCAAATCTGCATTTTGCTGTGCCACTTCCCGCAACAGTTTTTTGCGGATCGCATCTGGATAGTCGTCGAATCTGGCCGCAGTCTGAACAAAGGCGCCGGGTCCGTGAATGAGCTGTTCAAAGAAGTACGCCGTCAGATCCGGCTCGCTCTCCTCAATTGCAAGCGCATTGACAGTCACCCCTGCCGCGCTGAGAGCACCGCGCATCGCCGTCGGCTCGATCCCCTCATTCGACGGCCCGTCACCAGAAACATCGATCACCCGGCGGCGACAGCTCGGCACCAGCTGGAACTGCTCCAACGCCAGCTGCAGTGCCTCACCGATGCCGGTTGCGTAGTTGCGCCAGGGGCGCGGAGCACTGGCAATCTCCGCAGCCAGCCGGTCGACCGCCGGGAAATCTGTGACGCTGCGCCAGCTGAGCGTCAGGTCCTGGCGCCCGCTGCCCGACCATTGAATTAGCGCTACCCGCGCCTGTGCCCGCACCAGAGCCTCGGCGATGATCCCATCGCGCAGCGCCGCAGCCAATCCCTCCATCTGCGTGCGGTATTCCTCGACATCGACGCTGCCGGAGACGTCAACCGCCAGAACCAAGGCAAGATCGCACGCCCGCGCCTGCATCGGCGCCAGTGTCACAAGCATAAAAACGCACAGTCGAAGGATCCGCATATTCCAAGCTTAGCGAAAACAAGGCGGTTGCCCTATCGTTTTTCGCAGCCCGCCCGCTGTCCCGCAAACAGGGTCTCGATCGGCGCCCAGTGACCCAGCACCTGGCGGCTGTGCCGATCATAGGCGAACCAATTGCCGCCACCAGCGGACTGATCCCAGCGCCGGTCAATCGCCACGCCCCTCAAGGCGCAGTATAGCAGTGTGCCGACCGCCCCATGACCACAGAAAACTAGCGCTGAATCCGGGTAATCCTGCTCCACCGCCTGAACCTCCCGCTGGATCCGCGCCTGCGCATCCACAGCTCTCTCGCAGCCTCGTACCGACTGCGACGGCTTCGCAAAGAAGGCATCAGCCTGCACCTCAAAGGCGTCAGGCAAAAGATACCCTGTGCTGGAGCGATCGTTCTCATGCGTGTCCGGTCGACAGCTGACCAGCGCCCCAAGCGCGGCGGCCAGCGGCGCGGCGGTCTCGACCGCTTTGCGTTCGGCGCTGGCGATCACCGCCGCCTTGCCTGTCGGCTGCAATATCGTCAGACGCTGCGCCAGGTGCGCCACCCGCGCTGAGCCGATCGCGGACAGCCCCCAATCAGGCGGGGCGACAGCCGCGTCTATCTCCACCTGCGGATGCGTGATGTAAAGAACAGTGGCGGGATCAAGTTCGATCATTTCACACCCATTGATCCCGCGTAGGTCATCGTGGCATCAGCGCCCAATAGTCCAGATCCAACAGGACCTCGGGCCGATATTTGCCGTCATCCCCCTTGAGCTGGAACGGAGCACCGCCACTCGTCGCAACCAGACGTAACCGGATTGCCCCAACCCCGGGAGCCGCGGTTTCCGCCTTGTCCAGAACCTCCGACCAGGCGCGAATGGTCATGCCGGACGTGCAGGGGTTTGCGTGGGCGCCTCCATTCAGCCCCACGATCATCTGTGCATTGGCAAGGCCGTTGAACGACAGCGCCCGCGCCATGGAAATCACATGACCACCATAAATCAATCGTGAGCCATCAGGCCGCGCGGTGGTGTCGAAATGCACTTTGGCCGTGTTCTGCCACAGGCGCGTGGCCAGCATGTGCTCAGCCTCTTCAACAGTGACCCCGTCAATATGGTCTATCTGCTCGCCAACCTCATAGTCGCCCCAGCGATGCGTCTCGCCTGCCAGCGTGAAATCATAGTTGGAAAAATCCAGCCCGGCAGGAATGACCAGCTCCTCAGCAGAGATCACCCTGGCCAGGTCCGGAATGCAGGTCTCCGGCGCAGGGACGTCCAGATCGCCTTTGCGCACCATCACCCAGCGAACATAGTCAAGCACGCAATCATCATGTTGGTTGAGGCCACGCGTCCGCACGTAGACCACGCCGGACTTTCCGTTTGAGTTCTGCTTGACCCCAATCACCTCACTCTCGGCGCGCAGGGTGTCGCCCGGGTAAACAGGCAGGTGCCAGCGCCCCTCCGCATAACCGAGGTTCGCCACCGCATTCAGCGAAACATCCGGCACGGTTTTGCCAAAAACCATGTGAAACGCCGCCAGATCCTCCAGCGGCGATTGAGCCAGACCACATCCGCGCGCAAATTCATCCGAGGAATAGAGCGCATGTCGCGCCGGGTAGAGCGCATGATACAATGCGCGCTCCCCACCTGAAACCGTCCGCGGCACTGCATGATGCAGCACGTCGCCGACGGCATAGTCCTCAAAGAACCGGCCCGGATTGGTCTTGGCCATTAGTGATCTCCCAATTTGGTGTCAGGGGTATAGGTGCCGGGCACCTCTTTCACCACAGATTGACCACAGCGCATGATACCCTTCACCGGATCGAAGGTCTGGGTGGGACTGCCATAAAGCTCCCACCCTTTGTTCAGTGCATCGGTCACCTTGTGGCAGAAGGCCGAGGTGTCGTCCTCGGACAGAAAACGATAGAGTTTCATCAGCGATCACCCCGGAAACGGCGAAGGGCCAACCAGCCCGTGGATATAGCCGATCACCCCCAGAAGCACGATCGACGCGACAAGGAACATCCCATCTTTTGCGATGCTGCCTTTGGGGTTCGGGGTCCAGTTCGGCTCGGACCGGTTGATCACAACCATTTCAGCCAGCGCCCAGACGAGCATACTGCCAAAGAGCACAAAAGAGGCCGGATCCCAGTTCACCAGAAGATGCGCCACGGCCCACATCGCAAAGCCGAGCAGCATGGGGTGACGCAGCTTGTAAAACAGCGCCCCCTTGCTGGGGCCAGGACTGGTAAAGTAGAGGCCAAGCAACACCAGAGTGTTGTTGATATGGGTAAGAAACGGGGGCGGCAGCGCCAGATCGAAGGATTCGGCACTGCGGTAGCCGATCACCATCAAGACAACGCTTGCAAGCAGCGCAAGCGCCATCATCCCCTTGCCACGCCCCCCCATTGCGGCGCGCGCATCCGGCGCCAGCCTTTTGAAGAAATGCGCGCCCCACCAGATCAGGATGCCTAGAAGCAACAATGCCATGTCAGTCTCCCCAAGAAATATGACTGACCCAACGCCTAGGCGGAAAACGCCGCAATTGCATCCGCTTTTGCGAGAATTTCGCGGGCCGTGGCGACATGCAGGTTTTCGACGATCTTGCCATCGACCACCGCGACCCCCTGCCCCTCTGCTTCGGCTGCATCGAAGGCCGCGATCTGACGACGGGCGAGGTCAATCTCATCCTCTGAAGGAGCAAAGGCCGTATTCGCCACATCGACCTGCGCCGGATGGATCAGCGTCTTGCCGTCAAACCCCATGTCGCGGCCCTGGGCACACTCCACTGCAAGGCCCTCGCCATCCTTGAAGGCATTATAGACCCCGTCCACAATAATGACCCCTTCCGCCTTTGCCGCGAGCAGACATTGACCGAGCCCGGCCATCAACGGCAGCCGATCCGCGCGGAAACGGACCTGTAGCTCCTTGGCGAGATCGTTTGTGCCCATCACCATGCCCTGAAGCAGCGGGTGTGCGGCGATTTCTGCTGCGTTCAACATGCCGCGAGGCGTTTCCATCATTGCCCAGAGCGGCGTATCGCCTGTGACCTTGGACAGCTGATCCAAGTCAGCGGCAGAGGACACCTTGGGCAGCAGTATTGCATCGCAATCCATCTCGGCCGCCGCCTCTGCATCCGCGGCGCCCCAGCGGCTGTCCAGACCGTTGATCCGAACGATTTTCATCCGACCGCCATACCCCCCTTCGTCCAGTGCCGCCGCCAGCGTCGCCCGGGCGTTTTCCTTCTCATCGGCAGAAACGGCGTCCTCGAGGTCGAAGATAATCGCATCCACAGGCAGGCTGCGCGCTTTGTCGAGCGCGCGAGGCTTGGAACCGGGGATATAAAGTACCGAACGATAGGGACGTGTGCGCGGATCCATGAGCGACCTCCTGAGACATTTTGTTGCGCAAACGGGTACCCAAGTGAAAGGAAGCTTTCAAGTGAAATTACGCCGCAGCGCAGAATTCCCGACATCACACCGGTTGGAAACGAGTCACCGTGAAAACCTAAACACTTGGAACGATTTATTATTTTAAAGAAAAATCAAGGAGAACTCTGCGTTAATGGGATGTCAGCATCTATTTGCAACACTTTTCAGACCGGATGAGGACCGAACCAAAACGGCATGACCCTTCCGGGAGCGGGCGAACAGATCCGCGCAGACGATGACGCGATACCGGCGCGATGCATGACCCGCCCGGGTCGGATCACACGACCCGAGGGACCGCCCCGCTGCCGGATCTTCCGGAAAGGGTAAAACCCATGTTGAAGAAGACGTTTGAAGTTGCAGTTCTCAAAGGCGCCACGCTGGCGGCACTTGGTCTTATGGCCCTGCCGGCGGCGGCACAAACCAGCAATAACTGCGCGCCCCGCGATCAGGTCGTGAAACGGCTGGCTGAGCGCTACGGTGAAAGCCGCCAAAGCATTGGGATTGGCCAACGTGGTGTCGTGATGGAAACATTCGCCTCGGCCGACACTGGCAGCTGGACAATCACGATCACAACGCCGGGTGGGGTGACATGCCTTGTTGCCTCGGGCCAATCCTTTGAGTTCCTGGCTGAGGCGCTCCCGGCCGTCGACAGTGACGCCTGACAGACGGCCCTCCCGAAGACAGAGGACCACCTGCCCAATTGGTCGGTTCGTCTAGCGGC
This sequence comes from Phaeobacter sp. A36a-5a, assembly GCF_037911135.1. Classification (NCBI taxonomy): domain Bacteria; kingdom Pseudomonadati; phylum Pseudomonadota; class Alphaproteobacteria; order Rhodobacterales; family Roseobacteraceae; genus Phaeobacter; species Phaeobacter bryozoorum. The sequence goes on along the minus strand of NZ_JBBLYU010000001.1, from coordinate 141,946 downwards.
GGAGGGGAGCAGCAAACGGCCCTCTGCCAATCTGGCTGACCGGGACTACGGGCACGGATAAAGACACCTGGATTTCTCTGGCTCCGGCATTTTAAACCTTTGGGGCGGGGTCGATCATTAGGTCAACCCATCCCAGATCAGCTTGGTCCCCGTGGCCAGCAACAAAACATAGGTCAGTCCAAAAAATAGCGGCTCAGATACCCGGTGGTGCAGCCGCACCCCGATCCAGGCCCCCAGCAAGGCAAAGGGCGCCAACATCAGATCAAGTGTCAACGATGCCGGGGTCACCAACCCAAGCATCGCATAGGGCACGAACTTCGCCATATTCAGAACGCCAAACACCAATACGGTAGAGGCCTGATATTCCGTCTTGGTCATTTTGCGCCCCAGCAGATAGACCGCCGCCGGCGGCCCGCCGGCATGGCTTACAAAGCTGGTGAACCCCGCAACCAGTCCGGCCAACAGCCCGGTCACATCAGCGTTCTCACGCGGCTCTGCCAATCGCGCCCGCAGATGCCCCGACAGCTGCCAAGCCACAAACCCCACCGAGATGACACCGATGAGGATCCGCATGGCATCTGCGTCGACAGATCGGTAGAAGACAGCCCCCAACAGCACACCGGGCAAACCGCCGACAATCAGCAAAAGCGACTCGCGCATCCGCCAGCGCCCCCAGTACGGTCGGAGTGATGCCACATCAATCAGCATCAGCAACGGCAACATAAAGGCTAGTGCTACACCAGGCTCCACAATCAGAGCAAGAATCGAGGATGAGGCAAAGGCAGCACCAGAACCAAAGCCCGCCTTGGAAACACCCGCGAAGGTAACTGCCAGAACCGCCACCAGAAAAAACATAACCGTGATCTCGGGCATCTGAGAAATCCCTCTAAGTGCCTCATATGTCGATTTTTTAAACAGATCCGTCCGAAATGAACAGTCTGCGGCAGATCAGCCGTAGCCACGCAGGGATCTTGCGCCAAGACACAGAAGAGCTTAGTCCTCCCGGCAATCACAACCGGACCGGAGAGATATTCCAATGGCTCGACCCAAAATCGCCCTGATCGGCGCAGGCCAGATCGGCGGCACACTTGCCCACCTCGCAGCACTGAAAGAACTCGGCGACGTCGTCCTGTTCGACATTGCCGAAGGCACCCCTGAAGGCAAGGCGCTCGACATCGCAGAATCCGGTCCTTCGGAGGGCTTCGATGCCAAAATGAAGGGCACCCAGTCCTATGAGGACATTGCAGGCGCCGACGTCTGCATCGTCACGGCCGGTGTCCCGCGCAAGCCCGGTATGAGCCGCGATGACCTTCTGGGCATCAACCTCAAAGTTATGAAATCCGTCGGCGAAGGCATCCGTGACCACGCGCCGGACGCATTTGTGATCTGTATCACCAACCCGCTGGACGCAATGGTCTGGGCCCTGCGCGAGTTCTCGGGCCTGCCCCACGAGAAGGTCTGCGGCATGGCCGGTGTTCTGGACAGCGCCCGCTTCCGTCACTTCCTGGCTGAAGAATTCAACGTCTCCATGAGAGATGTCACCGCCTTTGTGCTGGGTGGACATGGCGACACGATGGTTCCGCTGACACGCTACTCCACCGTCGCGGGCATCCCGCTGCCGGACCTGGTGAAAATGGGTTGGACCAGCCAGGAGAAACTCGACGCGATCGTTCAGCGCACCCGTGACGGTGGCGCCGAGATTGTCGGCCTTCTGAAAACCGGGTCGGCCTTCTACGCGCCCGCCACCTCGGCGATTGAAATGGCAGAAGCCTACCTCAAAGATCAAAAGCGCGTCCTGCCCTGCGCGGCTTATGTTGATGGTGCTCTGGGCCTTAAAGGCATGTATGTTGGCGTGCCCACGGTGATTGGTGCCGGAGGTATCGAACGCGTCATCGACATCAAGATGACCGCAGACGAGCAGGCAATGTTCGACAATTCAGTCAACGCAGTCAAAGGCCTGGTCGAAGCCTGCAAAGGTATCGACGGCTCATTGGCTTGAATTCGACGGCAAGAAACAAGTCATTTTAGAAGGCCCGCCATCTTGGCGGGCCTTTTTCTTGCCGCACGGCCTCCAGCAGGAAGCCGCCCCCTCCCGTACCCAGTTAGATCCCAAGAAGGCGCAGCACGATATCGGCTCGAGCCGCAACAGTGGTTTTAGGCAGGACAACGACACGATAGCCGAGCCGTCGATAATCCATTACCAGGCGGTCATACTCCTCAACAGCCTGTCCGAAACCATGCTGCCGCTCGGCGTCCTGGCAATAGATCTCCGCCCAGGGCGGCGTTAGGACCACCAGATCGTGGTAGCGTTCGGATTTGGCCAGAATATCGCCAACAGGCCGTCCGGTGACATGCGACAACGCGACCGCCGCATCCACCATCCCCCGGTCAAAGAACACCCATCCCCGGGTAGAAGAAACGCCGCGGCGATCTTCGCGCGCAAGATCCATCGCCCGTCGCGAAAACGCTTCCATATTCACCCATGGCAGCGCAGCGCCGCTCCCCAGCTGTTCCTCGGCGACGATCCGACGCCCCGGCTCGGCCACGGTCGCAAACCCGCGCCGTCCCAACTCGGTCAGTAGAGTGGATTTTCCACCCCCTGAACATCCCGAAAGAATGACATGCCGCGCTGTCCCCTCGGTCATGAAGCCCCCCCTTTTGCATCATGGAAACTGCCCGTTGCCTCAGCGCTCGGGTGTTGGAAATCTCTGCCGTGCCCCGCTGAGACGGCGACCCCACATGCCCAGTTCGTGCCACACGCGCGGCGTCCGGGCGGTCGAATGCCGCATCCGGGCATCTTACGGTCGGTCAGGATCCAAACCCCTCCCATCGAATCAACTGCATTCACATTCCGTAAATTTGTGATCACACGCCGGAAAACTGTGATCACAAATTCGATAAATCTTCGGGAATTCTTTACCAGCTGTGAGAAAACCCTTTAAACATTGGCGCCATGACGGCGTATTAGACAAGACAATTGCAGCCAGACGGGACAGTTTCAGATGAACATCCACGAATATCAGGCCAAGGCCCTCCTCCGCAGCTACGGCGCGCCGGTTTCGGACGGGCGTGTGGTGCTCAAGGCAGAAGATGCCAAAACCGCAGCTGGTGAGCTGGACGGCCCGCTCTGGGTGGTTAAAGCTCAGATCCACGCAGGTGGCCGCGGCAAAGGCTCCTTCAAGGAAGCCGACGCGGGCGAAAAAGGCGGCGTGCGCCTGACCAAATCGGTCGAAGAAGCCGCTGACGAAGCCAAGAAAATGCTGGGCCGCACGCTTGTGACCCACCAGACCGGCCCGGCCGGCAAACAGGTGAACCGCATCTACATCGAGGCAGGCTCCGGCATTCAGACCGAACTTTACCTCGCACTGCTGGTGGACCGCCAGACCTCGCGCATTTCCTTTGTCTGCTCCACCGAGGGCGGCATGGACATCGAGGAAGTGGCGGAAGCCACCCCCGAGAAGATCCTGTCCTTCTCCGTTGATCCGGCAACCGGCTACCAGCCCTTCCACGGCCGCCGCATCGCCTTCTCGCTGGGTCTTGAGGGCCAGCAGATCAAGCAATGCGTCAAACTGATGGGCCAGCTCTACAAGGCATTTGTCGAAAAAGACATGGAAATGCTGGAGATCAACCCGCTGATCGTCTCCGACAGTGGCGATCTGAAGGTCCTGGACGCCAAGGTCGGTTTCGACGGCAACGCGGTTTACCGCCACGCCGATATCTCCGAGCTGCGCGACACCACCGAGGAAGACCCCAAGGAACTGGAAGCCTCCAAATACGATCTGAACTACATCGCGCTCGACGGTGAGATCGGCTGCATGGTGAACGGTGCGGGTCTGGCGATGGCCACCATGGACATCATCAAGCTCTACGGTGCCGAGCCTGCGAACTTCCTCGATGTTGGTGGCGGCGCCACCAAGGAGAAAGTGACCGAGGCGTTCAAGATCATCACCTCTGACCCGAATGTCAAAGGCATCCTCGTCAACATCTTTGGCGGTATCATGCGCTGCGACGTCATCGCCGAGGGCGTGGTTGCCGCGGTGAAAGAGGTCGGCCTGAAGGTGCCGCTGGTTGTTCGTCTCGAGGGCACCAACGTGGAAGCCGGCAAAGACATCATCAACAACTCCGGTCTTGATGTCATCGCAGCTGACAACCTGTCCGACGGCGCCGAGAAGATCGTGAAAGCGGTTAAGGGCTGATCGAATGGTTGAGCTGTTCGCAGCAACGTTAGCGGTAGCCGTTGGCTTTTGCGCGGTGAGTTTTCAACGCTCGTCTCGCAAGTCCTTTGCCTTCGGCATCGCAAGCGCTGTTTTGTGGACAGCTTCGATCGGGCTGCTTTGGCTTAATCAGACAGCCTTCCCGAATGACGAAACCAAAAGGGAAGTGGGAGAAATACTGGCGTTGGCGCCGTTGATGCTCGCGATCCCTTTCTCCGCAATTGCATTCGTCCTGCTACTCGCCGGATGGAAAACGAAAAAGGAGGCCTAAAATGGCAATCCTCGTAGACGAAAACACCAAGGTCATCTGTCAGGGCTTTACCGGCTCGCAGGGCACATTCCACTCTGAACAGGCCATTGCCTATGGCACCAAGATGGTCGGCGGCGTGACACCGGGCAAAGGTGGCCAGACCCACCTGAACCTGCCGGTGTTCAACTCCGTGCACGAAGCCAAGCACGTCACCGAGGCGAATGCCTCCGTGATCTACGTGCCACCGCCCTTCGCGGCTGACTCCATCCTTGAGGCCATCGACGCCGAAATGGAGCTGATTGTCTGCATCACCGAGGGCATCCCGGTTCTGGACATGATGAAGGTGAAGCGCGCGCTGGAAGACAGCAAATCGCGTCTGATCGGCCCGAACTGCCCCGGCGTCATCACTCCAGATGCCTGCAAGATCGGCATCATGCCTGGCCACATCCACAAGCGTGGCTCGGTCGGCGTTGTGTCCCGCTCGGGTACCCTGACCTATGAAGCTGTTAAGCAGACCGCCGATATCGGTCTCGGCCAGTCCACCGCTGTGGGCATCGGCGGCGACCCGATCAAGGGCACCGAGCACATCGACGTGCTGGATATGTTCCTGGACGATCCGGAAACCGAATCCATCATCATGATCGGTGAGATCGGTGGCTCCGCTGAAGAAGAAGCGGCAGAATTCATCGCCGAGCAGAAGAAAAAAGGCCGTTGGAAGCCGGTCGCTGGCTTCATCGCAGGCCGTACCGCCCCTCCGGGCCGTCGCATGGGCCACGCCGGCGCGATCGTCGCAGGCGGCAAAGGTGGCGCAGAGGACAAGATCGAAGCGATGAAATCCGCTGGTATCGTTGTGGCTGACAGCCCGGCCACCCTGGGCGAGGCCGTTCTGAAAGCTATCGGCAAATAATGCCGAAGGCTGCCTCATATGGCATCAAGGACCAAATCCCGGACGGGCACACCCTGTCTGTCCGGGAACCGAGCGGCTGTCCGGGCCGCTCGTCTTCCCGTTTCAGGGATCCTTTTGCAGATAAGATTGTTACCTCCAGAGGCCGTTCTTATCTGCTGCAGGATTCCGAGGGCGTTTTACTCTTCTGAAACGCCTTCTGATCAGGCTGCAACGCATTGACCCAAGGTCGCACCAAAACCGGTCCCAACCCGCAAGAGGTACTCTCATGACCGACCAGAGCCCTAACGATCTCTTCCATGCCTCCTCCTTCATGCAGGGGCACAACGCGGAGTATCTGGAGCAGCTCTATGCCCAATATGCCAATGACCCCAACGCGGTGGATGCCGCCTGGGCGGAGTTTTTCCGGCAGATGGGGGACGCAGAGCTCGACGTGAAGGCCGAGGCCGCAGGCCCCTCTTGGGCGCGCTCCGACTGGCCGCCTGCTCCCAATGACGACCTGACGGCCGCGCTGACCGGCGAATGGCCCGCCCCGGAAGAGAGCAAGAGCGCCGGCAAGAAGATCAAGGACAAGGCTGCCGCCAAGGGTGTCGAAGTGACCGACGATCAGGTCCAGCGCGCCGTGCTGGATTCGATCCGCGCACTGATGCTGATCCGCGCCTACCGGATCCGCGGCCATCTGGCAGCAAATCTTGATCCGCTCGGTATGCGCGAGGACGCCCAGCACCCCGAGCTGGATCCGCGCACCTACGGCTTCAGCGAAGCCGACATGGATCGCCCGATTTTCATAGACAATGTTCTGGGTCTTCAGGTCGCCTCGATGCGCCAGATCGTGAACATCGTGAAACGCACTTACTGCGGCACCTTTGCCCTGCAGTACATGCACATCTCAGACCCCGAGCAGGCCAGCTGGCTGAAGGAGCGGATTGAGGGCTACGACAAGGAAATCACCTTCACCCGCGAAGGGCGCAAGGCGATCCTAAACAAAATGGTCGAGGCCGAGGGCTTCGAGAAATTCCTGCACGTCAAGTACATGGGCACCAAACGCTTTGGCCTTGATGGCGGCGAGAGCCTGATCCCGGCGATGGAACAGATCATCAAGCGCGGTGGCGCGCTTGGGATCCGAGACATCGTGATCGGGATGCCGCACCGGGGCCGCCTGTCGGTGCTCGCCAATGTGATGCAGAAACCCTACAAGGCGATCTTCAACGAATTTCAGGGTGGCAGCTTCAAACCCGAAGACGTGGATGGATCGGGCGATGTGAAATATCATCTTGGCGCGTCGTCAGATCGTGAATTCGATGGCAATTCCGTCCACCTGTCGCTGACCGCCAACCCCTCTCACCTCGAAGCGGTAAACCCGGTGGTTCTGGGCAAGGTGCGCGCCAAGCAGGATCAGCTGAAAGACCACGATCGCAGCAAGGTTCTGCCGATCCTGTTGCACGGTGATGCGGCCTTTGCCGGCCAGGGGGTCGTGGCGGAATGCTTCGCCCTGTCAGGGCTGCGCGGCCACAAGGCAGGTGGCACCATGCATATCGTGGTGAACAACCAGATCGGCTTTACCACCGCACCGCATTTCTCTCGCTCCTCGCCGTATCCCACCGACAACGCGCTGGTGGTTGAGGCGCCGATCTTCCACGTCAACGGCGATGACCCGGAAGCGGTGGTCCATGCCGCGAAGGTCGCGACCGAGTTCCGGCAGAAGTTCCACAAGGACGTGGTTCTGGATATCTTCTGCTACCGCCGGTTTGGTCACAACGAGGGCGACGAGCCCATGTTCACCAACCCTCTGATGTACAAGAAGATCAAGGGCCACAAGACCACGCTGTCGCTTTATACCGAACGTCTGGTGAAGGACGGGCTGATCCCCGAGGGCGAGATTGAGGATATGAAAGCCTCGTTCCAGGCTCGCCTGAACGAGGAATTCGAAGCCGGAAAGAACTATAAGCCGAACAAGGCGGACTGGCTGGACGGACGCTGGTCGCACCTCGACAAGCACGGCGCCAAGTATCAGCGCGGCCGTACCGCCATCAAGCCGGACACCCTGAACGAAATCGGCACCGCACTTTCACGCGTGCCGGAGGGCTTCCCGATCCACAAGACCATCGGCCGTTTCCTTGAAGCCCGTGGCAAGATGTTCGAGACCGGTGAAGGCATCGACTGGGCGACCGGTGAGGCACTCGCCTTTGGCTCGCTGCTGACTGAAGGCTACCCTGTCCGCCTCGCCGGTCAGGATGCCACGCGCGGCACCTTCTCGCAGCGCCATTCCGGCATCGTGAACCAGGAGACCGAAGAGCGCTACTATCCGCTGAACAACATCCGCAGCGGCCAGTCGCAGTATGAGGTGATCGATTCCGCCCTGTCGGAATATGCTGTCCTCGGGTTCGAGTATGGCTACTCGCTGGCGGAACCCAATGCGCTGACCCTGTGGGAGGCCCAGTTCGGCGATTTCGCCAACGGCGCCCAGATCATGTTCGACCAGTTCATCTCCTCCGGCGAGTCCAAATGGCTGCGTATGTCAGGCCTCGTCTGCCTGCTGCCGCACGGGTTCGAAGGTCAGGGCCCGGAGCATTCCTCCGCCCGTTTGGAACGCTTCCTGCAGATGTGCGGCCAGGACAACTGGATTGTGGCGAATTGCACGACACCGGCAAACTACTTCCACATTCTGCGTCGTCAGCTGCACCGCACCTTCCGCAAGCCGCTGATCATGATGACGCCGAAATCGCTGCTGCGTCACAAGCTGGCGGTCAGCAAGGCCGAGGAGTTCACCACCGGCTCAAGCTTCCACCGGGTGCTGTGGGATGATGCACAGCACGGCAACTCCGACACCAAGCTGGTGGCCGACGACAAGATCAAGCGCGTGGTGCTCTGCTCTGGCAAGGTCTACTATGACTTGCTGGAAGAACGTGACGCGCGCGGCATCGACGACATCTACCTGATGCGGATCGAACAGTATTATCCCTTCCCTGCCATCTCCCTCGTAAAAGAGCTGGAGCGCTTTAAGGGCGCCGAGATGGTCTGGTGCCAGGAAGAGCCCAAGAACCAGGGTGCCTGGACGTTCATCGAGCCGAATATCGAATGGGTGCTGACCCGTATCGGCGCCAAGAACAGCCGCCCGATCTATGTCGGTCGCGCCACATCGGCCTCACCCGCGACGGGTCTGGCCAGCGAACACAAAGCCCAACAAGCTGCGCTCGTCAACGAAGCGCTGAGCATCGAAGGATAACACCCTATGACCACCGAAGTTCGCGTGCCCACCCTGGGCGAATCCGTGACCGAAGCCACCGTTGCCACCTGGTTCAAGAAACCCGGTGATGCCGTAGCGGCTGATGAAATGCTCTGTGAGCTGGAGACTGACAAGGTCACCGTCGAAGTCCCCGCCCCTGCCGCAGGCACCCTGGGTGAAATCGTCGCCGCCGAAGGCGAGACCGTAGGGGTCGACGCCCTTCTGGCCACCATCTCCGAAGGTGCGTCCTCCGGCGCCGCAACCTCGGGTGCGCCCAAGAGCGATACCACGCCAGCCGCTGACACCGGTGACAAGGCGGGGGCCAGCACCGATGTGATGGTCCCCACTCTCGGTGAATCGGTCAGCGAAGCCACCGTCTCGACCTGGTTCAAGAAGGTCGGCGATACCGTCGCGCAGGATGAAATGCTCTGTGAGCTGGAAACCGACAAGGTCTCGGTCGAAGTGCCCGCGCCGGTCTCCGGCGTTCTGACCGAAATCACCGCCGCAGAAGGCAGCACTGTGGATGCAACGGCCAAACTTGGTGTGATCTCCGGTGGCGACGCCGGCGCCGTCACCCCCGAGCCGACAAAGGCAGAAACCGCCGGTGGTGCGCAATACACCACACCTCCTGCAGGTCAGGGCGGTCCCGCAAAGGATGTCGCCAATGCGCCCTCCGCAGAGAAAGCCATGGCCGAGGCCGGTCTGTCCGCAGATCAGGTCCAGGGCACCGGTCGCGATGGCCGCATCATGAAGGACGATGTCGCCCGCGCTGTGGCTGCGGCCGCAGCGGCACCGGCGGCTACTGCCTCGGCGCCCGCAGCTGCCGCTCCGGTGCGCGCACCTGTGGCAGCCGACGACGCCGCGCGCGAAGAACGGGTGAAAATGACCCGCCTGCGCCAGACCATCGCCAAGCGTCTGAAGGACAGCCAGAACACCGCGGCCATGCTCACCACCTACAACGAGGTCGACATGACCGAGGTGATGGCCCTGCGTAACGAGTACAAGGATCTGTTCCTGAAGAAGCACGGTGTGAAACTGGGCTTCATGTCCTTCTTCACCAAGGCCTGCTGCCACGCGCTCAAGGAAGTGCCCGAGGTCAATGCCGAGATCGACGGCACCGACATCGTCTACAAGAACTTTGTGCACATGGGCATCGCCGCAGGCACGCCCACGGGACTGGTGGTTCCGGTCATCCGCGACGCCGATGCAATGTCCTTTGCTGACATCGAAAAAGCGATAGCCGAAAAAGGCGCGCGCGCCCGCGACGGCAAGCTGTCGATGGCAGAAATGCAGGGCGGCACCTTCACCATCTCCAACGGTGGTGTCTATGGCTCGCTGATGTCCTCGCCGATCCTGAACCCACCGCAGTCCGGTATCCTTGGCATGCACAAGATCCAGGACCGCCCGATGGCGATCAACGGCAAGGTGGAAATCCGCCCGATGATGTATCTGGCGCTATCCTACGACCACCGCATCGTCGACGGCAAAGGTGCCGTGACCTTCCTCGTGCGCGTCAAGGAAGCGCTGGAAGATCCCCGCCGGTTGTTGATGGATCTGTAGGATAGCATGCGCGCGCTGTTCCAGATTACGGAGAAGGGCCGGGCGGCTGATGGCCGCCGCCTCGCAGCGCGCGCAACTCTTGTTCAGCTCGCCGTTGTCTGGGGGCTGTTCGCCGTTATTGGCACGCTGGAGATTGCTGCTGGGAATGAGATTGCGCCCTACTCGCAAGCGATGGTAGCGGTTTGCATATTCTATATCTTTTTTCTCTATGCTCTCGCCCGCGATTGGGCGGTAGTGGGCATTCTTTACGGTGGATACCTTCTGCTAGGATTTTTTGTTGGCAGCAATCTTATCGGGTTGGGCTTGCTTTACGCTCTTGGCACCATCGTTTCCAGTATCCTGAACTTCGTGGCTCTGTGCGGCATCGTGATCTGGCTGCGAAACCGATCTGCAACCTCTACAAGCATTGTGTAAGGTCTAGATGCCCCCTGAACTCACCGCCCTCACCCTCGCCGCCCTTCTGCAGGTGTTTCAGATCGCCCTGATGGCGGTGCCTGCGAACCTTGAGCTGGGTCAGGGCAAAACGCTTGGCCCGCGCGACCGGGATCGTCTCGGCGGTGATCTGCGCGATCAGCTCTCGACCCGCACCGCGCGTCTACACAGGGCGATGTCAAACCACTTTGAGGGGCTGATCCTCTTCGGGATCGCCTGCCTGGTGGTGTCACTGGCGGGCAAGTCAACCGGGTTCACCGCGGCCTGCGCCTATGCCTACCTCGGCGCGCGCGTCCTCTACATTCCCGCCTATGCCTTTGGCTGGGTCCCGTGGCGCTCGCTGATCTGGTCTGTGGGCTACCTCGCAACCACCCTCATGCTGATTGCGGCCCTGACATGAGCCGTCATCTTTCCCAAAATACTCCGGGGGAGGCCCCGCCAGGGGCCGGGGGCAGCGCCCCCTTTCCCCATGATCTTCATCGCTAACCCCTCAAGGAGCACATCAATATGGCATCCTATGACGTGATCGTAATCGGCGCCGGCCCCGGTGGCTATGTCTGCGCTATCCGCTGCGCCCAGCTGGGCCTCAAGACCGCAGTGGTCGAGGGCCGCGAAACCCTCGGCGGCACCTGCCTCAATGTCGGCTGTATCCCGTCAAAGGCACTCTTGCACTCCACCCATCTGCTGCATGAGGCCGAGCACAACTTCGCCCATATGGGTCTCAAGGGCAAAAGCCCCTCGGTCGACTGGGCACAGATGAAATCCTACAAGGAAGAGGTCATCGGCCAGAACACCGGTGGCATCGAATTCCTCTTCAAGAAGAACAAGATCGACTGGATCAAGGGCTGGGCTTCCATCCCGGAGGCTGGCAAGGTCAAGGTGGGCGATGACACCCATGAGGCAAAGAACATCGTGATTGCCTCCGGCTCCGTTCCCTCGGCTCTGCCGGGCGTCGAGGTCGACAATGACAAGGGCATCGTGGTGGATTCCACCGGCGCACTGGACCTGCCGAAGATCCCAAAGAAAATGGTGGTAATCGGCGCTGGCGTCATCGGTCTGGAGCTGGGCTCGGTCTATGCCCGCCTGGGCAGCGAAGTCACCGTGGTGGAATATATGGACGCCGTCTGCCCCGGTATGGACAAGGACGTTCAGCGCAGCTTCAAGCGGATCCTTGAAAAACAGGGCCTGACCTTTGTGATGGGCGCGGCCGTCCAAGGGGTCGATGCCGCCAAGACCAAGGCAAAGGTGAAGTACCAGCCGAAAAAAGGCGGCGACGAAGAGGTGATCGACGCAGATGTGGTGCTGGTAGCGACGGGTCGCAAACCCTATGCGGAGGGGCTGGGGCTGGACGCCCTCGGCGTCAAGATGACCGAACGGGGTCAGATCGCCACCGACTCCCAATGGGCGACCAATGTCAAAGGCGTCTATGCCATCGGTGACGTCATCGAAGGTCCTATGCTGGCCCATAAAGCCGAAGACGAAGGCATGGCCGTTGCCGAGGTGATTGCGGGCAAACATGGCCACGTCAACTACGGCGTGATCCCTGGCGTGGTCTACACCACACCGGAGGTGGCCACCGTCGGCCAGACCGAAGATGCGCTGAAAGCCGAAGGTCGCAAGATCAAGGTGGGTAAGTTCATGTTCATGGGCAACGCCCGCGCCAAAGCGGTGCATCAGGCAGAAGGCGGCTTCGTCAAGCTGATCGCCGATAAGGAAACCGACCGCATCCTGGGCGCTTCGATCATTGGCCCGGCAGCCGGTGACCTGATCCACGAAATCTGTGTAGCGATGGAGTTCGGCGCCTCCGCCGAGGATCTGGCGCTGACCTGCCACGCACATCCGACCTATTCCGAAGCTGTCCGCGAAGCGGCGCTGGCCTGCGGTGACGGTCCGATCCACAGCTGAATGGAGCAGCGCAGGAAACCGGGTGCCCTACCCGGGCTCCGCCTGCTAGATATCTAACCCACACCAGAGCGGCCCATCCATGGTGGGCCGCTTTCTCATGAACCGGAGCCTCTACCATGACTGTCAGCCTGCAAGTGATCTACCCCGCCTCCGCCGACGCGACGTTTGACTATGATTATTATGAGACCACCCACCTGCCACTGGTCGAAGAACATTTTGGCGATCTGATGGAAACCGTCGAGGCATCGCGCGGGATTGCAAGCGGCCCGGATATTCCGCCGGCCTATCTGCTGATCGCCACGATCACCTTTCCAGATATGGACACATTGGACCGCGCGATGGGCGAAAAAAGCGGACCAATCATCGACGACGTCGCCAATTTCACCAATGTGCGTCCGCAGATCCTTGTCGGTGAGGTCTTGATGAGCTGACCCTGCTCTGCCACCCGGGCGAACCCTGCTGTGAAAGCCCGGATGGGGCATTCACAGCCGCTCCCGGTTACCAGAGGGTCTTGGCTGCACGGGGCGCCCAGGCCTGGTCATAGGCGACACCGCCCTCTTGCCCTGCGGTCTGCTCGGCCAGGATCTCGCCCATAGAAGGAAGCCCCGCGCTTTCGTCGCCTGAGGTCCAGGTCCGAGCCCGCATCAGCGCGCGGGCGCACTGGCTGTAGATCTCGCCAATCTCGATCACAATCACTGTGCGCGGCTGCTTGCCGTTCTTGTCGAACCGGGCCAACATCGCCGCATCTGCAGTGACCCGTGCCCGCCCGTTGACCCGCACCACATTGTTTGACCCCGGTACCAGAAACATCAGCGAAACCCGGGGGTCCCGCAGGATGTTTCGCAAACTGTCGATACGGTTGTTACCGCGCCAATCCGGCAGCGCGAGCGTTCCGGGATCCAGCTCCAGCACCACCGGACCATCATCACCGCGCGGGCTGTCATCGGTCCCCTCCGGCCCAACGGTGGCCAACATGCATAGTCGCGATGCCATGATCCACTGCCGGTACAGCGGCGTCATCTGCCGTGCCACCTTGCGCAGGGACGGTGTTCCCGGAGCGCCATAAAGCGCCTCCAACTCATCAACTGTGCTGAGAAATTCCATCGACCTTGAACCCCGCTTCCTGCATCAACTTGTCTGAATGTGTCTCAACTTCGCGCTCCAGCGTGGCCATGAAGGCATCGCGGTCCAGTCCCGGGGCGATAGCAGGCAGAAATTCCACAACGCCCAACCCCGGTTTGCGCATGATCCCGGTGCGTGGCCAGAACAACCCCACATTGGTCGCCGCAGGCACACAGGGCTGCTCCAGCGCGGCATAAAGGACGCCAGTGCCGATCTTGTAGGGCCGGTCAACCCCCGGCGCGACCCGCGTGCCTTGCGGATAGATCACCAGCTGGCCGGGTTCTGCAAATTCTGCCGCCACGTCCTTGACCATGCGGGCAATGGCATTGCCCTTCTTGCCACGGTTGACCGGCACACAGCCCAGGCGCTTGGCATAAATGCCGATAATCGGCGTCCACAACAGCTCACGTTTCATGATGAACTTGGCTGCTGGCGTGGCGTGAAAGATAATCAGAATATCCAGAAAACTCTGATGTTTGGCCGCAATGATCACCTCATCGGTCGGGACCTCGCCACGCACCTCCGTACGCAGGCCCAGCATCCAACGCGCGCACCACAGCACATAACCGGCATAGCTGCGACAGGCCACCCGGGCACCGCGCGGCGAGACCAGGGCCCATGGCGCAAAGACCAGACCGAAGATCAGCATCATCACATAGATCTGAATCATGAACACGGCCGAGAGCAGCCATCTAAACGCAGTTTTCACGCCAAATCTCCAAGACGTTTGTTGGCCGCACGGGTGGTCGCGGCAAAGGCGACAAGCGCACCAAGCAGAGGGATGCAGAGTGGCAGGAGCCAGCTCCAGCCTTGAAAGCCAAGCCCGGTCAGGAACCCGCCCTCGCGGGAGGCTTCGGGCATCAGCCAGACCCCGAGCATTCCCAGCGCCATGCCAACGCTGGCACCAAATAGCGCGCGCAGGGTGAAACGCCGGATAAAGGCCTGAGCGATATAGGTGTCCAGCGCGCCGACGAGACGCAGCACCTCAATCACCTGGGCATTGGCCGCAAGCGCTGCATTCGCAGCAAGGGTGATCATCGCCGCGGTGGCCCCGCCGATCAACAGGATGGACACCCAGGCCAACCGCCGCAGCGCCTGGGCAGCATCCACCAGCGGCGCCCGCCAGCGCGTGTGATCATCCAAGATCGCACCCGGAACCTCAGCCTGAAGGCGCAAGCGCAGACCGGTCTCATCATAGCCCGGATCGCCCTCGATCACTTCGATCAGCTGTGGGATCGGCAGCGTATCCAGCGGCAGTTTGGTGCCAAACCATGGCGCCAACAGAGCCGCCTGTTCCTCGCGGCTCAGCGCACGAGCCGAGGCGACACCCGGCGTCTGTTCCAGAATGGTCATTGCCGCCTCGGTCTGGGCAGCACGCTGCTCCGCCGGTGCATTGATCCGTAGCGTGGCCGCGCGCGCCAGTTCCTCTGCCCAGCGATCTGCCAAACGGCCGGAGGCCAGCGACAGCGCCAAGGCAAAAACCGCCAGAAACGCCATAGCACCAGAGACAAACAAAGTCAGCTGGGCGGTAAATCCACTGGGCGGAACAACACGGTCAGCCTGGGCATCCCCGACAATCAGGTTGCGCAAACGGGTCAGTTTCATAGGTCCGCTCCGGCCTGCTGAAGCTGGCGGTTCGAAATCCGCAGGACTCGTGCCTGAACCTGCTTCTTGGCGGCCCGGATCAACGACAGATCATGTGTCGCAACCAGAACGGTTTTGCCCATGTGATTCAATTCCACCAACAATTGCAGCAGCCGCTGCGACATGTCCCAATCCACGTTGCCAGTTGGTTCATCGGCGATGATCACCTCAGGCGAGAGGATCACCGATCTGGCCAGCGCCGCGCGCTGCCGCTCGCCACCAGAGAGCTCCGGAGGGGTGGCATGGGCGCGCTCCGACAGGCCAACCCAGTTCAACAGCTCGCGCAGATTAGCCTCTTCCTGGGTGATATCCCGCCCGGAGACCGTCAACGGCAACGCGATATTCTCCAGAACCGGCAGGTGATCGAGGAACCGGCAATCCTGGTGGACCACCCCGATGCGGCGGCGCAGATAGGCCATCTGGTCACGATCCAGCCCCTTGATATCCATGTTGAAAGCACGTGCGCGGCCTGACGTTGGTGTCAGCGCGCCATAGCAAAGTTTCAACAGGGTGGTCTTGCCTGCGCCCGATGGGCCTGTCAGGAAATGGAACGACCCCGGTGCCAGCTGCACCGACACGTCGCTCAGCAGTTCCCCGCCACCGTAGTTGTACCCCACATTGTCCAGCTCGATCACGGCGGTCCCCTTTTGGTCACCGGTGTTTTGCCCGACTGTGCGCCCAGTTTCAATGGTCCGCGCTGTTGCCACGCCACCCCGGCTGAAACAGTCCGTTCAGATGAGAGCGATTGGCTCTTTCGTGGAAAGACGGAACTGCCTATGATTATTCAACAATCACCCGCCGACAGCCGCCCGGCCCCCCCGGGAGCCACCTCAGGTCCCAAGGAGTGACCCATGCGACTGACATGTCCGAACTGTGCCGCCCAATATGAGGTGCCGGATGATGTGATCCCCGATGAGGGGCGCGACGTGCAATGTTCCAACTGCGGGCAAACGTGGTTTCAGGCTGGCCGTGCGATTGAGGCGGAGGATGACCCGAGCATTTCCCCCGCTGCGGAACCCGGCGACGATATAGCCCCGGTTGAGGACGAAATCGGCGCCCCTGATCCCGCTTCCCTTACGGCGACACAAGACGATGATATCGTGGAAGACGCGCCGGAGGAGGAGACCGCAGAGCCTGATCAGCAGGATGAAATCCAGAATCAACCGCCAGAGATCACAGCCACGTCGCGAGGTCTTGACCCGACGATCAGCGATATTCTGCGCGAGGAGGCTGAGCGTGAAGCCCGGCTGCGCGCCGCTGAAAGCAACAGCTTGCAAACACAGACGGATTTGGGACTGGATTCTCTGCCGGAAGAAGAATCCGCCCGCCGTGCCCGCGAAGCCCGCGAGCAGATGGCCCGGATGCGTGGCGAAGATCCCCAGCAGCTCTCCACCTCGGAAACCGAATCCCGTCGCGGATTGCTGCCCAATATCGACGAAATCAACTCGACCCTGCGATCCGGTGAAGGGCCTGCGGCCCCGATCGCACCACCAGTCGATGCACCGGCCCCAAGGAAAAAGCGGAACTTTGCGCGGGGCTTTGCCTTTGCACTGTTGATCGCGCTGGGTCTTGCCATGGCCTATGATAACGCGCCCCTGATCGCCCAGAAGCTGCCACAGGCGGATCCCTACCTCAGCACCTATGTCGCCAAGGTGGACGCGGCGCGGCTGTGGCTAGATACGCAGGTGCGTGCCTTCACAGTGCAGCAGTAGAACCGCAGCCGACGGTACCGGCGACCGATCGGACACGAACGGTCGCCCCGCAGGTCCACCGCCGTCGTCAGAAGCGATCCAGAAGACGCTCGAGATAGCTTCGCTCAGTCTCGCTACGGCTGCGCTCTCCGGCGCGGCGGCGGATCTCTTCAAGAAGATCCCAGGCGCGGCGATAGGCCTGCCCTTCGCTGAACTGCCCGTCGGAAACACCACCATCACCCTGTTCCCCATTGCGTCGGCCAAGCGGATCCATTTGGTTGCCTTGGCTTGAGCTGCTGGTGCGCCCCTGCGCCTGTCCCTGACCCGGTTGCTGCTGTTCGGCCATTGCCTCTCCCAGCGCGCGCATTCCCTCTCGCAGAGCTTCCATCGCGTCGGACTGGCGGTCGATGGCCTCGGCGAGGTCACCCTGCCGCAAAGCCTCCTCCGCCCCATCCATGGCCCGTCCGGCATCATCAAGCGCATCACGCGTCGCCTGACCGCCTTCGCCATTGCCAAGCGGGAGGCCATCCCGCTGCGCCCGCAACTGATCGCGAAGAGCTTGCTGGCGATCAGCCAGCGACCCGGCAGGACCCTGTGTGCCGCCCTGCGGAGTGTTGGCGCCGCCACCCTGCCCGGTCCCATCATTATCAGGCGCGCGCTGTCCCTGACCACCCTGACCGGGCTGCCGATCACCGCTGGGGTCGCCGGAGCCGGGCCTGTCGCCTTGGCCACCCTGATTGCCCTGACCGCCCTCGTGGGACTCCCCACGTCCCAGGCCGCCATTGCGCCCTTCATTTCCCTGACTTTCGCCGCGACGTGCACCGGGATTGAACTGCTCCTGCAAATCCCGAAATGCCTGATCCGACAAGCCCTGCTGCTCACGCAGGGTTTCGGCCAACCCCTCCATGCTCTGCTCTCCGGGGCTGCCATCCTGACCTTCCTGCCCTTGGGTGACACGCATGTTTTCCATCATCTGCTGGAACTCGCGCAGCGCCTGCTCGGCCTCGGCCATCCGGCCCTGTTCCATCAGCTCCTGAATACGATCCATCATCGCCTGAAGATCCTGCTGAGTGAGCTGCATGGCGTTCTCATCCGGAGCGCCTTGCGGCTGCCCGTCATTGCCCTGCTCCTGCGCCTGTCGCTGCAACTGACGCAGATAGTCCTGCGTGGCATCGCGCAGCTGTTGCATCAGACGGGCAATCTCTTCATCGCTGGCACCATCACGCATCGCTTGGCTCAGCTGCTCCTGAGCGCGCTGCATGCGGGCAAGAGCGTCGCCGACATCGCCTTCCTCCAGCTGGATTGCCAAATCCCAGAGCGCTTCAGCCAACGCGTCCTGCTGCTCTGGCCCAAGCGTTCCTGCGTTGCTGTGCTGTTCCAGACGACGAAGGATAGTGCGCAGACGCAGATAATCCCCATGGTCGTGGAACACTTCGGCCGGATAGATCGACAGGGCGCGCAGGACCTGGGCCACCCGCGGCGCATTGGCACGCGCCCAGAGCAGATCGCGCCGCTGCTCTGCCACCGCTGCGGCCATCGGATCAAAGAAACGCCGGGTCACCAACGGCGCCCTGAGCACCTCTGCCTCGGTCTCCTGCCCCTTGGCGTCCTGTGCGACCATACGGTAGCTGACCGGCATGTTGGCCCAGGGGTGTTTGGCGAAGGCCTCGATCACCTGCTCGTCGAAGCTGTGGCGATCACCGGTCAGCGGCAGTGGCAGGTCCAGAACAATCGGCTCCCGCGTATCTGGTTCGGCTGCCAGCCCATGGCTCCGATCAATCTCGGCCATATCCAGCGAGATTTCGACCTGACCAGCCGCCACGCCGTAATCGTCACTGGCGGTATAGGCAAGCGAGGTCGTATCATCGGACTCCAGCGTCGGCTCTCCCATAATGGCAATCGTCGGAGGCAGGTCCTCAATCAGCGTCACATCCCAGCTGCGCCCTCCGGTGCCATTGATGGTCAATGTCCCGTCGCGGGTGATCACGAAACTCTGCTCAGCCGCGGCGGCAGAGGGCACGTCTCCGGTGCGCCCCGAGAGAGTTTCATCCAGTGTAAGATCTCCGACCTCACCGTAAAACCGCAGGGTCAGGCGGCTGTTTTCGGGCAGGGTCAGAACCGGCTCGGACTGATCATTGAGATAAAGCACCGGCAGACCGGTGTAGCGCGGCGGTTCGATCCAGCCCTCCCATGTCGGCCCTGCTGCCGCATTCACCGCGCCGGGGGCCATCTCGCCAAGGCTACCAACCCGCCAGATGGAGCCGAAGAGCATGGCAACCGATAGCGCCAGAAGTGCCAGATAGCGCAGCGCAAAGGGGTCAGCGCGCGCGACTGACAGATTGGGTTTAGGGGCAACTGCGGTGGCGGCGCGCGCCTGCATCCGCCGCTGATGCGCCTGCCACAGGGCTTGCGACGCCGGATCATCCGACCCGATGGCCTGCGCGTCCAGCAGCGCCGCAATAGGATGTCCGGGCAGCGTCATATCCAGACGAGCCAGGGCGTCGGACAGACTGGGCATTCTGAACCGCCAGCCCCCAAAGCCAATCGCGACTGCCGCAGCCAACACCAGCAGCACGGCCCCCACCCAGACCAGTTCGATCGGCAACTGCTCGTGCAGGCCCAACATCACAGCGGCAAGCGCCAGCATCAGTAGCGAAACCAACGGCCAGAAGGCGCGCACCAGACGTTCCGACAACAGCCCCACCCAGGTCAGCCGCAACGGCCAGCGAAGCCGCACAAGGCGCGGATCTGAGAGCCTCGGGCCTGAGCCGCGACCTGTTGGGATCGGATCGGACGGCAGATCGGAACCGCCGTCTTTCCGCGAGTACCCGCCCTCCGCCTGCGGGCGCGCCGGTGAACCCGGCGCGGCGGCAGATGTCGCGTCAGCCTTGCGGCGAAACTTGGGGTCGTTGACCATGCGGGCGGCGCCTCCGATCAGCCCTGCGCCGCGTCAGATGTCGCGGTACCCGTCAGAGCCACTCCGGGATGGTATCGCGGTTTATCATTTCGTCAAAGTCCGGACGTCGGCGGATAACCGCGAATTGATCCCCATTGACCAGCACTTCAGGGATCAACGGGCGCGAGTTATATTCGCTCGACATCACTGCGCCATAGGCGCCAGCACTGCGGAAAGCCACCAGATCCCCCGCTTCCAGGGGCGGCATATCGCGATGGCGCGCAAAGGTATCGCCAGTTTCGCAGACCGGTCCAACGATATCATATGGACGCTGCTCCACTCCGGCGTCGGCTTCGATCACCGGAACAATCTCGTGATGCGCCTCATACATGGCGGGGCGGATCAGATCATTCATGGCGCCGTCGATGATCAGGAAATCCCGGTCCTCGCCGGATTTCACATAGATCACCTTGCTCACCATGATGCCGGCATTGCCGGCAATCAGACGCCCCGGTTCGATTTCGATCTCACACCCAAGATGCCCCAAGGTGCGCTGTACCATAGCGCCGTATTCAACCGGCAACGGTGGCGTATCGTTCGAGCGGGTGTAGGGAATACCAAGGCCACCGCCAAGGTCGAGACGGTGAATCTCATGACCATCAGCGCGCAGCTGCTCGGTCAGTTCCGCCACTTTCTGATAGGCCAGCTCGAACGGGGCCAGTTCGGTCAGCTGCGAGCCGATATGTACGTCAATGCCGATCACCTTCAGCCCTGGCAGGCTGGCGGCACGGGCATAGACTTCCCGCGCCCGCGCAATCGGAATGCCGAATTTATTCTCAGACTTGCCCGTCGCGATCTTGGCGTGAGTCTTTGCATCGACATCCGGGTTCACGCGTACAGTGATCGGCGCCACAACGCCCAGTTCCTGCGCAACCGCGTTGATCACGTCCATTTCCGGCTCGGATTCGACATTGAACTGACGGATACCACCGCTCAGGGCGGTTCGGATCTCGTCCTCGGTCTTGCCGACGCCCGAAAACACAATCTTGTCACCGGGAACCCCGGCCGCCTTGGCGCGCAGATATTCGCCCTTGCTGACCACATCCATGCCGGCGCCGGCCTGTGCCAGCGTTTTCAGGATCGCCTGATTGCTGGCTGCCTTCATTGCGTAGCAGACCAGATGATCCATCTCCTTCAGCGCATCATCAAAGAGGTGGAAATGGCGCAGCAGTGTCGCCGTTGAATACAGGTAAAACGGAGTGCCCACAGCAGCCGCGATCTCGGCCACCGGCACATCTTCGGCGTAGAGAGCGCCGTCACGATAGAGAAAATGATCCATAGATCGCGCTTAGACCAGAACCGGGGCGCGGATCAAATGATTCCGCTCAGGGTCAGACGCCCAGATAGACGCTGAGTGGCCCTTTGTGCAGGCCAAGGCTGCCGCCCGCGTGGACGCCGCTGCTGGACACGCCAACTCCGGCATTGAGCGAGGGTCGTACCGGCTCTCCGTCGACCCCGCAGGCCGCAAGACCCACGCAGGCCACCAGAATACCCAGGATCAGAACGGTTTTCTGCATATTGATCCCTTTCGATCTGGGCGGTTGCGATTGAACCGGCACATCACCGCTTAACCGCAACCGCCCTGCTATCAGTCCGCCAGGAGGCTCTGCCAGCGGGCCACCTGCGCGCGCACCTGGGCGGGTGCGGTGCCGCCGTAAGACATGCGCGAGTTTACCGAGTTTTCGACGCCAAGCACAGTGAAGATGTCCTCGGTGATGCCTGCATGCACGCCCTGCATATCCGCGAGCGCGAGGTCCGGCAGGTCGCAGCCGCGCTTTTCGGCCATCGCCACCAGGGTGCCGGTCACGTGGTGCGCATCGCGGAACGGCACCTTCAACACCCTAACCAGCCAGTCGGCCAGGTCTGTGGCGGTGGAGAAGCCGGAGCCTGCCGCAGCGGCCAGTGACTCGCGATTGCCGGTCATGTCCTTGACCATGCCTTCCATCGCCGCCAGCGCCAGCATCCAGTTGTCGGCAGCGTCAAAGACCTGTTCCTTGTCTTCCTGCATGTCCTTGGAATAGGTGAGCGGCAGCCCCTTCATCACCATCATCAGCGCGGTGTTGGCGCCAAAAATCCGGCCCACCTTGGCGCGGATCAGCTCAGCCGCGTCCGGGTTCTTCTTCTGCGGCATGATCGACGAGCCGGTGGAGAAACGATCGCTGAGCGTCACGAAACGGAATTGGGCGGAGGACCAGATCACCAGCTCCTCGGCAAAGCGGGAGAGGTGCATGGCGCTGATCGAGGCGCAGGACAGGAACTCCAGCGCGAAGTCACGGTCAGAGACCGCATCCAGCGAGTTTGCCGCCGGGCGGTCGAAGCCCAGCGCCTTGGCGGTCATTTCCCGGTCAATCGGGAAGGAGGTCCCGGCCAGCGCTGCCGCGCCCAGCGGCGATTCGTTCATCCGCGCGCGGGCGTCGCGCACGCGGCTGAGGTCGCGGCCGAACATCTCGACATAGGCCATCATGTGGTGGCCCCAGGTGACCGGTTGCGCGGTCTGCAGATGGGTAAAGCCCGGCATCACCCAATCGGCACCAGCCTCCGCCTGCGACAGAAGCGCGCGGATCAGCGCCAAGAGGCCGCTTTCGGCGGCGTCCAGCTGGTCGCGCACCCAGAGTTTAAAGTCGGTTGCCACCTGGTCGTTGCGGCTCCGGCCCGTGTGCAGGCGGCCCGCAGGCTCACCGATGATCTCTTTCAGGCGGGCCTCCACGTTCATATGGATGTCTTCCAGTGCGGTGGAATACTGGAAGGTTCCGCCCTCGATCTCTGACAATACGGTGAGCAGCCCTTCCCGAATGGCCTCGGCATCATTATCCGTAATGACACCTGTCGCGGCCAACATCGCCGCATGGGCCCTGGAGCCGGCAATGTCCTGCGCTGCCATCCGCTTGTCGAACCCGATCGAGGCATTGATCGCCTCCATGATCGCGTCCGGGCCAGCGGCAAAGCGGCCGCCCCACATCTGGTTCGAGGATTGATCTGTCATGGTGTGGAACCCCGGAGATAATATGCGTCTGTTTCGTCAGCTAACCCTTTATATGGCCCTTGCCCTCGGTGCAAATGCCGCCTTTGCCGCGGACCCCGCAGCCCTTTCCGAGCTCCGCGAAGGTGACATGCGCCGTCTGATCCTCCACCCGGAAGCAAAACCGACCTCCAGCAACAGCTTTGAACTGGAAGACGGCAAGGGCAGCGCCTCGCTTGCCGATTATGAAGGCAAGGTTGTCCTGCTGAACTTCTGGGCCACCTGGTGCGCTCCCTGCCGGAAAGAAATGCCGATGCTGTCCGAACTTCAAAGTGAATTTGGCGGTGAGGATTTTGAGGTCCTGACCCTGGCCACCGGCCGCAACTCGCCCGCCGGGATTCAGAAGTTCTTTGATGAAACGGGCATCACCAATCTGCCCCGCCATCAGGATCCAAAGGGTGCGCTGGCCAAGGAAATGGCCGTGTTTGGCCTACCGATGACAATGATCCTCGATCGCGACGGCAATGAAATCGGCCGCCTGCGTGGCGATGCAGAGTGGAACTCCGACAGTGCCAAGGCAATCCTGCAAACTCTGATCGACGCAGAATGACTGATTGACGCTCATTAAGAAGACCCGCGGCCGTACCGCAGTGCAGCAGCTTTCCCGGGCGTGCGCGGGCGGTGGCCAGATAGCTGGCATCTTTCGGAGCTTGACCCAACGCCACCTTTGACAGAGCCGTCACCCTGCCGCCAATCTGAGCGGCAGGGAGGACGTGATGCCGCTGGAAATCTTGGTGGCGATGGTGCTGATCGGCATTGTTGTCATAGCTATACTGCTTCATGTCACCGGGCGGTCCGCTCCGGTTCTGATGACGCGAGACACCGCCGCCAAGGCCTGGTCTCGTCATGATCCCGATACTCAAATCCTGAACACATGGCCAAGCACTCTTGGTCAGGCGGCCCTGATTGAAACCGATCTCGGGCTTGGTCTGGTCTGGTGTTTTGGCGCCGATACCATCGCCCGGCCACTTGCCGGGGTGCGACTATTGGATCACCCCAAGGGCCTGAAGCTGCGGTTCGCCGATTTTGCTACCCCCTCCGTGGTGCTCCACCTGTCGGATGCCGAGCGAAAAGATTGGCGACGGCGCATCATGGGCGACCACAGCGCGCCAATCACACCGACCGTGACAGCGCAGACAGAAGGACAGACACATGCCTGATACGATTTCGTACCCTGATGTCACCCAGTGGGCGGTCCCTTTCTTCATCGCCGCGATTCTGGCTGAGTTCCTCTGGATCGCCATCAAGGGACGTGGCGGGCGATATGAAACCCGCGACGCCGTCACATCTCTTGTTATGGGCGCCGGTAGCGTGGCGTCAGGCATTGCGCTTGGCTTCATCGCCTGGGCCTTCTTCATGCTTTTGTGGCAGATCACGCCGTTGGACCTGGGCACATCGGTCTGGGTGATCGTTCTGTGCTTCGTCCTGGACGACCTACGCTACTACTGGGTGCATCGCTTTGGCCACCGGGTGCGCTGGGTCTGGGCCAGCCATGTCAATCATCACTCAAGCCAGCACTACAACCTCACCACCGCTCTGCGGCAGACCTGGACGGGCACATTCACCTTTATGATGGTGGTGCGCGCGCCGCTGGTTCTCCTGGGCTTCCATCCTGCCATGGTGCTGTTTGTCGGAGGCATCAATCTGGTCTACCAGTTCTGGATCCACACCGAGGCCATCGGCCGGATGCCGCGCTGGTTTGAGGCCGTGATGAACACACCCAGCCATCACCGCGCCCACCACGGCCGCAATCCGCGCTATCTTGATTGCAACTATGCTGGCGTCTTTATCATCTGGGACAAGATGTTCGGCACATTCGTACCCGAACAGGATCACGACCGCCCGGATTACGGCCTGGTTCACAACATCGGCACCTTCAACCCACTGCGTGTCGCCTTCCACGAATGGGTCAGCATCTTCAAGGATGTGACCCAACCCGGGCTGACGGTCAGGCAGCGGTTGCTATATGCGGTTGCCCCGCCGGGCTACAGCCATGACGGCAGCCGCGACAGCTCCGACACAATCCGCGCAAAGCATTTGCAACGTCATCCTGAGGACATCGGCAGCGCTGGCTTTGACAAGACCTGAGTGCAGCTCTCAATTTGGGTAAAATTGTCGCCTTAATCCTAGCTCAACGCTTTTGCGCCAAGGTCCGGTCTGATCCATATTGATCAGACCACCCCAGCGCCAAGGGATATACCCGTGAAGAAGAAGCAAAAGGTCATGGCCGACATGCCAGAAGGCGGCGATAACCCGCTGACCTCTGCGGTTGTATCGCGTGATCGGTCGACTCTCGACATGGTCAGCGACGCGATTCGCCACAACCAGACGATGCTTGCCTATCAGCCCATCATACAGGCTATGCCGCCACAGGGGGTTGCCTTTTACGAGGGGTATATCCGGGTTCTCGATTCAACGGGTCGCGTGATACCTGCGCGCGAATTCATGCCGCTGGTCGAGGATAAGGAAACCGGGCGTGAACTGGACTGTCTTGCGCTCGAACATGGCCTGAAGGCACTTGCCCGCAGCCCCAATATCCGCCTCTCCGTCAATATGTCCGCGCGCTCGATCGGCTATCAGCGCTGGATGCGTGTCCTTGAAAAACATCTGAAGAAAGATGCCGCCGCAGGCGAAAGGCTGGTGCTGGAAATCACCGAGGCCTCTGCCATGGCTGCGCCCGAGTTGGTCATCGACTTCATGGACCGGATGCAGAAACACGGTATCGCCTTTGCGCTTGATAACTTCGGCGCCGGGGCAACGGCCGTCAGCTATTTCCGGCAGTTCTTCTTTGATGCGGTGAAGATTGACGGGCAGTACATCCGTAACATTCATGCCAACCACGACAATCAGGCTGTTGTCCGCGCGCTGGTAGGGATCGCCAAGCAATTCGATATGCTGGTGGTTGCGGAATCCGTCGAAAGCCCAGCTGACGCCGAGTTCCTGATCTCCGTCGGTGTGGACTGCCTGCAGGGCTATTTGTTCGGCGCCCCCTCGGTCAGCCCGCCATGGCTGGAAGAGCTGCGCAGGAACAGTCGCGCATCCTGACCTCACAGCACGTTGCCTTATGGGTGAATTCGCGCATCTTTGCGCCAGATACCTGCCGCGCAACGTAAGGGCGAATTCCTGTCGGGAATGATCGCTTGGCAAACGACCGGACCTGCCTCAGAATATGTGCCATAGTATTGATTGACACAGGCTCTCCCTGTGGGACACCTTGCACGTGCTGCAATTGCAGCGAAACACACGGCCTTTAAAAAAAGGCAGGGGGATCCCGGTTGCTGCGGCTGCGAAATGCGGACTGCGCGGTTGGCCTCCCGGGACTATGAATGGCAGAGGACCCTAACTGATGACCAATGTAGTAATTGCATCCGCCGCGCGCACCGCCGTCGGCAGCTTTGGTGGCGCATTCGCCAATACCCCCGCCCATGATCTTGGCGCCGCAGTGCTGGAGGCTGTAGTTGAACGTGCCGGGATAGACAAATCCGAAGTTTCCGAAACCATTCTGGGTCAGGTGCTGACGGCGGCACAGGGTCAGAATCCCGCTCGCCAGGCCCATATCAATGCCGGCCTGCCACAGGAATCGGCAGCCTGGGGGATCAATCAGGTCTGCGGTTCCGGTCTGCGTGCCGTGGCACTTGGCGCCCAGCACATCCAACTCGGTGACGCGGCCATCGTCTGTGCGGGCGGTCAGGAAAACATGACCCTCTCGCCCCATGCCGCCAATCTGCGCGCCGGGCACAAAATGGGCGATATGAGCTATATTGATACCATGATCCGCGATGGCCTTTGGGATGCCTTCAACGGCTACCACATGGGCCAGACTGCGGAGAATGTTGCCGAGAAATGGCAGATCTCCCGTGACATGCAGGATGAATTTGCCGTTGCCAGCCAGAACAAGGCCGAAGCGGCACAGAAGGCAGGCAAATTCGCCGATGAAATCGCAGCCTTCACCGTCAAGACCCGCAAGGGCGACATCATTGTGGATCAGGACGAATACATCCGCCACGGTGCCACCATCGAGGCCATGCAGAAGCTGCGCCCCGCCTTCACCAAGGACGGTTCGGTCACAGCCGCCAATGCCTCAGGCCTGAACGACGGCGCCGCGGCCACCCTGTTGATGAGCGCCGATGACGCCGAAAAGCGGGGTATCGAACCGCTGGCCCGGATCGCCTCCTATGCCACCGCAGGTCTGGACCCCTCCATCATGGGCGTTGGTCCGATCTACGCCTCGCGCAAGGCACTGGAGAAAGCCGGCTGGTCCGTGGATGACCTCGATCTGGTTGAGGCCAACGAAGCCTTCGCAGCGCAGGCCTGCGCCGTGAACAAGGACATGGGCTGGGATCCGGCAATCGTCAACGTCAACGGTGGCGCAATCGCAATTGGTCACCCGATTGGTGCCTCCGGCTGCCGCGTCCTCAATACGCTGCTGTTTGAAATGAAGCGGCGGGGTGCCAAGAAAGGCCTCGCCACGCTTTGCATCGGCGGCGGTATGGGCGTTGCCATGTGCGTGGAGCGTCCCTGAGGCGCATTATTCTGACCATATCAAGGGCGCCCGATTGGCGCCCTTTTCTATATGGAGCGCATTTTACGATAGCTTTGTCGAAGAGAGCGACGCAGCGTCGCACTCCGTATCGGCTCCAGCGTCCGAATTCACGGAGTAATATAATTGCGCAATCAAAAACAAAATAGTAGCAAGATTACCAAGTCAAATAACGGAGGACTTTTCCATGGCACGTAACGCACTCGTCACCGGCGGCTCTCGCGGCATCGGCGCTGCAATCTCACAGGCGTTGAAAGCGGAAGGCTATACTGTGGCGGCGACCTATGCCGGTAATGATGAGGCAGCGGCGAAGTTTACCGATGAAACCGGCATCAAGACGTACAAGTGGGACGTTGCCAGCTACGAAGACAGCGCCGCTGGCATCGCCAAGGTTGAAGCGGATATCGGCCCGATCGATATCGTCGTCGCCAATGCAGGCATCACCCGCGATGCTCCGTTCCACAAGATGACACCGGAGCAATGGCAGCAGGTGATCGACACCAACCTCACTGGTGTCTTCAACACCGTGCACCCGATCTGGCCCGGCATGCGCGAACGCAAGTTCGGCCGTGTGATCGTGATCTCCTCGATCAATGGTCAGAAAGGCCAGTTCGCTCAGGTAAACTATGCCGCGACCAAAGCAGGCGACCTCGGCATCGTGAAATCTCTGGCCCAGGAAGGGGCGCGGGCGGGCATCACCGCCAACGCGATCTGCCCAGGCTATATTGCGACCGAGATGGTGATGGCCGTTCCTGAGAAGGTCCGCGAGTCGATCATTGGCCAGATCCCAGCTGGCCGCCTGGGTGAGCCGGAAGAGATTGCTCGCTGCGTGACCTTCCTCGCATCAGAGGACTCGGGCTTTATCAACGGCTCCACCATTTCGGCCAATGGCGCGCAGTTCTTCGTGTAAGACCGCACCAAGCACAGATGGCAAGGGCCGGTCCACTGGGCCGGCCCTTTTCCAACCCCGTAAGGACATGCGCGCTATGCCCAGCGGGAAACCCCAGCACGCAGCCGCGTGGCGCGACGAGGTGCAAATATACGCGCCCACAGCGCACGTACGACCTGGCCGCGCTCCTCATGTGCGCGTTGCAGGGCGAGTTTCACGGTAGCACTGGCAGAATATTCCATCGTTTCGGCCTCCATTCAGATCAGTGTTGCTAACTTGACCAAGATATGCGCCTTTTCGTGTCAACAGACAAACGAGACTTTTCAGCACTTCACTTAAGTATTACTTATCTCATATGTCTGATCGCCTGCCACCACTGACCGCCCTGCGCGCCTTTGAAGCCGCCGCCCGCCATATGTCCTTTGCCCGTGCGGCACAGGAGTTGAACGTGACCCCGGCAGCGCTGTCATTTCAGATCAAATCCCTGGAAGAGCATTTGGGAACACCGGTATTCCGCCGCCTGAACCGCGCCGTCGAGCTGACGGAAGCAGGGGCTGCCCTGGCGCCCGGGACGTCTGATGGGTTTCAGGCACTGACGGCAGCCTGGCGCGCGGCAATCCGGCTACAGGACGATGGGGTCCTGACGGTCACGGCCGGCCCTGCCTTTACCGCGAAATGGCTGGCGCCGCGCTTTTACGAGTTTGCGCGCGCCCACCCTGAAATCGACCTTCGGTTCTCGGCCAGCCTGCGCCGTGTCGATCTGATGCGCGACGACGTTGATGTGGCGATCCGTTTTGGCTACGGCCCATACCCAGACGTCTATTCAATGCCGCTGCCTGTGGAGTGGGTGATGCCGGTCATGACACCTGATATCGCGCAGCGTTACCCCACCGTCGCCGCGCTGAAAGACGCGCCGCTAATCCACGACGATTCACTGAACTTTATGTCACCGCAGCTCGACTGGACCGCCTGGTTCAAGTTGATGGGTGAGGAGTTCAACCCCACCCATGGCGCCCGCTTCAGCAACGCCGACCACGCGGTGGATGCCGCTTTGGCAGGGGCCGGGGTGGTTTTAGGGCGGCGCGCGCTGGTGGTAAAGGATCTTGCCGAAGGGCGTCTGGTTGCCCCCTTCAAAACGGCGCTAACCGGCAAGGCCCGATTTAGCTTCCTCTGTCAGAAAGGCGCTGAAACGCGCCCGCAGATCGTGGCATTCCGCGACTGGATCCTGGCCGAAATCGAAAAGACCGCCGCCGTGTCAGATGGGCTGACCATCGTGTCGGTAGACAGTCTCACATGACCAGGAACCGCGCAACGGCGACCGGCTTTGTCGCGGTATTGCTTTGGTCGCTACTGGCTGTTCTCACCGTTGGCACTGCGCCGACCCCACCGCTCCTGTTGAACGCCTTGTGTTTCACAATCGGCGGCTCATTGGGCCTCATATGGTGTTGGCGCAGTGGTGGCCTCACGGCACTGCGACAAGTGTCATGGCGGGTCTATCTCTTCGGCAGCCTCGGTCTCTTTGGCTATCATGCGCTTTACTTCTCCGCGCTGAGGATGGCCCCCGCAGCCGAAGCAGGGCTCATTGCCTATCTCTGGCCATTGCTGATTGTGCTGTTGTCCGGCCTGCTGCCCGGGGAAACACTGCGCGCGGGGCATTTGCTGGGGGCCCTCCTCGGCTTCGCCGGTGCCGCAACAATCATCACCGGTGGCGGAGCCGAGTTTGATGCCGCGGCACTGCCCGGCTATGGGCTTGCGCTACTCTGCGCACTGACGTGGTCGGGATATTCCGTGCTTGCGCGACGCCTGGGGACAGCCCCCACCAGCACGGTTGCCGTATTCTGCCTGATCACTGCGGCAGCATCCTGGGGCCTTCATTTCGCGCTGGAAGAAAGCCATTGGCCCGTCGGCATCAGCGGTTGGGGAGCGACAGTCGCGCTGGGTCTGGGGCCGGTCGGCCTTGCGTTCTATGTCTGGGACATCGGAGTGAAACAGGGTGACATCCAACTGCTCGGCACCAGCTCTTATGCAGCACCTTTGCTTTCAACACTGATCCTTGTTGTTGCAGGAATTGCGCCTGCGTCATGGACGCTGGCGATTGCAGCCTGCCTGATAACAGGCGGGGCGCTGCTGGCCGCGCGGGCCAATGCGACGCCCTGAAGCATCCATCTACCGGCGCATCCCTTCCCAAGGGCCGCAACAGAAAATCCCGCGCCAGACCCAGAAACAAGAAGGGGTCACCAGCCGTGCTGATGACCCCTAACAACCAATCGGTTCTGCCTCAGGCACCGCAGCGACGGGACTGCGGTCACCTCAGATCAGACCACTCTCTCAGACGGCAAGTTCCTCCGTCGAGAGACGTTTAATTTCTTCTTTGAGTTTCAGTTTCTGTTTCTTCATCGACGCGATACGCAGCCCGTCGGTCGCGGGTGAGCGTTGGGCGTGTTCGACTTCCATGCTCAGATGCTCGTGCTTCTTCTTTAGTTCGGTCAGATGCGAGCTGAGGCTCATGTCATTCCTCCTTCTTTGAGCGTGTTGCGTACAAAGTGAGTGGAACACAAGATTATTGCTCTGTCACGCTGCAGAAGCATATATTTTGTCATGAAACCGTCATTTCGGCATGTCCTCGCCGAATGAGAGCCGATTCTCCGCGAGTCTCCCGCAAATATCAGCTTGGCCAGGGCAACCCATGGCCATCACGAAGAACAGCCCGGATCTCCGCCTGGTAGTTTTCGGCGTCACGCAAATGTGCTTCACCGTTGTGCAGGATCAGCGGCGCATGCAGCCTGAAGCCTGCGCGGCCACCCTTGCGCGCCCGCAGCAGAACCAATTCGGCGCCACGACCGACACGGGCGGCCAATGGCAACACCTCAAGTGAGCCCAGACGTCCAAGACAGGCCCCAAGCATTTCCGGCAGGCGATCGGCCCGCTGGATCATGTGCAGATATCCCTTATGGGTGAGGCGTCGCGCGGCGGTATCGAACCAGACGGTCAACTCCGTCGCCCCGCCGAGCGCAATCTGCCGCCCCACGTCCTGCGCCGGACTGTGCGCACCGGCGCGATAATAGGGTGGGTTGGCGATGACATGGTCAAACTGGATCTGGCGCAGATCCAGCGGCAGTGCTGCCAGATCAGCCTCGACGACCGTGATATCGACTGCGTTCAGCGCGGCATTGCGTCGCGCCAGATCGGCATAATCGACCTGAAGCTCGACCCCGGTCAGGTCCAGATCCGGGACCCGCGCAGCCAGACATAACAGAGCCGGACCGCCTCCGCAGCCCAGCTCCAGCACCCGATCACCAGGCTGTGCAGGAACGGCTGCGGCCAGCAGGACAGGGTCGACCCCGGCGCGATACCCCTGCTTTGGTTGCAACAACTGTACCCGCGCACCCAGAAACGCGTCCTGGCTAAGAGCGCTGTCCTCAAATCCCGACATCAGCGCAGCGGAATATCATTGTCACGCATCACGCGCTCGGCAGCGGCATGATCATCGCTGCGCACCATCAATCTGCGCGGGAATATCCCGATACCACCTTCAAGGATGCTCATATTTACGTCCATTTGAAAGCAGTCTATATCCTCACCCTCAAGAAGGGCGGTGGCAAAGGCCATGACAGTTGGGTCGGTGCTGCGCAAAAGTTCCTTCATAGGGATGGATCTAAGGGCAAGGGCTGCGCCTTGTCGAGCCTTGCAAGCGGGAAAACGATGAATCAAATCCTGACGCAAAAGCCGCATGACATGCTGGCCGCGACACTCAGCGACGAAATGGCAGCGGTCAATACGCTGATCCAGACACGCATGGCCTCGAAACATGCGCCGCGCATTCCCGAGGTAACGGCCCATCTTGTCGAGGCCGGCGGCAAGCGTTTGCGCCCGATGCTGACCCTCGCGGCAGCGCGCCTGTGTGGCTACAGCGGTGAAAACCACGTGAAACTGGCAGCAACCGTTGAATTCATTCACACCGCCACCCTGCTGCATGATGACGTGGTTGACGAAAGCGGACAGCGCCGCGGTCGTCCGACAGCCAATCTCTTGTGGGACAACAAAAGCTCGGTTCTAGTCGGCGACTATCTCTTTGCGCGCAGTTTCCAGTTGATGGTGGAAACCGGCTCTCTGCGGGTGCTCGATATCCTGGCCAACGCCTCGGCGACCATTGCCGAGGGTGAAGTTCTGCAAATGACTGCGGCCAGCGATCTTGCCACCGATGGGGCCGTGTACCTGCAGGTTGTGCGCGGCAAGACAGCAGCGCTGTTCTCCGCCGCGACTCAGGCCGGTGGCGTCGTCGCCGGCGCACCCGAAGCGCAGGTAGACGCGTTGTTTGCCTATGGCGATGCGCTTGGTATCGCCTTCCAGATTGCCGACGATCTATTGGATTATCAGGGTGATAGCTCCGCGACGGGAAAAAACGTCGGCGATGATTTCCGCGAACGCAAGCTGACCCTGCCGGTGATCAAGGCCGTTGCACAGGCCACCGCAGAAGAGCGCGCCTTCTGGGTTCGCACCATTGAAAAGGGACGTCAGGATGAGGGCGACCTCGACCATGCGCTGTCCCTGATGGACAAATACGACACGTTGGCCGCGACCCGCCGCGATGCGATGCAATGGGTTGCCAAGGCACAGGACGCCTTGACCTCCCTGCCAGAGGATCCGATCCGCCAGATGCTGCATGATCTGGCCGACTATGTTGTCGCCCGCCTTGCCTAGGCCTAAAGAATAACCGGATTAACGCCTGAGAGGCCCGCACCGCTGCGCAGGCTTTTTTGGCTGTGCGCCGGTCATGCCAGCAACCGGCCCGCGCGCACCCACCAGTCAGGATGTGCCGCCTGCAAGGTGGCAGCCGCCGCCTCTGCCGTCGCCTCGTCGGCAAATAACGCGTAGCAGGTCGCACCTGACCCCGACATCGCGTGAAACAGCGGGGCCAAACCCGACAGCGCGTCGAGAACCGCTCCGATCAGAGGCTCGAGCATAATTGCCGCCCCCTGCAGATCGTTGCGCTGACCCGAAAGCCAGGCCGCCAGCTCCTCTGCGCTCTGCCAAACGGGTAGCCTGTCGGGCATCGGTGGGTTGTCACGTTTCTCCATCGCACGAAAAATCGCCGACGTGGCGACTGACACCCCCGGATTGGCCAGAACAATCGTGCAGTCGGGCAAGGCTGGCAACCGCTCCAGCTGCTCACCGATACCACGCATCCGCTGGGCGCCCGGCTCCATGCAAACCGGCAGATCCGCTCCCAGGGGGAGAACCTCTGCAACTCCGGGAAGAGGTACCTGCCACAGCTCGCACAGGACCCGCAACGTCGCCGCCGCATCGGAGGACCCGCCCCCGATGCCAGAGGCCGGTGGCAGCTGCTTATCCAACCTCAGCTCCGCCCCCCGCTCGACCTGTAACAGCTCAGCCGCTTTCATCATCAGGTTGGAGCTGTCGGTCGGTACACCCTTTGCCATGGCGCCCCCCACCCGCAGGCTCAGGGCGTCGGCAGATACAGCCGTGATCCGGTCCCCGATGTCAGCAAAGACCACAAGCGAATCCAGCAGATGATAGCCATCTGTGCGCTGGCCGGTCACATGCAGGGTCAGATTGATCTTGGCCGGGGCAAATCCCTCAACCGTCATGTGCCACGTTCAACGGCGCCGCACCCTCTTCGGCAAGAACGGCATCAAGCCCGCTTTCCAGCTTGCGGCGAATGCGCTCAGGGTCGGCTTCACTGTCGGTATCTTCGGGGTCGATGAACGACAGCGCGCGCTTCCACTGGAACTCAGCTTCCCGCGCCCGCCCGACAGCCCAGTAAACATCCCCGAGGTGGTCGTTGACCACAGGGTCGACCGGCATCAATTCAACCGCGGTTTCCATATGGCCAACCGCCTCTTCATAGCGACCCAGCCGATAGAGTACCCAGCCGAGGCTGTCGACGATATAGCCCGCGTCAGGGCGCGCGGCGACAGCGCGTTCGATCATCGACAGCGCCTCGTCCAGTTTGATCTGCTTCTCCACCAGAGAATAGCCGAGATAATTCAGAACCTGCGGCTGATCCGGGCGAATTTCGAGTGCGGCGCGGAAATCCGCCTCTGCCTGCTCCCAATTTTTCAGCCGCTCGTGGCAGATGCCACGGGCATACAGCAGGAACCAACGTCCCTCCACGCTTTCATCCATCAGCCCCAGCGCGGTGTCATAGGCAGCGACGGCGCCGCTGTAATCCTCCTGCTGCCGCAACAGATCACCCAGATTGGTGTGGACCGGTGCCTCATTCGGGAAATCACGCGCCAGCTGCTGCAGGACCTCGGCGGCCGCATCAGGTTTGGCGGCGCGACGCAATGCTTCGGCGCGTCCCAGTTCTGCGGCGTGGTAATCCGGATGCTCGCGCGGCACCTGCTTGTAAAGCTCGATCGACAGGGCGTAGCGGCCCAGCTGGTCAAAGAGCTCCGCAGCCAGCAACAATGCGTCCACGTGATCTTCGCGCAAGGCAGCTGCGACACGGGCATACATCAGCACATAGTCATCGGCCATTTCACCATTAAGGGCAGCCCCCATGGTGAAGAACACTTCGGCAATGCCCTGTGTCGGCGTGGCCGCCAACGTATAGGGAAGGGTTTCGCCGTCCTTCAGCCGTGCGGATAGCGCTGCAAGCCCCGGATCCAGCTGCCCATTGAAGGCGTCGGACAGCACATCGAGCGCCTGTTCATTGCGCCCCAGCTGCGACAGAATCTCAAGCCGCGCGATCACCGCCCGACGCGAGGTATTGGTCAGCTGGCCCTCCTCGGCAGCAAACAGGGCCTCCGCCCCCTCGTAATCCCCGACAGAGGCCAGCGCCAGCGCCCGGTGATAGCGCGCGAAAAGGCCAAGCCCCTCTTTTTCACCCAAGACGTCAAACTGTGTCAGCGCATCGGACACTGAACCGGCGCCCAGATGTGCCCAGCCCAACAGCAAGCCATCCACCAGGGCATTGATCTCATACTGCCCCTCTTGCTGAGAGGTCACGCGTTCGATGATGGTCTGATAGTCCTCGGTCAGGACCAGGTTGGCAGTGGTAACGATATTGGCGACCTGACTGCGCGCGCCCATCTCCGACAGGCGGGTCGCGACCGGCGCGGCCCCTTTGATATCACCCAGCGCAAGCCGGGAAAACACGACATGCTCCATGAGCAGCGGGTTCTTCGGGTCGCGCACCAGCGCGCGGTTGTAATAATCCGCGGAGGCGCGGAAATCACTATCCAGGGTAGCAGCCCGTGCCGCCAGATACGCACCCGCCAGCCCATCTGCACGCACCGCATCGGCCTGCACCAGTATCGGCAGGGTGGTCGCCACGGCAAGAGCCGCTGCGCTTGTCAGGCTGCGAAAGAATGGGACGGGCACGGGGGGCCTCCTCGTTGGTGACTGGTCAAATACTGCCTCGCCACAAAGCGTAGAACGCCGCCCCTTAACACGCAATGGGGCAGCCCGCAGGCTGCCCCAATTATTCCGGCAAATACCTGCCGAAACCGATCACATATTCGGGTAGTTCGGCCCGTCACCGCCCTGCGGTGTGGTCCAAGTGATATTCTGGCTCGGATCCTTGATGTCGCAGGTCTTGCAGTGGACGCAGTTCTGGAAGTTGATCACGAACTCCGGCTTACCGTCCTTCTCCACAACCTCATAGACACCCGCTGGGCAATAGCGCTGCGCAGGCTCCGCGAACTTTGGCAGGTTGACGCTGATCGGCGTGTCCAGATTGCTCAGACGCAGGTGGCAGGGCTGGCTCTCTTCGTGGTTGGTCGCCGCAAAGGCAACGTTGGTCAGGCGGTCAAACGACAGCACACCATCGGGTTTGGGATAGTCGATGGGTTTGTGCTTGGAGGCTTCCTCGGTTGCCTCTGCGTCATTTTTACCGTGACCCAAAGTGCCAAACAGCGAAAAGCCCAACGTATTGGTCCACATATCCAGACCACCCAGCATCAGCGAGGCGGTGAGGCCCCACTTCGACCACATCGGTTTGACGTTGCGCACTTTCTTCAGGTCGGCACCGATCGCGCCGTCGCGGACACTGACCTCATAGTCGGCAAGTTCGTCGCCCGAACGCTCAGCCTTGATCGCGTCATAGGCGGCTTCGGCGGCTGCCTTGCCCGACAGCATGGCGTTGTGGTTGCCCTTGATGCGCGGCACGTTGACCATGCCAGCCGAGCAACCCAAGAGCGCCACGCCGGGGGCGACCAGCTTCGGCATCGACTGATAGCCACCTTCGGTGATCGCACGGGCGCCATAAGCCACGCGCTTACCGCCTTTCAGCAGCTCAGCCACCATCGGATGGTGCTTGAAGCGCTGGAATTCCATGTAGGGGTACAAATGCGGGTTCTTGTAGTTCAGGTGAACCACGAAACCGACGTAAACCTGATTGTTGTCGAGGTGATAGATAAAGGAACCGCCACCCGCGTTGGACCCCAGCGGCCAGCCCATGGTGTGGGTGACAGAGCCCTCTTTGTGCTTGGCAGGATCAATTTCCCAGATCTCTTTCATGCCAACACCGTATTTCTGCGGCTCCTTGCCGTCAGACAGGCTGTATTTGGCAATCACTTCTTTGGAAAGCGAGCCGCGCACACCTTCGGAGAGGAAGACATATTTGCCGTGCAGTTCCATCCCCGGCTCGGTGTTCGGACCATAGGTACCGTCGGATTCCAGACCAAAGACACCGGCAACCACGCCTTTGACTTCGCCATTGTCACCATAGACCAATTCGGAACAGGCCATACCCGGGAAGATCTCGACGCCCAGCTCTTCTGCCTGCTCAGCCATCCAGCGGCAGACATTGCCCATCGAGACGATGTAGTTGCCATGGTTGTTCATCAGCGGCGGCATCGGGAAGTTCGGGATGCGGATCTGCCCCGCCTCACCCAGCATGTAGAAATTGTCGTCCTTGACCGGAACGTTCAGTGGCGCGCCTTTTTCTTTCCAGTCGGGAATCAGTGCATCCAGCCCGCAGGGGTCCAGCACCGCGCCGGACAGGATATGCGCACCCACTTCAGAGCCTTTTTCCAGCACCACGACCTGCAGGTCGCTGTCCAGCTGTTTCAAACGGATCGCCGCAGACAGACCAGCCGGGCCTGCCCCAACGATCACAACGTCGTATTCCATTGCTTCGCGTTCAATCTCGGCCATCGAAGGCTCCTTAGGCTATGGCTCAGGACCAGCCGGTGCAGGCTGTGCGTCCTTGGCGCAATTTTCTTTCGCGGTTGCTTAGCGGGTGCCAGAGGCTCTGGTCAATCCAAACTCTACGTTACGATGATCTAGAACCCTCAATTGCGACAAATGGTGCGTCAAATATCGTCATTTGGCGCGCCGTTCCCGTCTTTGGCCAGATCCGCTGGCCGGTCCCCCATCAGATAGCGCGGCCCCTGCCCCTTGGAAGCGGCAGCATCATCCGGATTGTACAACTTGCAATTGGGCAGCGACAGGCAGCCACAGCCGATGCAGCCATCCAGATTGTCACGAAGCCGCTCCAACGTTTCGATTCGGGCGTTCAGGTGCTCGCGGAACTGCGCTGAAAGCCGCGTCCAGTCAGCCTTGGTCGGGGTGCGCCCACCCGGCAGGCTCTTCAGAAACCCCTGGATCTCAGGCAGGGAAAACCCAAACTTCTGCGCGATCATCACAAAACTCAGCCGCCGCAGGTCCGCCCGGTGGAACCGCCGTTGTCCTCCCGCATTCCGCCAGGGCTCAACCAGACCCTGCGACTCATAATAGCGGATAGCAGACACGGCGAGCCCGGTTCGCTCCGCAAGATATCCGATCGACACGCCAGCTGACTTTGCCATAACCCCTCCATCACCCTGATAATCAACTGAAAAATAATAGGCTTACAGCTTCACCTTCAAGGTAAAGAAAAACCTTGATCTAAAGTTAGGTTGAGAAATTAGCCTACAGGTAATCGATCCAAACTGACAAGCATCGGAGCCTGATATGACTGTACGTCTTGAACATGCAAACATCACCGTTTCTTCCCCTGAAGCCACCGCCGCCTGGATGCAGGATGTGTTCGGCTGGCGCATTCGCTGGCAGGGCGAGGCTATCAACGGCGGCTACAGCCTGCATATCGGTGGTTCTGACAGTTATCTTGCGCTCTACTGCCCCCCGGAACCGCTGGCCAAAGCCCCGATCAGCTACGGCATCACCGGAGGGCTCAATCACATTGCCGTCGTCGTTGATGATCTGAGCACGGTCGAGACCCGTGTACGGGATGCAGGCTTCACCCCAGGTGAGCATCACGACTACGAGCCGGGTCGCAGGTTCTACTTCCGCGACCGCGACAATATCGAATTCGAGGTGGTGGAATATGATGCTTGATCTGCTCTGGCACGCCAGCCGCCCGCGCGCGGTCCTGCCTCCGCGCCTCATCACGCCTGACGCCGAACGCTCGAAGCGGCAACCTGTGATACAGCCATGCTTCGGGCGGGAAGAAACCCTGCTCGGGTACAGCCGTCTGCTAAAGCTGCTGCGGCAACTGGATCCGCGCCCGCGGGTGCCCCGTCACAGCATCACCGGCAAGACGTCCACCACGGCGCAGGTTCGCTGACCTTACTCCGTAACGGCAGGACTGCGAGGCGCCCGCCCGTCGTCCCGCCTGTCCATGACGCGTTTGCCGCCACACCGCGCCCCGGACAGGCGCAAAGCGGACAGGCGTAAAAAAGCGGAGTTTTCCGCCTGTTGGCATGAAATCGCTGTGGACAGCCCCTGCCGCCCTCTTGCATTCGGCGGCAGGATTGGGTCAGGTAAATAAGACATAACCGGTTTGTCCCGCTGTCAGTCTGGCAGTGGGACAAACCGGTTTTCCTATAGACGCGAACCGCCACGGCCGGTGGCCAAACCTGACACGATATCTGGACACAGACATGGAAAAGATCCCGATGACCCCCGCGGGTCACGCCGCCCTAGAAGCTGAATTGAAGACCCTGAAGTCGGTCGAACGCCCGGCCATCATCAAGGCCATTGCCGAAGCCCGCGAACTCGGCGATCTTTCGGAAAACGCCGAATATCATTCCGCGCGCGAAAAACAGTCCTTCATCGAAGGCCGCATCAAAGAGCTGGAAGGCATCCTGTCGCTCGCCGATGTGATCAACCCGGCAAAACTGTCCGGCGCGATCAAATTCGGCGCCAAGGTCACCGTCGTCGACGAAGACACCGATGAGGAAAAGACCTGGCAGATCGTCGGCGAGCATGAGGCCAATATCGAAGCTGGCCTTCTGAACATCAAATCCCCGATCGCCCGCGCTCTGATTGGCAAGGAAGAAGGCGACAGCGTCGAGGTCCGCACCCCAGGCGGCGACCGCGCCTATGAAATCCTCAAGATCGTCTTTTCCTGATACGCATTACCGGCTCGGCGCCAGTCACCGGCGCCCCGCCATGTCCATCTCGCCGCCGCGCCATGCGGCATATGCCAACCTCTCTCGCCACCCTCTGTTTCGAGCAACAGTATGACCCGCACCAGTTCCACCGCTGCAAAGCCGCCCACCAGCGCCCTCGACGCGCCGCCGGAACGACCGGTCTTTGGCCTGATCGAGGCTGCGGCGCTTGCGTTGAGCGCGTTGTGGCTGCTCGTGGTTGTCGCAGTTTTCGTGCTGGGTGGTACGCCTGACGCGACGCCTGCGGCGGGATGGTCGGATATCCTGCTGCGGATCGTCGCTGTGGTCCTGCCTGTCCTCCTGATCTGGGTCGGTGCTATCGCCCTGCGATCCGCCCAGGTGATGCGGGATGAATCGCAGCGCCTGCACGCTGCCATCGACGGAATGCGCAACGCCTATATCGCCCATGCGCAGCAGGCGGCTTCGGTCTCAGAACCCTCCGTCACACGCAAGTTGGACGAGATTGCCGCCGCGACCCGCAAGACGGAAACCGCCCTCGCGACATTTCACACCAGCCGCCGTGATCGACCCATGCCGGGCATATCCACCACCGCGGCGACGGGCGGCGACGCGACCGATCAGGGATTGCTGGCGCTTGGCACACCCGCCGAGGATTTTGCAGCCCCGCTGCCTGCTCCGCAATTGATCCGGGCCCTGAATTTTCCTGAAACCGCCGAAGACGAGGAAGGCTTTGCCGCCCTGCGCCTTGCCTTGCGGGACCGCAAAGCCGCCCAGATCATTCAGGCCGCGCAGGATGTGCTCACCCTGCTCAGCCAGGATGGCATCTACATGGACGACCTGCGCCCCGATATGGCCCGACCAGAGATCTGGCGACAGTTCGCCCAGGGCACACGCGGTCGCGCCGTTGCCGCATTGGGCGGCGTGAGGGATCGCAGCTCACTTGCCCTGACAAATGCGCGGATGAAACAGGATCCGATCTTTCGCGATGCCGCACATCATTTCCTGCGCCGCTTTGACCAGATGCTGGCGGAATTTGAACAAGAGGCCAGCGACGCCGAGATATCATCGCTTGGCGAAACCCGCACCGCCCGCGCCTTCATGCTGCTGGGGCGGGTCGCTGGCACCTTTGACTGACGGTTTCCGCCCGCGCTCCGGTTACATGCCAAAACTGGCGTAGGGAATAAAACGGACGGGATCCCCCGGCTGAATCACCGCAGCGGCATCCGCCAGTTCCACCAGACCTTCGGCCCAACTCAGCGAACTGACACGGCCCGACCCTTCTGATTTGAAGACCTCAACCTGACCGTTGCGTACACGGGCGCGCAAATATTCTCGCCGTCCCGGCTTTTTGCGTTTCTCAAAGGCGGCTGGCAAATCAAACCCCTGCGGCTCAGCCCAGCTTGCCCCCGCCATCAGCCCCATCGCAGGGCGGGCAAAGATCAACGTGCAGACCATCGCGGCCACCGGATTGCCCGGCAGACCGAACACCGGCGTTCCCTGCCAAATCCCCAGCGCCAGCGGTCGGCCCGGTTTCAGGGCAATCCGCCATTGCTGCATGGCCCCGCTTTCGCGCAGCAGCGCCGACATATGATCCTCATCCCCGGCAGAGGCACCACCACTTGTCAGGATCACATCCACCGCCTCAGCCGCAGCGTCCAGGCGACGTCGCAGAGCGGCGCGATCGTCGGCAGCTTTGCCCAGATCCACAGCGTCGAACCCCATCTTTGCCAGCAGCGCGAGCAGCATCGGGCGATTGGCATCGTAAATCTGCCCTGCCGCAGCCGTCTCACCCGGCTCGACCAGTTCATCTCCCGTCGATAGCACACCCACCCGC
Organism: Phaeobacter sp. A36a-5a; assembly: GCF_037911135.1. Taxonomy (NCBI): domain Bacteria; kingdom Pseudomonadati; phylum Pseudomonadota; class Alphaproteobacteria; order Rhodobacterales; family Roseobacteraceae; genus Phaeobacter; species Phaeobacter bryozoorum. The sequence continues at coordinate 100,439 of NZ_JBBLYU010000001.1, read as the reverse complement.
AGCATTTGCCGCACCGGTAGCTCAGACAATCCCGTGGCAGAGGCCAGCGCCAGATCCGCAGGGGTCACCACCCGACCCTTAGTCAGGATCCGATCGCCGACGGCGGCATCTTCGCCAGCCCGGCGAGTATTGGCGCCCAGTTTAAGTGGTCCGTGAAAAGCAATCTGCGCACCATCGCAGGTTACGTCCTCTTCAAGAATGACGGTATCAACCCCCCTAGGCAACGCCGCCCCTGTCAGAATGCGGATGGCCTGCCCGGGAGCAACCTCGCCTTCATGGGCCAGCCCCGCCGCCGCACGCCCCTCGCTCAGCGGCATCACCTGCGGCCCCTCTCCGGCGGGACCCGCAAACCCGTAGCCATCCACGGCCGTGTTCGCCTGCGGCGGGTTGCTGCGCGCGGCAAAAACATCCTCAGCCAGAACCCGCCCCAAAGCCTGCCCCAATGGCAGAACCTCTGCCGCCGTCACTGCCGTGAGATTTCGCCGCAAGTGATCCAGCGCGTCATCCACCGGTGTCCAATCGACGCCTGCCGGCAGAGCAAAGCAATCATTACGCAGGGGTGGCGGGGCAAGGCTCATATCTAGTCCACTCCCAGGATCCAGCCCTCTTCGGGCGCTGTGACGGTCAATAACTGGTCCAACTCTGCCATGTGCAGGCCCGACAATTCTAGGGACACCTTATGCACCTGCCAGGCATCCTTGATCCAGTGATCCGGCGCGGGGCCTGCCAGAAGGGTCGGCCAGATCTCCACCAGAGCCACCGGCGTGTCCAGGGATTCAAACGGCCAGACAGCGACCTGCCCGGCAAAACGCTTTCGCAGGCGTGACAGAACCGGCAGGCCCATCATCACCTGGCTGCCCACGGCACCTGCCCCGGCCATCTGCCAGCAGGTAAAGCTGCCCTTGGCCCGATGCTCAACCGCGCGGCGGTCCGGGAACGGGTTGCGATAGCGGTCCTTGCGACGCGGCAAACCGTCGATGTCGCGGGCCAGCCCATTGGCCCAGAATGGCCCTTGCCCACCAAAGCGGCGATTGATCGCCCCCGCCAGATCAAAGCGGTTGTTAGACTTTGGCGCATCCTCAATATGTGTCTCAAACCAGTCCCACAGGCCAAGAGGATCATCCGAACCCGTGATTGCATCGCAAAACCCCGCCGGATAGCCAAAGGGGAAATCAAACCCAAGCATCAGGCGACGCCCGGCGGTCAGTTCTGCCTCGACCAGCTCGGTGAGCCACAGCTCCGCCAGCTGCCGATTGCGCAGATATACCGGTTCATCCGCTGATCCATCGTGGCTGACGCTGGCCCAGATGGAATCCTTGCAAGGGCTTGGCCCGCGGTCGTTGCCACCAGACCAATCCACCATGGCAAAGCTCTGCCATCCGCTCAAAGGGAAATCTCCCCGGCGATGAAATCGGCAATCGCCACCGTGTCGTCCAGATCGAAAACCGGCCTGTCCAGATGCAGCGGAATGTCACTGGCAACGGCACGAATGGACCGGTCCTCAGGCGCGATGAGCGGCTGGCCCGCCGCTGTGCGATAGGCCTCAATCTTCGGATGCACCTCGCGTTTGAACCCCTCGACCAGCACCAGATCCACAGGCCGCAGACGGGCCAGCAGCTCGGTAAAGCTGGGTTCGGCCATGCCACGCAGCTCCTGCATGATCGCCACCCGATTGGGCGAGGCAAGGATCACCTCGGCGGCACCCGCCATCCGGTGGCGATGGCTGTCAGTACCGGGTTGATCCACATCAGTGCTGTGGTGGGCATGTTTCAAGGTCGACACGGTAAGACCACGTCTGCAGAACTCAGCCACCAACCGCTCCATCAGCCCGGTCTTGCCACAGTTCTTCCAGCCGGTGACGCCATATATTTTCATCGCAGCAAGGCCTCCGCCCGGGCCAGGTCCTCAGGCGTATTGACGTTGAAAAACGGATCAAACGGATCCGCCTCAAACAGGGCCTCCTGGCCGCCGTGACGGTCTGTCCACAAAACCACCTTGCGCAGGCCGCCCTCCAGCGCCGCGCGCAGGTCATCGCGCAGGGCAACAGGCCAAAGACCAAAGGTCGGATGCCGGTTCACCCGGCCGCCGCCACCGGATTTCAGATGTTCCTCGCCGGACTTTGGCGTTGTCGCCAGCACCAGCGGATATTGCTGCCCGGCGGCGCTCTCCTTTAGCCGCTGAACCAGATCCTTTGGGAAGAACGGCGTGTCGGCAGCCACCGTGACAATGCTCTCGGCTCCCTGCGCTGCCGCCCAGTCCAACCCGGCAAGCACGCCCGCCAGAGGACCTGCGAAGCCGTCGATACTGTCGGCGATCACCGGCAACGCAAGATCGGCAAAGCGCGCAGGATCACCATTGGCATTCAGCGCGATACGCTCGACCTGCGGCGACAGACGGTCGATCACATGGGAAATCAGACTGCGTCCCCCAATCCGCAAGCGTCCCTTGTCACCGCCACCCATCCTTGTGGCCAACCCGCCAGCAAGGATGATGCCCAATGGTTTGCTTTGTTTCACGACATCTCCTCTCTGCGCCTGATGCCACATCGTCTGCTGACCATATCGCGGGCGGTCTGCGCCTAGTGGTCCGCACTCTTGCGCCGATGCGCTTTTGCCTCAACCGGCACCTTTGCCGGATCCACATCCCGGATCAGCCGATCCTCTCCCGACAGGCAGATAAACCGCTGCCCCCGCATCCGCCCGATCAAAGTGAGACCCAGCTCCTGTGCGATCTCCACCCCCCATGCGGTAAAGCCGGATCTAGACACCAGCACCGGAATCCCCATCATCGCGGTTTTGATCACCATCTCCGAGGTGAGTCGCCCGGTGGTATAGAGGATTTTGTCGGAGACCTCCGCGCCGGTGCTCTGGATCCAGCCGGCGATCTTGTCCACCGCATTGTGCCGCCCCACGTCCTCCATATAGACCAATGGGCGATCTTCTTGGCACAGAACCGTGCCATGAATGGCGCCAGCCTCAAGATAGAGCGAGGGGGTGCGGTTGATCTTATGCGCCAACGCATAAAGCCAGGAGCTGCGCACCGCTGTCTGCGGCAAGCTCACCCCTTCCAGCCCCTCCATCATGTCACCAAACACAGTGCCCACCGCACAGCCTGACGTGCGGGTCTTCTTTTGCAGCTTGTCTTCGTATGAGGTCTCAACTGCTGTCCTTACGACCACGGTATCCAGCTCTTCATCGTAATCGATGGCGGTGACCTCATCACCGGGATTCAACATCCCCTGATTGCGCAGAAACCCCAGCGCCAGATATTCGGGGTAATCGCCAATGGTCATGGCGGTGACGATTTCCTGACGGTTGAGGTAAATCGTCAGCGGCCGTTCCTCCACGACAGAGATCTCCGTCGCGGTCCCCGTGTGATCAAACCCCTGAACCACCCGTGTCAGCCGTGCATCGTTCGGCGCAGGTGCAATCACATATTCAGCCAGTATCGACGCCAGGTCGGAGCTGTTCTCAACCATCATCAATTGCAAACCTCCGCCAGCAGGCCTATGCCGTTTCAGCAATAACCTAGGACCTGATCATGGCAATCACCACCACGAAATCGGCCTTTTGGAAGGGGTTTCGCGACGGCGCGCCTTTCCTCCTGGTCTCGGGACCATTTGGGCTGCTGTTTGGCGTTCTTGCTGCCGAAGCGGGACTGATTGTCCCTGAGGCCATGATCTTCTCCCTGTCGGTCTTTGCCGGTTCGGCCCAGTTTACAGCCCTGCAACTGATGCAAGAAAACACGCCGGTTCTGATCATCCTGATTTCAGCGCTTGCGGTGAACCTGCGGGTGGCGATGTATTCGGCATCACTGACGCCGTACCTCGGCGGCGCTCCGTTGTGGCAACGCGCCTGTGCGGCCTATCTCACTGTCGACCAATCCTATGCGCTCTCGATCGTGCAGTTCGAAACCCATCCGCAGATGACCCTATCACAGCGCATGGCCTATTTCTTCGGCACAAATGGCTGCGTTGCCCCCGGTTGGATGCTCGCAACCTATATCGGGGCGTTGGTCGGCACCCAGATCCCGGCCAGCTGGGGCCTCGACTTTGTCCTGCCGCTGGCGTTCCTGGCCATGATCGGCCCAATGCTGCGCACACCGGCCCATGTCATTGCCTGTTTCGCCGCTGTCGCCACCGCGCTGCCGGCCACCGCGCTGCCCTACAATCTTGGCCTGATTGTTGCCGGTCTTATCGGCATGATGGCTGGCGCCCAGGCCGAGCTCTGGCTGGAGCGCCGCAGCATTGCAAAGGATCCGTCATGACCCAGCCCCCCGATCCGACGTTGCTATGGACGATCATCATCGGCCTTGCCATTGGCAGCTTCGCCCTGCGCTTTGCCTTTATCGGGCTGATGGGCGGCAGGACCATGCCCGTTTGGCTGATGCGCCATCTGCGCTATACTGCGGTGGCGATCATTCCTGCGCTGGTGGCGCCGCTGGTGGTCTGGCCGACGCCGACCGGTGGCACCCCCAGCCTGCCCCATCTCGCCGTCGCCGCGGCGGTCTTCGCGCTCGGGTACTGGACACGCAATGTCCTGATCGCCATGGGCAGCGGTGCTGTTGGCTTCCTGCTGCTCTTTCTGTTGGCAGGCTGATCCATCCCGACAAACAGACAAAAGCCGCAGACGATGCTGCGGCTTTTCCCATCTATAGCTGTGCCTGAACGTGGCAGCATCACCCGCCTGCGTTCAACGCCGCATTGTTTTTTGCCAGCCCCTCTTGCAAGTCTGCGCTGTCGTTTTCACGGTAGCGTTCAGTCGTCACCCCCGGCAGGGCGCCAAATTGTTCCGAGAGATTGCCAGGGTAGAAAGTCACATCCAGCGCCTCAAACCCAGGTACCTGCTTCAGGATCGAGGCTGTGGCATTGGCACAGAACGCGCCCGGAACCCGACCGTTTGCCCGTACCAGCTGATAGGCGCGCTGCGCCTGCTCGGGCGTCACTTCGATCCGCTGCACCACCACATGATGGGTGCTGCGCGCATGTGATCCGCGATAGGCTTTCTCCACCCCCGGCGTGATGCCAAAGAGCACATCATCCCGCTCCGGCACCACATCGGCATAGAATGACCCGGCAGGATCAAAGATCACTCGTTCCGAGGCATTGATCATCAGCGAGGTATGCGCGCCCTGCCCGGTACGATTGTTGATCATCGTATAAAGCGTCAGCGCAGGCGGACCATTATGCCGATAGGCAACCCGTTCCAGCGTGGCGTCATCCGCGTTGGGCTGCTGCTGGGCGGCACAGGCCGACAGCAGCGCCACACCGGCGCACACAAGCGCAAGCCTTAGCCCGCTCGCAAGGTGCCGGGCGCCACAACGCCCGCTCAGATCAGAACCATTCACGAGGGTGATCAGGTTGCAAAAATCGCGAGGAACACTGCAAAGAGCAGCGCTGCGATGCAGAACCGTGTCGTAAACTTGATGAAGCCGTTGTAGGTCTTTTCCTGAACGGTGATATCCATCGAACCGTGCTTATGGTCAGCCATGTGTCCATTCCTATTCGCGTCTGTTTTCCGCTGAATACTGGATTTCACAGACCCTGTCACCACGTCAATCGGGCGCAGCCAGGGCAAATCACCGGGCAATTCACTGGCCAAACACCGCTTGGCAGTGACCATAGCCGTAGCCCCAGCGCCAGCTCAGCCCGCTGCAAGGCGCGCCACCGAATCGCACCGCAGCATACATGGCGGTTGCGACCGGTGCGGCGATGGCCGCTGTTGGGGACTCCCGGCTGCTGAGTTGCGTCTCTACACAGCGGCGCAGAGCCTGATCCGCGGCCAGTCTTGCCTGCTGGCTGGCGGTGGCCAGATCTTTGTCGCGACCATCAAGGATTCGGCCAGATGATCCGATCCCGTCGGCATCGTGATAGAGCAGGTCATGAGCCACGCAACAGGCCTCAAACGGCGGACCGTCGGCTGTCTCTTCCCTGCCACTGAACTGGCGCCAGATCGCAGACAACCCACCGCTACAGCCATCGGTGGCAAAGGGGGCTGGCCTGCCATCTGCTGCCGCGACCTCCTGCATGAGGCCGCGATGAGCTGCACGCTCCAACATTGCCCAATAGCCCGCCGCAACCGCGTCTTCGGCGGCCGCAACGCTGCTGAGCGCGCCGAACAGAAGTGTGGCAACACCCCCAGCGCAACAGGCTGCCCGAACGTCAGGTCTCAGCCGGATCACTCTCAAGGTCGGACACCAAACGAAAACCGATCCGATTGGCAGGTGCCGCCTCATTCCGCTTCGGCAGGGCCCGCAACATCACGTTGAGCTGGCTGACGTGTTGGACCAGCTGCGTGCGCGCGCCGCTGGAATCGCTGCCGTAATAGGTGATGATATCGGGGTCGAAGTAGCCCATACCCTCGATCCGCATCACACCGGCATCGCCGCCGGCAAACCCCATCGCGACCTCATGCTCGCTATCCAGCTGCTCCTCGAAGTTCTTGATATAAAGGATCAACCGTTCATAGGCCCAGCGTGCGGCGCTTTTCTCGGCAACGGATTTTTGCAACGGCATCTGCACTTTTTCGATACCGGTGCAGGCGTCGGGATCCGCGTGGACCTCGTGAACGCAGGGCAGAACGGCCGCCTCTGCCGCCTCGGCGCTGGTTGCGATCTCATCGGTCATGATCTCTCCCTTTCCAGGGGTCGATCACCCCTTGCGCTGATAAAGCCAAGCCCCGTCCGCACGACGGCTGCGGTCAACCTGACCCAGATGGTACAGATGATTTAAATGGGCCACCGCCTCGACCAAAGCAAGGCCATATTCCCCGGAGCCGATCTTGCGTTTGAACAGCGGCGCAAAACATTCGGCCGCGCTGCGCGGTTCGTCGAGATGCTCAAGAAGCCGCGCCAGCGCCCCGTGATGGTTGTCGATCAACTGGGCCATCCGATGCGGCAGACCGCGAAATGGCAACTTATGCCCGCCCAAAGCCAGCTGATCACCCCGTGTCAACGGTGCCAGACGCTCGCAGGCCTCCAGCCATTCGGCCACGGGATCCGCCATCGGCTCGGTCGCATAGACGCCAATATTGGGACTGATCGAGGACAGGATCTGGTCGCCGCTGATCACCAGATTGTCATCGCGGCTCCAGAAGGTTGCGTGCTCTGGCGCGTGACCATTACCCATGTGGACGTCCCAGTTGCGCCCGCCCATGCGAAACACGTCGCCCTGTTTGATCCGGGTAAAGCCCAGCGGCATCGGATAGACCGTATCGGCGAAATTGAACGGCCGCTCCGCCAGCCGTGCGTCATAGATCGCGGGATCCATGCCCGAGCTGCGGTAAAACGCCAGCGTTTCCTCGGGCCAGCTTTCCTGCACGTCCAGCGTCAGCATTCGAGCAAACAGCCAGGCCGTTCGCGTGGTCACCAGCTCAGCCCCATGCTCAGACTGGAACCAGCCGGCGTTGCCGATGTGATCGGGGTGATGATGCGTGACCACCACGCGCCGGATCGGCTTGCCCTCCAGCGGCCCCGCCATCAGCCGCTCCCAGATGCGGCGGGTCTTGTTTGAGGACATGCCGGTATCGACGATGGTCCAGCCATCGCCATCATCCAGCGCATAGACGTTCACATGATCCAACTTCATCGGCAGCGGCAGCCGCATCCAGAGGACGCCTTCCGCCACCTCGATCGCCTCACCCTCGGCAGGCGGCGTGTTCCATGGACCGTCGGGTCGCGGGCTGGTCATCCGTCAGCCAATTCATCCAGCGTCAGAGCGCGCGCGCCGTCCGCACCCGCCTGCGCATGAGCCAAGAGCGCGGCGTGTTCCGGCAACATCCGGTTGATATAGAACCGCGCCAGCTTTTCGCGCGGGCCACCGATGTCAGCCATCGCAGCCGCCAGGTGGTAATGCCCGCCAAGAACCCGCGCAAAGGCATGCAGATAGGGAACCGCTCCTGCGAAACGCTCATCCATGTCGCTCTGTGCGGTCAACCACTCGGTCGCTTCGCGCAGGGATTCACAGGCCTGCCAGACGGCCTCGGCCATATTGGGATGAGTGGTTCGGGCGCGCTCGGCCTGCTCCTCGATCTCGTCGATCAGACGGTTGGCCATATCGCCGCCGTCCATCATCTTGCGCCCAACCAGATCCATCGCCTGAATGCCGTTGGTGCCTTCGTAGATCGCCGTCACCCGCACATCGCGATAAAACTGCGCTGCACCGGTTTCCTCAATGAACCCCATACCGCCATGCACCTGCACACCGGTTTCCGAAACACGCATCCCGGTTTCCGTGCCAAAGGTCTTGGCGATTGGCGTCAGAAACGCTGCCCGCGCGGCCCACTCCTGTGCGCCGGTTGCGGTCTGCATGTCGATGGCCTGCGAACAGGCCAGCAGGATCGCGCGCGCTGCAAAGAGATCGGCCTTCATTTCCATCAGCATCCGGCGCACATCCGCATGGTCCACGATGGTGCCGGAGGCGGATTTGCCCTGCTTGCGCTCCAGCGCGTAGGCCAGCGCCTTTTGATAGGCCGCACCAGCAACACCGACGCCCTGACCACCAACGCCCAGCCGGGCATTGTTCATCATGGTGAACATTGCCGCCAGACCGCCCCCCGGTTTGCCGACCATCCAGCCGATTGCGCCGTCATATTGCATGACGCAGGTCGGCGAACCGTGCAGGCCCATCTTATGCTCAAGGCTCACCACCTTCAGCGTGTTGGCCTTGCCGGGGTTACCCTCGGCGTCCGGCAGGTACTTGGGAACGAGGAACAGCGAAATCCCCTTGGTTCCGGGTGCCGCATCAGGCAGGCGGGCCAGAACCAGATGGCAGATATTGCCCGCAAAATCATTGTCGCCCCAGGAGATATAGATCTTCTGACCGCTGATCGCATAGGTGCCGTCGTCCAGAGGCTCTGCCTTGGAGCTAAGCGCCCCCACATCCGATCCGGCCTGCGGCTCGGTCAGGTTCATGGTGCCCGACCATTCCCCCGAAATCAGCTTGGGCAGGTAGAGCGACTTCAGCTCATCGCTGGCGTGATGTTCCAACGCCTCGATCTGACCCTGGCTCATCAGCGGGGCCAGTTGCAGCGACAGGCAGGCGCCCGACATCATCTCATTGACCGCGGTGGTCAGGGTCATCGGCAGCCCCATGCCGCCAAATTCCTCTGCCGCGCTCATCCCGATCCAGCCGCCTTCGGAAATCGCCTGCCAGCCTTCGGCATAACCGGGAGAGCTGCGCAGCACCCCGTTCTCCAGACGCGCCGGTTGCAGATCGCCGCCACGGTTCAAGGGGGCCATAACTTCATCGCAGAACTTCCCCGCCTCGGTCAGGATCGCCGCAACCACATCATCGCTGGCCTCGCCAAAGCGCTCGGTAGCGGCGATTTCATGAAAACCGATGATATGTTCGAGAAGAAACTGATACTCGGGAACCGGGGCACGGAAGGTCATGTCTGGCCTCTTTCAGAGAGCTGGTTGGGGCAGCCTTGGCATCATTGCCCCAAACCTTTATGTTGAATGTCTTGTCCGATTACCTAACCGGGCCCTTTAATCAAGCAACCAAAACGCCGCGTCACCAGCCATGTCCAGTCCCACAACCCGCCTCCTGACCGCGCAACCACAGGAGATCAGCACAGCTGCGGACCTGTTGAAAGAGGGCCGGCTGGTCGCATTTCCAACCGAAACCGTCTACGGGCTCGGGGCTGATGCGCGCCAGACCGGCGCGGTTGAGGCCCTCTATGCCGCCAAGGGCCGCCCCAGTTTCAACCCGCTGATTGCCCACGTCCACGCGGTGGAGACCGCCCAGCGCTATGTGGTCTGGTCCGACACCGCCAGCAAACTCGCCGAGGCCTTCTGGCCGGGCCCGCTGACGCTGGTCCTGCCGCTGCGCGAGGACCACGGTATCTCGCCTCTGGTCACTGCCGGGCTGACCACCCTCGGCATCCGTATCCCGGCCCATCCTGCGGCCCGGGCGCTTTTGTCGGTTCTGGATGGCCCAGTGGCGGCCCCCTCCGCAAACCCATCGGGCCGGATCAGCCCGACAACCGCCGCCCATGTCATCGCCGGACTGGACGGCCGCATCGCGGCCGTGGTCGATGACGGTCCCTGCGGCGTCGGCGTGGAATCCACCATTGTCGGCCTTGCAACCGGCACGCCATTGCTGCTGCGTCCCGGCGGGCTGGCCGCCGAGGAAATCGAGGCCGTTCTGGGACACCCGCTGCAGCAGCGCGATGTCGGCGATCCACTGACCGCTCCGGGGCAGCTGCTGTCGCACTACGCCCCACGCGCCAGCGTCAGGCTGAACGTCACAAACCCAGCAGAGGGCGAGCTCTATCTCGGATTTGGCAAAATGGACTGTGATCTCAACCTCTCGGCCAGCGGCGATCTGCGCGAGGCTGCGGCGCAGCTGTTTGGACATCTCCACCAGCTTGACGCCAAGGCCCGCCCTATCGCTGTCGCCCCAATCCCGGAAATCGGGCTGGGTGTCGCCATCAACGACCGGCTGCGCCGCGCCGCCGCGCCACGCTAGCGGCCTGCTCAGGGCATCGTAAGCCTCCGGTCACGCGTGACCGGCACTGGTGGACAGAGTCAGCGGATCGACGCCGAGGGAGCGCAGCGCCGCCTCCCATTTGGCGAAATCGTCCAGCTCGAACACCACCTCCGGCGTTGCTGTTGCGGTCAGCCAGCCATTATTGGCAATCTCGGCCTCAAGCTGCCCCGGCCCCCAGCCGGCGTAGCCAAGCATGACCATCACCTGCTCAGGTCCCCGCCCCATCGCGATATCTTCGAGCACGTCAACGGTCGCGGTCATCGAAAACGCCTCGGAAACCCGCAGCGAACTGACGTTGGATTTGTACTCCGGTGAATGCAGGACAAAGCCGCGCTGCGTCTCGACCGGCCCGCCAAACCGCACCGGTAGCGCGGCCTCTTCTGCACTGCGCGGAGTAATATCCAGCTGTTCCAACAGGTTGGACAAATCAACGCCGGTGGCCGGTTTATTCACGATCAAGCCCATCGCACCATCGTCCTCATGCGAGCATAGCAAAATCAGCGAATGCTCGAACCTCGGGTCACCGATGCCGGGCATCGCAATCAGCAGTTCGCCGGTAAGATCCATATGAATCTGTCGTCCTTTTTTCAAATCGCCGCCACCCGTGACCGGGCAACCTGCCTGCCCTGTCACAATGGCCACCCGCAGGCAGAGGTTCAAGACCAACCCGTGCCTTAGCCAATGCTCAACGCCGTTGACCGGAACGTGACTTGGCTTTTCTTGCTGGAATGCGCATGTAAATGGGCATGGTTATGTTCTCCCTTCTCTCGGCGCTTGCGACGCCCCTGACGGCCCGCACCACGACGGCCAAGACCTTGGCGAAATGCCTCTGCGCACCGCTGGCGCTGTCGTTTCTGGCCCTGCCTGCCACGGCCCCCGCCGAGCAGATGTCCGATATTGTCCGTATCGAGGTGCTGGACGGCGGCACCACGCGACGCGGCACCCATATGGGGGCGTTGCGGCTGACGCTTTCCGAAGGCTGGAAAACCTACTGGCGCGCGCCCGGCGATGCCGGCATTCCGCCCCGCTTCAGCTGGCAAGGCTCGCGCAATGTCGGGGCCGTCGCAATCCGCTGGCCCACGCCCGAAGTGTTCCTCACCTCAGGATTTCGCACCATCGGCTATCATGATCAGCTGGTGCTTCCGGTCGAGATCACCCCGGCCAAACCGGGGCAGCCGCTGCGGCTGAAGGGCCGCATGGAGCTCGGCATCTGCAAGGATGTCTGCATACCCTCGGAACTGCGTTTCGATCAGGCGCTGAAACCGGACAGCCCGCGCAACCCGGCAATTGTCGCAGCACTGGCTGACCGTCCCTGGTCCGCAAAGGAGGCAGGGGTGCAGGCCGCGACCTGTGCGCTGTCCCCCAGCCGCTATGGGATGGAGCTGGTTGCCCGGATCACCATGCCCAGCGCAGGCGGTGAGGAGGTCGTGGTTGTCGAACCCGGCGTCCCCTCGCTGGTCACAACCGAAACGACGACCAGCCGACAGGGCCACAAGCTGACGGCGAAAACCGAAATCATCTCCGCCGATGGCGGTCCCTTCGCTGTGGATCGCTCGCAGATGCGTATCACCGTACTTGGGCAGAACCGCGCGGTAGACATTCAGGGCTGCACCCGGCACTAACAAGGGATCATCTGCCCGACCGGATCCAGCCATGCCCGCCAATCCCGCCTCCGACGAAGCCCCTCGCCGCCCTGTCCTGGGGGCGTTGGCCGTGGTCTGCCATCCCCGGCAGGATGGTGATCAGGTGATCCTCATCCAGCGCAGATCGCCGCCAAATGCAGGTTGGTGGGGCTTTCCCGGCGGCCATGTCGAACTCGGCGAGACCGCGATGCAGGCTGCCGCCCGCGAACTGCTGGAAGAAACCGGCGTCATCGCCAGCCCCCGCGAAGTGCTGACCCATATCGACGTTATGCTGCGGGATGACGCAGGTGAGGTGCAGCGGCAATATCTTCTCGTCGCCGTGCTCTGCGACTACGTCTCAGGCCAGCCCGCCCCCAATGATGACGCCCTGCAGGCACAATGGGTGCAGGTCTCCGATCTGACCACTGGCTTCGACCAGTCTCCTGACCGGATGCTGATTGACCAGGTGGCGGAGGTCGCCGCCCTCGCCCAGCAACAGCGCCGCCGGATGACGGGTTAGCCTTGGGACTCCCGCTCACACTGCATCCATAAAGCCCGGGTCGACGCTCAGAACTGTTGCGCGCTCAGACCCTGGCGCGGCGTGCGCCCACCGCGCGGGCGCAGAGGTAGCCAAACAGGCTCAGAAGCGCAGCACCAACGATGAACAGCAGCGTGGCTGCCCGCACCGGATCCATCGCCGCCAGCACCGGCACAAACGTCCGCAGCAGCGGATGCAGTAGCCCAACCGCCATCGCATAGCCAAGTGTAACCGCGAGCCACAGCAGCTGCGCCGCTCCCAGCCCCAGCGTCAGCCAGCGCAGTTCGCCCGCCCGCGATGTCAGCCCGCGCCGCAGCGCCGCAAAGGGGCGCGCCACATCGGCCTGAACCGCGATCAGCGCCGGTACCACCAGCAGCACCAGGAACATCCCGAAACCAAGACCATAGACCAGCGTAATCACGGTCGGCTTCAGAAACTGCGCCTGCTGCGAACCCTCGTACATCAAGGGCGCCAGCCCCAGCACCGTTGTCAGCGTCGTCAGCATCACCGGCCGCAGCCGGTCAGCGGCCCCGTCAATGATCGACGGTATCAAGCCACGTTCCTGCGCATATTCATCGATCGTGGTCACCAACACGATCGAATCGTTGATAATGATGCCGGTCATTCCCAACAGCCCCACCACCGTGAACATCGACAGCGGCACGTCCCACAGGTAGTGGCCCCAGATCGTGCCAACCAGACCAAAGGGAATAATCGCCATTACCACCAAGGGCCGCGTCCAGCTGGCGAATATCCACGACAGCACCAGATAGATACCGGTTAGGCAGAGTATCAGTCCGGTTCGCGCGTCATTCAGGAACTCGTTCTCCTGTTCGCTCAACCCGGCGAGCTGCCAATCGACCTGCCGTTCGCTGGCGATGCTCGGCAGGATTTCCTCTTCCAGCGCGGTTGCTATGGCCTGAGCTCTGGCCGGATCGTCCTCGGAGATATCGCCCGTGACACTGATCACGCGTACCCCGTTTTCCCGCCGCACTGTCGAAAAACCGGTGCGCTGGCTGACAGAGACGATATCCGCAAGCGGCAGATAGACACCCGCCGGGCTACGCATCAGCGTGCGCTCCAGGAAATCGGCCGTCAGCTCGTCCTTCGGCAGTTCCACCCGGATCGTGGCACTACGCGGGCCCTCCGGGTAGGTTGCCGCCTCGATCCCATTGAGCCGCGCACGCAGCGCCCGGCCAAGCGTCTCAACCGTGAACGCCAGCGCGCGCCCCTGCGGCGTCAGCTCCAGCACCAGCTCTTCCTTGTCATAGGCAAGATTGTCCTCAACAGCGGAGACCTCAGGATAGCGCAGCAGTGCCGTCTTCAGATCCTCCGATGCGGCTTTCAGAACCTCGACCGCCGCACCGCTGAACTGCACATTCAGCGCATCCCCACCCGGGCCGGACCGCCAGCCACGGAAAGACAGCGTCTCCGTCATCGGATGACGGCGCACCCTCTCCTGGATCTCCGCAACAAAGGCAAAGCTGGAATAGGGCCGCAGATCCGCATCAATCAGCTCAATCGAAATCCCGCCCAGAAGATCACTATCCTTGGCATCGACACCGGCCAGACCGCGCCCGGCGTTGCCGCCGATCTCAGCCATAACAAATTCGATGGGATTGCGGCCATAGCGGTCCTCATACTCCGCACCCAGCTCATCCACCGCACGCTGCATCTCGCGCATCATCGCCAGCGTATCGGCCCGCGTCGCACCTTCGGCCATCGCGAAATTACCGGTGACCGAGCCACGCTCCGGCGCATTGAAGAACCGCCATTTGACATCGCCGCCGATGAACAGCGCCAGTTGACTGGCCAGGATCACCAAAGCACCCGCGAGCACTACGTAGCGTCCGCGTACGACCAGCGCCATCAGCGGTCGGAACAGGCCATCGCGCAGCCTGCGAAACCCGCGATTGACCACCCGGCTCGGCAGATCATACCAATGTTCCTTGGCGCTATGGGCCAGGGCATGGGCCAGGTGATTGGGCAGGATCAGGAAACACTCGATCAGTGACCCCGCAAGCACGGCAATCACCGTCAGGGGGATATCGCGGATCAGCTCGCCGAAACGCCCGCCAATCGACACCAATCCGAAAAATGCGATCACCGTGGTCAATGTGGCCGCGAAAACCGGCATGGCCATGCGGCGCGCGGCGTTCTCTGCCGCCGCAACCGGATGCTCGCCCAGACGCCGCGCACGGAAATCGGCATGTTCACCCACCACGATCGCATCATCCACTACGATGCCCAGCGTGATGATCAGGCCAAACAGGCTGATCATATTGATCGTCAGACCAGCCATATACATGAAGGCCACTGCGGCAAACATCGCCGCCGGGATCCCTGCCGCGACCCAGAAGGCAATGCGTGCGTTCAGAAACAGGAACAGCAATGCCAACACCAGACCAAGACCCATCAGCCCGTTGTCCAGCAGGATATCCAGACGACCGGTGATCGCCTCGGCCCGGGTTCGGATCAGACTGGCGCTGACACCATCCGGCAGGCTGGCCTGCAAGGCCTCAACCACCCCTTCGACCTGATGCTGAATCTTAATCGCATCGCCCTGATCCGACCGGTCCACCCGGATCGACATCGCCGGATCGTCGCCGACGAAATAAGAACGATTGCGATCCACACCCTCCACACGGATTGTGGCGACATCTCCCACGGTCAGCGCGGACCCATCGGGGTTGGTACGCAGCACGATGCCTGCCAATTCCTCCGGGCTGCGCTTTTCGCTGCCGGTGCGGATCCGGGCATTTGCGCCACTCACATCGCCCGCGGGATTGGCATCAACCTCTGCGGCGATTGCGGCGGCGATATCCGTCATCGCGATATCATGGGCAATCAGACTGGCCGAGGGCACTTCGACCATGGTCTGCGGTGCGGCGATGCCACGGATCGTGGTTCGCGTCACCCCGACCTCGAACAGGCGCGCGATCAGCTCATCCGCAAACAGCCCCAGCTGGCGCGGCGCGATCGGGCCTGTGATCACCACATCCGTGACTCTGTCACGCCAAGCCCCGCGAAGCACGCTGGGCTCCTCTGCCTCCTCCGGCAGGGTGGTGACGCCGTCGACGGCGGTTTGCACGTCATCGGCAGCCCGCGCCATGTCCCAGCCGGGTTCGAATTCCAAGGAGATGCTGGCCCAGCCTTCGCGCGACGTCGCGCTTGAACTTTCGACCCCATCAACCGCCAGCAGCGCCGGCTCCAGCGCCTGCACGATCGCACTGTCGATATCTTCCGGGCCAGCCCCCTCCCATTCGATTCCCACCGACACCTGGTCCACGATCACATCGGGAAAGAACTGCGCCCGCATATTGGGGATCGCCGCCGCACCCAGCACCAGGAGCAGGACCAGCAGCAGGTTCGACAAGGTCCGGTGGCGAGTGAAATAACTCAGAACACCGCCAGCCGATCGGGGGGGATTGCGCAGCATCGCCGCTACCCTCCCATCCGCGTTTCGATCCGGTTGATCAGCCCAGCGGGCACCTTGGCCGCAGCCAGCTGTTCCAGCATCCGCGCCTTCACCGCCTGCGGCATCCTGCTGTTGCCTTCGACCATGGCGACGAGCTTGGCTCGACGATCCTCGGTCAGCTCAACCAGATCCGCCTCCGCGGCGGCGCTATCCCCTGCGCCGCTGGCCTCCGCCCCCTGACGGAGCGGGCGCACCTTGATCCCCGCCCCCAGCAGCGGCGTGCGCCCGTTGACGACGTCGCGGCCTTCCAAACCTGCGCCGCGCAGCAGCACGTCATCACCCTGGCGACGCACCAGCGTTACAGGAAGCGCCTCTAGGCGGTCGTCCTCCCCCAGCACCAGAACCGTTCCATCCGCCCCCAGCGCCGAGGCCGGCAGCCGCGCCACCTCTGCCAGCTCCGGTTCCTGCACGTGAACGGTGACAAAATCGCCGGGCTTGAAGCCAAGTGCCGGATCAAGCCGCGCGTAGATCAACCGCCCTGCCAGCCCTTCGCCTGCATCACCGCTGACCCGCACCGCAACACCCGTTGCCTTCAATGCGGCGCCGGTGGCATCCAGCGTGACCTCAACCGGGGCCGCAAGCAGCTGCCCATCGGCATCCAGCAGACGGGCGTATTGAACCGTCGACACCCGGAAAGCCACATCCAGCTGCGCCGGATCCACCAGATCAGCCAGCTTTTCATTGGCCGAAACCAACCGCCCTTCCACCAGGTTCACCGATTGCAGCGTCCCGTCAAACGCAGCGGTGATCGTGGTGTCGGCCAGATTGCGGCGGGCATCCTCAAGTGCGATCTCGGCCCGCGCCAGTCGCGTGACGCTCTGATCAATGCGGGCCTCGGCCAGCGACACCGCCTGCCTGCGAGAAATCACCGCCTGCCGGGCCTGTGCCGCCGCCAGTTCCACCACCTCAACCGTTGCCGCCGATCCGACGCCCCGCGTTTCCAGGTTGCGCTGCCGCTCCAGCGCGCGCGTGCGCAGCTCTGCCTGATCCTCGGCAGCGGCCAGTTCATCCTGCGCCAGCGCCAGCCCGCGCCGGGCCTCTCGGGTCTCGGCCTCTGCGTCCAGCATGTCCGCCTCTGCGCGTCGCAGGGCGGCCTGCGCATCTGCCGGGTCGATCTGCACCAGAAGCGCCCCGGCCTTCACGTCACCGCCATCCTCGAAACCCGGCGCCAGCTCTACCACCCGACCGGCAGCCGCCGTACGCAGCTCCAGCCTGCGGCGGCTCTCGATCCGGCCAAAGGCGGTCAGCCGCGGCTGCACCGTGCCCAGCTCAGCCCGCTCGACATTCACCGCAAACACCCGTTCACGATCCGGCGGCGCGCCACGTTCATCCGCCATACGGGTCTGAATGGCAGACACCACCATCTGCACCGCCAGAAGCAGCAGCGCCGCTGTCAGCGCCGCGAGAAAGACCCCAATCACCGTTTGCCGCAAAAAGCGCATTCTTTATCCTTCAATCGGCTAAACGAACCGGCCACACCACCACCGCAGCGTTCAAAATGAACACCTTAAGCCGCAAGAATACCAGTTTGTACAAACTATACGAGGTTACACGCAGTCACGGATCAATTCCGTCTCACTTGCGACGCAAATGTTCGTCAAGCCGCGGCATGATTTCCACAAAATTGCAGGGACGATGCCGGTAATCCAGCTGCTTCACCAGAATTTCATCCCAGGCATCCTTGCAGGCGCCCGGGCTTCCGGGCAGCGCAAAGAGATAGGTGCCGCCAGCGACGCCGCCAGTGGCCCTTGATTGCACCGCTGATGTGCCGATCTTCTGCATGGAAATGATGGTGAAAACCGTGCCAAAGGCATCGATTTCCTTTTCATAGACATCCCGGTGTGCCTCGACCGTGACATCGCGGCCGGTCAGCCCGGTGCCGCCGGTCGATATCACCACATCGACCTCTGGGTCGGCGATCCAGTCACGCAGCTGGCCTGCGATCTCGGCCCGCTCGTCCGGCAGGATCTTGCGATCGGCCAGCACATGCCGCGCCGCCTCCAGCCGATCCACAAGAACCTGACCGGAACGATCCTCTGCCAGCGACCGGCTGTCCGAGACCGTCAGCACTGCAATGCGAACGGGAATAAAATTCTTGCTGTCGTCGAGTTGTGCCATGTTTCCGGCCCCCATCTGAAATATCAGCTGCCTTGGGTAGCGCCCGTTTCCGGCCCGCCCCGTTAGTGGTTGCGTATCACCCGGCGGTCAGCCGCGTCTTCACCTCAAGCAGGTCCGCCCAGGCGGCGCGTTTCTGCACCGGTTGACGCAGCAGATAGGCCGGGTGAAACATCGGCATCACCGGTTTGCCCTGCGCCTCATGCCAAGTGCCACGCATCCGGGTGATACCGCGTTTTCCGAGCAGGGCATCACAGCTGATATTGCCCATGGCAATCAGGATATCCGGCTGCACAAGGGCAATGTGGCGCTCCAGAAACGGAGTCATCATGGCGATTTCCGCAGGCAGCGGATCCCGGTTCTGCGGCGGTCGCCACGGTAACACATTGGCAATATAAACGCTGTCCTCACGCGACAGGCCAATGGCTGCCAGCATCCGGTCCAGCAGCTGCCCGGCGCGGCCCACAAAAGGCTTTCCGGCCATATCCTCATCCCGACCGGGGGCTTCGCCAACCACCATCACGCGGGCACCGGGGTGGCCATCAGCAAACACCAGGTTACGCGCGCCCTTTTTCAGCTCGCAATGTTCAAACTGATCCAGCGCATCGCGCAGCGCCGCCAGCGAACCAGCGGCCCCTGCCATCTGTCGTGCCACCGCAACCGGGTCGATTTCGAGAGGTTTGATCGGCGCGGCATCCGCAGTCGTCGCAGCCGCCTTGGGCAGCCGCGCCTGCAGCTCATAGCGATTGACCGGCGCATCGCCGATTGCATCGGTCGCCCCCAGTTCAATCTGCCACGCCAAGAGCGCCCGCGCGCTGTGATAATCCAATGCCGATTCCATGGCCCCAAGCTACTCTGCTCGGGAGCCAAGCAAAACACCTGACTTCACCGCAGCCTTCACCCCGGCCCAGAACACGCCCCGGCTGTCTTGCCGGACGCCACAGCCCTGCTATAAGAGCGCCAAACAGCACGGAGCCAGCCCATGCCCAATGCCCCCACGTCGATTGATCCGATGTCCTTCAACCAACGGCATCTTCTGGGTATTGAGCCGCTGAAGCCGCATGAAATTACCGCCATCCTGGATCTGGCCGACAGCTATGCCGAGCTGAACCGACGCCCTGACAAACACGCCGATGCGCTGTCCGGGCTGACCCAGGTCAACATGTTCTTTGAGAACTCCACCCGCACTCAGGCCAGTTTTGAAATCGCAGGCAAACGGCTGGGGGCAGATGTCATGAACATGGCGATGCAGGCCAGCTCGATCAAAAAGGGGGAGACCCTGATCGACACCGCGATGACACTGAACGCGATGCACCCCGATCTGCTGGTTGTGCGCCACCCGCACTCAGGTGCCGTGGATCTTCTGGCGCAAAAGGTGAACTGCGCCGTGCTCAACGCAGGCGACGGGCGGCATGAGCACCCTACACAGGCGCTGCTGGATGCGCTGACCATCCGCCGTGCAAAAGGGCGCCTGCACCGTCTGAACATTGCGATCTGTGGCGATGTCGCGCATTCCCGGGTAGCCCGCTCCAATCTGATCCTTCTGGGCAAGATGGAAAACCGCATCCGGCTGATCGGCCCGCCGACCCTGGTGCCCGACCATTTCGCAGAGTTCGGTGCCGAAATCTACGACGACATGCGCGAAGGGCTGAAAGACGTGGATGTGGTCATGATGCTGCGCCTGCAAAGGGAGCGGATGGACGGTGGATTTATTCCCTCAGAACGCGAGTATTACCACCGCTACGGGCTGGATGCCGAGAAGCTGGCGCTGGCCAAACCCGACGCCATCGTTATGCACCCCGGCCCGATGAACCGGGGCGTTGAAATCGACGGTACGCTGGCGGACGATATCAATCGTTCGGTCATTCAGGAGCAGGTCGAAATGGGTGTCGCCGTTCGCATGGCGGTGATGGATCTTCTGGCCCGCAATCTGCGCGCCAGCCGTCAGACTGCCATGGCGCAACCGGGCGTGGTCTGATCAATGACCGAGCCGGTAACGCAGCCCCTGACCATCCCCGCAGGCGAGCAGCGGATGATCCATGTCTTTGATCTCGACATGCGGTCGGAACAGGCCCGTTTCCTGCGAGAGCCCGGCGCATTGGCACAGGTTCTGGGGATTGAGTATGTCGACCTCGATCATGTCGAAATCTTTCCGGTAAGCGATCTGGAAGATCTGGGGCTGATCGGTTACCTGCGCGACGGCTGCGGCATTCCCGCCGAGCAGCTGGAAGCCGATGCCCAGAGGCTGATGGCAATCGACGGCTATGTGCTGCTGCTGCGGTCGCGCGCATTTCGGGGCGAGGAAACCCGCCTGATCCCGGCGCATCAGATCCGCCATATCGGCGATTACAGCGAACTTGGTGCGGATTGGGCCAGCCTGCCGAGCAATCCCGACCAAACCCCTGACAGCGCCAAACCCTATTCGGCTCCACGCCCCTCCCCGCGCGCGGCACGCTCACGCGCCCGACGTATCGGCGCGACCATCTTTGCCATCGTGATGGCACTGATCCTCCTCGTCGTGCTGTTGCTGGCGAGCTGACATCATGGCCGAGACCCGCTTTTCCCCGGACCGCATGGCCTACTGGCGCAGCCACGCCTGGCTCGCGGTCATCGCCATGGTTGGCGCGATGGGCATTCTCTGGGTGATGGGGAACCCATATGTCTGGACTGGCGCCATTGGCGGGCTCGCCGCGATCGGCCTGCGTGGTGGCTATCTGATGTCGGATGAGCTGACCCGGGTCTGGGCAATTGGCGACACATCGGTGATCGGCCCGGATCACCAACAGATTCCGCTGGCCACTATTGCCCAGGTGAACCAGCTCGGCAGCACTGTGCAGATCGTCACCCGCGACGGCCACAAATACCTGATCAAATACCAGCCCGACCCGGCTGCGACCCGCACCGCCATCGAAACCGCCCTCTCTGACCACCCGGAAAGTCCACGCGCATGACCCTCTTGTTCACCAACGCCCGACTGATCGACCCCGAAGCCGGCACCGACAGCCTAGGTGCGGTTCTGGTACACTCGGGGCGCATTGCAGCGGTTGAAAAGAATGGCACCGACCCTGACCAATTGTTTCGCACGCGAAACATTGGGGCAGAGGATGTGACCCTTATTGACTGCCACGGAAAATGTCTTGCGCCGGGTATCGTCGACATCGGGGTCAAGGTCTGCGAACCCGGGGAACGTCACAAGGAAAGCTATAAATCCGCAGGCCTTGCAGCAGCGGCAGGGGGGGTTACCACCATGGTAACGCGGCCGGATACGACGCCCGCCATCGACAGCCCCGAGACACTGGAATTCGTGACCCGTCGCGCGCAGGCCGATGCACCGGTGAACGTGCTGCCAATGGCCGCCCTGACCAAGGGGCGCGAGGGCCGAGAAATGACCGAGATCGGCTTTCTCATGGATGCAGGTGCGGTTGCCTTTTCCGATTGCGATCATGTCGTCGCCGACACCAAGGTGTTCTCCCGCGCCCTGTCTTATGCGCGCAGCTGCGGCGCGCTGGTCATCGCCCACCCCCAGGAGCCGGGATTGAGCAAAGGGGCCGCCGCAACCTCGGGTAAATTCGCCACGCTGCGTGGGCTGCCCGCCGTCACCCCGATGGCCGAGCGGATGGGACTGGATCGCGATATCGCCCTGCTGGAAATGACTGGAGCGCGGTATCACGCAGATCAGATCACCACCGCGCGCGCCCTGCCCGCCCTTCAGCGGGCCAAAGCCAACGGGCTGGACATCACTGCCGGAACCTCGATCCATCACCTGACCCTGAACGAGCTGGACGTTGCCGACTACCGCACCTTCTTCAAGGTCAAACCGCCGCTGCGATCCGAGGAGGACAGGCTGGCATTGATCGACGCGCTGCGCGAGGGGCTGATCGACACGATCTCCTCGATGCACACACCGCAGGATGAAGAAAGCAAGCGCCTGCCGTTTGAGGAAGCCGCCGCCGGGGCTGTCGCACTGGAAACACTGCTGCCCGCGGCCTTGCGGCTTTATCATGCCGAACAGCTGGACCTGCCAACGCTGTTTCGGGCCATGGCCCTGAACCCGGCCAAACGACTGGGGCTCGACTGCGGTCGCCTGGCCGAAGGCGCACCGGCTGATCTGGTGCTGTTTGACGCCGACCAGCCCTTTGTAATGGACCGTTTTTCGCTGCACTCGAAATCGCAGAACACCCCCTTTGACGGGCAGCGCATGCAAGGTAGGGTGCTGGCAACTTATGTGGCCGGCGAACCGGTCTATCGGAGAGACTGATGCCGCCAATTGAGACTGCCGCCCCATTTCTGCTGCTTTGGGCCGTGATCGGTTATGGTCTGGGGGCCATCCCCTTTGGCCTGCTGCTGACCCGGATCATGGGCTTGGGCAATCTTCGCGCCATTGGATCTGGCAATATCGGCACCACCAATGTGCTGCGCACCGGATCGAAAAAGGCCGCAGCGTTGACGCTGCTGCTGGACGGCGGCAAGGGCGCGGCGGCGGTCCTGCTGGCCCGTGTTCTGGCCGGTGAGGATGCAGCGCAGCTGGCCGGTCTCACCGCGTTTCTGGGTCACTGCTTCCCGATCTGGCTGAAGTTCAAAGGCGGCAAAGGCGTCGCGACCTTCCTCGGCCTGATGCTGGCACTGGCCTGGCCGGTGGGCATCGCCTGCTGTCTCACCTGGCTGGCGGCAGCCTATCTGAGCAAGATTTCCTCGATGGGCGCTCTGGTCTCAGCCGTGGCCGCACCGCTGTGGTGCCTGCTGCTGGGTGTCCCGATGATCACGGCACTGGCCGCGCTTCTGGCGCTGATCATCCTCTGGCGGCACAAGGAAAACATCGCCCGGCTGCGCATGGGCACCGAACCGAGGATCGGCCAGAAATAGCGGCCATCGTCAGATAAGCACTTGTTTTCAAATAAAAGCCCTCATCCACATCGGATGAGGGCTTTTTTCATCACGCGAATGTGCCAGCGCTCCGGTGCAGAGTGATTGTGCATCAACACACATACAAAAGGAGTTGTTTTGAACGTGATCGGTAGAGCCCTCATATCAGTGTCGTGACCAGGACGGTCCAATTTCGAACACCGACATTTTGATGACGCACGCCTTTTATCATTCCAACTCCGGGTGCCACGGCATCCGACAAATCGAAAGGTTCACACCGATGAACACCGTAAAATCCCTTCTGGGCGGGATCGCCCTTTCCGTGACACTGGCAACCTCGACACTGGCAGCCGGCGTGGATGTCAACGCCTCCTCCACCGGTCTGGCAATGCAGGGCTACGACCCGGTCGCATATTTCAACGCCGGAGAGCCGACCAAAGGATCCTACAAGGTAACCGCGACATTCGATGACGCCACCTACTGGTTTGCCACCGAGGAAAACAAAGCACTGTTTGAAGCCAGCCCCGAGGCCTATGTCCCGGCCTATGGTGGCTACTGCGCCTTTGGGGCCGCGATGGGCTTCAAATTCGACGGCGACCCGAACGAATGGAAAATCGTCGACAATGTGCTTTACCTGAACCTGTCGAAGGACATTCAGGAACGCTGGAGCAAGGACATTCCCGGCTTCATTGAAAAAGCTGATGTGAACTGGAAAGAAATCGCCGACGCTGAACCGGCCGAGCTCCTGCAGTAACCTTCCCAGCGCGCGACGCTAGATCATGAATAATGGGCGGCAGGTATCCTGCCGCCCATTTGTATTACCGCAATGCTGGGAGCATCGCCCCAGCCGATAATAGCTACTTTGAAGCCAGCCGTTCGATCGCATCAGCCGTCCGCTTGGTGTTGTTGTAGATCCCCACCGCCAGATACAGCGAGCCACCAATCAGAACGACGTAGAGACCGCCGACCACCAGCACGCCAAGGGCTGCGAGGATACCGCCGCCACCGGGCTGCAGGGCCGCAAGCACAGCACCCCCTGCGACGGCGATCAGCAGCAAAACCATGAATACGCCAACAAGTTTTTCAAATGCAGAGATAAAGAAATTGCCCATTTCAACACCTTTCAGAGCTATAGAATGCGCGCTCTTCTAGGGACCAGTAAATGAGTGAGCAAGGTGTCATTTAGGGGGAAAACCAGCTGGATAGCGCCAGTGAACCCACCGGTGAACGCCCCTGCGACACCCAGTCATAGCGAGCAGATATCAACCGGCCGCCATATGAAAAAGGGGCGCCCCGATAGGCACCCCCTGAGATTGGTCTGAGGCGATCTTGAGAGTTCCTCAGTAGCTGTATTCCGCGTAGATCCGGCTCAGATCGCCGTTCCAGTCGCCATTGTAGCGGTCGAGCAGCTCATCCGCCGGGACCTTGCCGGTTTCAATACTGTCCTTCAGCGCGTTGAGGAAATGCGTTTCATCCGGCACCAGCCCACCGGCGCCCGCGCGACCGCGGGATTTGAGACCCGCCTCGGAAATCGCCACCACTTCGCGCGCCAGATCGTGCATCTTGATATTGCCCACCTGTGCCTGCAGCCCCTGCTCCGAAGCGGCGACACGCAGGGCTTCACGGGTTTCCGCGTCCCAGCCCTTGGCCAGATCCCAGGCGGCATCAAGGCTGGATTGATCGTACATCATCCCCACCCAGAAGGCCGGCAGGGCACAGAGGCGACGCCACGGGCCACCGTCGGCGCCCCGCATCTCCATGTATTTCTTGATACGTGCCTCAGGGAAAGCCGTCGTCAGGTGATCGGCCCAGTCGCTGAGAGTCGGGGTTTCACCCGGCAGTGCGGGCAGTTCCCCGTTGAGAAAATCGCGGAACGACATGCCAAGTGCATCAATGTACTGGCCGTCGCGGTAGACAAAGTACATCGGCACATCGAGGGCATATTGCACCCAGCGTTCAAAGCCGAAGCCCTCTTCGAACACGAAAGGCACCATGCCGGTCCGATCTGCATCCAGATCGCGCCAGACCCGCGAGCGCCAGGATTTGTGGTTGTTCGGTTTTCCCTCATGGAAGGGAGAATTGGCGAACAGCGCAGTGGCAACGGGTTGCAGCGCGATGGCCACCCGCATTTTCTGCACCATGTCGGCCTCCGATCCGAAGTCGAGATTGACCTGCACGGTACAGGTCCTCCGCATCATGGTCCGCCCCATGGTGCCGACCTTGCCCATATAGGCGTCCATCAGCTTGTAGCGACCCTTGGGCATCAGCGGCATTTCTTCATGGGTCCAGATCGGAGCCGCGCCCAGACCGATGAACCCGACGCCGATCTCGTCGGCGATATCCTTCACCTCGCGCAGGTGGGTGTTCACCTCGTCGCAGGTCTCGTGGATGGTCTCCAATGGCGCACCAGAGAGTTCCAAGGCACCACCGGGTTCCAGCGAAACATTGGCGCCATCCTTTTCCAGACCGATCAGATGCCCCCCTTCGCGCACCTCCGACCAGCCATGGCGGTCGCGCAAGCCCTCAAGCACGGCAACGATGGAGCGGGTGCCCTCAAATGGTAGCGGTTTCAGGGAGTCCTTGCAGTAGCCGAATTTCTCGTGCTCCGTACCGATCCGCCACTGGTCACGGGGCTTGCAGCCGGAGGCAAGATATTCCGCAAGCTGCTCGTGACGTTCGATCGGCCCACCGCCGGATTGAGGAATAGACATCTGGGGCTCTCCGTAAGGTTGATCCGTCCTGCGTTGCAAGTCGTGGTCGGTATTTCCGGTGGTGTCAATGCAGCCTGTGCACGGTCTGACGTGTTGGTGCACGCTCCCAGATCACGACCTGGTGAGCGCCGGATTTATGCAATTCTGCCAGCATCCGCTCCATACGCAACCCCGGCAGGGTCGCAAAGGCATCAAAGAGCGCATCCGTGTTGGTCGCATTGACCGGAATCGCCAGCGCCGCCTGCCCCGGCTGATCCAGCAGCCAATGGGGTGGTTTCGCGGCGTGGTCCAGTGTCAGCCGCTCCAGTTCGGATAGCGCAACGGCCCCACCGGTCAGCGGACCGAAATAGGCGATCTGGCCTTCGTCGACCTGAACCACGCCGGGGCCACCTCCACCCAGACGGAACCGCATCCGCTGCATACCGATGACGGCAATGATCACCCCAAGGCCCAGCAGAGCCCAACCGATCAGCGCCTGAACCCCGTAGCCACCAAAAGCCCAGAACAAGCCGAGAGCCCCCAGCACGGCCGCCGCGATCATCTCGCGCCAGCGCCAGAGGGACCGGCGGGCTTCGGGTCGGATGAAGCTCATGTTGTCAGCGCTCCCGCGGTCACGACGGTCTCGGGTTCCTGATCGAACAGGACAAGCGAATAGCCCCCGATGGGTTGGAACCCGATGGCACGATAGGCCCGGACTGCCGCGTCTCCGGCTGCAAAGAGAACCGCCTTCTCGACCCCTGCGGTCTGGACCTCTTGCAGGTGGAATGCCAGAGCGCAGCGGGCATAGCCGCGACCGCGTTGCTCTTGTGGCGTATAGACCCCGCCAATCTGCACGACCTTCGGCAGCTGGGCGTTGAAGCCGGTCATCGCAACCCAATGGCCCGCCACCTCAAGCACCCTATGGCTGTCGCGCAGCAGATAGCTGTCGATATCGCCGGCCGCGACGGCGACGGCCTCTGATGCCGGAGTGCCCAGAGTTTCCTGATGGTAGGCGGCCCGCCACTGTACCAACATCGGGCGGGGTGCCGCAGATAGCGGATGCAACACCGCGCCCCGCAGCTGCGGACGATCAAGGCTGCTCCGATCCAGATCGGACAGGGTCAGCGCCAGCCCCGGCTCATCGCGGTCAAGGCGCTTGGGCCGCTGATCAAGGCCGGTGGCGGCGAGGTAGCGGCGCAGCTGGGCGGTCTCCCCCAACACGCCGACCTGCTGTTGCGACGCTGTCTGCGCCAGTCGGTGATCCACCAGCTGTTGCAGCTGCCGCCAGTCCTCTGCGGTGGCGGCGCCCGCCTGGATCAAGAGACTCCCATTATTGGTGAGCCCGGCAACACCATCCTCTGCGCGACCGCGCACCCAGAGCTGCACCGCCTTTGGCGCGGTGCCAGCCAGCCCGTGATCACGCAGGTTGATCAGCAGAAACATGGAGCTTTCGATATGGCGATGCAGCAGATCCTGAACCGCCGGGAGATCATTGTCCTGTGCCGGGCGCCAAGTCATTACCAATCCCCATAGCGTTGCTGCCAAACGGTCAGCGCCGCCACCGCTGCGGTATCCGCGCGCAGGATGCGGGGACCAAGGCTCACGACATGGGATTGCGGCAACGCGTGGAGACGCTTGCGCTCTGCCTCGGAAAACCCGCCCTCGGGACCGATCAGGATGGCCCAAGGTACCTGTGCCTGTGCCTCGCTGGCCAGTGCCAATGCGCTGCCGACCTCTGCTTCGTCACAAAACATCAGCTGGCGCTCTTCGGGCCAATGGTCGAGCAGCCGCGAGAGTTTCTGAAGATCCGCGACCTCCGGCACGTAGGTGCCGCCACATTGCTCGGCGGCCTCCACCGCATGGGCCTGAAGTCGATCCTGCCGGATGCGGTCGGAATTGGTGAAATCGGTCTGCACCGGCAGGATCCGCACCGCGCCCATTTCAGCGGCCTTCTCCACGATGAAATCAGTTCGCGCCTTCTTGATCGGGGCGAACAGCAGCCACAAATCCGGCGGCAGCACCAATGGCCGGGTCTGCTCCTGGCAGATAAGGACACCGCTGCGCTTGCTGGCCTCGGCCACCTCGACGCGCCATTCGCCGTCCCGTCCGTTGAACAGCAACAGCTGCGCCCCCACCGTCTGCCGCATGACCCCAAACAGGTAATGCGCCTGATCGCGGTCCAGAGGAACCGATTGCCCTGCCCCCAGCGGGTGCTCTACATACAGTCTGATCTTTGCACTCATGAGGCATACATATGCAAGGCGGGACGCCAACACCAGATGGACAGGTCGCAGATGCGGTCAAAGGCAATTGGGTCGATCACTACGCCCCGGCATGGAGCCGTCCCTATCTGCGGCTGAGCCGCGCCGATCGCCCCATCGGAACCTGGTTGCTGCTGATCCCCTGCTGGTGGGGCCTGATGCTGGCGATCCTCTGGGATCAAAGCCCGCGCTGGGGTGATCTGTGGATCTTTGTGGCCTGCGGTGCCGGTGCCTGGCTGATGCGCGGCGCAGGTTGTACCTGGAACGATATCACCGACCGCAATTTTGACGGTCAGGTCGAACGCACCCGCTCGCGCCCCATTCCATCCGGTCAGGTGACCGTTCGCGGTGCGGTGATCTGGATGGGGCTTCAGGCGCTTGTCTCCCTTGGCATCCTGCTGACGTTCAATCAGGCGGCCATTGCCATGGGAATCCTCGCGCTGTTTCCGGTGGCCATCTATCCCTTTGCCAAGCGGTTTACCTGGTGGCCGCAGGTGTTTCTTGGCCTTGCCTTCAACTGGGGTGCGATGCTGGCCTGGGTTGCCCATACCGGCACGCTGAACTGGCCTGCGGTCATCCTGTATCTGGCGGGCATTGCCTGGACGCTGTTCTATGACACGATCTACGCCCATCAGGATACCGAGGATGACGCGCTGATCGGCGTGAAATCAACCGCCCGGCTGTTTGGCACGCAAACGCCAATGTGGCTGCGCCGCTTCATCGTGGCAACGGTCAGCCTGATGGGGATCGCGATCATTCTTGCGGTGCAGCCGCAGGGATCGGTGCTGGCGCTGGTGCTGGCGCTGGTGGCTCCTTGGGCGATGGGCTGGCACATGACCTGGCAACTCAGGGTGTTTGATGCCGAAAACGGCGAGCGCCTGTTGCAGCTGTTTCGGCTCAATCGGGATACGGGCTTGATTCCGCTGATCTTCTTTGCTGCAGCTCTGTTCGCATGATTGAACCCGCCGCCGCGCCCCTGTAAGACAGACAAAAGCCGTCTCGGACGGATGCCCCAACGGAGACCAGTCTGCCCATGCGCCTGTCCTCGCTTTTGATCTCTGGCCTGACCTTTGTCGCGGCTGCCGCGCTCAGTCTGGTTGTGGCCGGGTTTGCAGTGACGGGGATCGAAGCAGGCAGCGAAACCGCCGTGCGGCGCGCGTTGGACAAGGCAGGCTACACCTGGGCCGAGGTGACCGCCGACGGGCTGCGGGTGATCCTGAACGGCACCGCCCCCGATGAGGCCACACGCTTTGGCGCGATTTCGCTGGTGGGTGGCGTGGTCGATGCGGCGCGCGTGATCGACGACATGCAGATCACCCCGTCCGAAGGGATCGCCCCTCCGCGATTTTCGGCTGAGATCCTGCGCAATGACAGCGGCATTTCGATCATCGGACTGATCCCCCGCGTCACGGATCGTGACACGGTGATCACGCGGCTGAATACGATTGCGGGCGCCGATCAGGTCGCCGATCTGCTGGAGACCGCCAATTACGCCGCTCCGAAGGGCTGGATGTCTGCGATGGATTACGCGCTGGACGCGCTGAGCCTGCTGCCCCGGTCCAAGATTTCGGTTGAGGCCGAGGAAGTTTCGATCACCGCGATCTCGGACAGTATCGAAGCCAAGGAACAGATCGAGAAACGCCTGACACGGATGGCGCCGGCCGGTCTGCGCCTGTCGCTGGATATCGCGGCCCCGCGTCCGGTCATTACTCCATTTACACTGCGCTACAGCATTGATGGCTCTGGCGGGCGCTTTGATGCCTGTTCCGCCGAAAGCGAGCTGAGCCGCGACCGCATCCTGCGGGCCGCCGAGAAGGCCGGGTTTGACGGCAAGGTTGACTGCGTGATCGGCATGGGCGTTCCCTCGCCCAATTGGGCGCGCGCCGCAGAGCTGGGGATCGCGGCACTGGCCGAGCTGGGCGCTGGATCCATGACACTGGCCAATGCCGATATGACGCTGGTCGCCGCCGAAGGCACCGCACCGGCGCTGTTTGACCATGTCGTGGGAGAGTTGGAAAGCGCCCTGCCGCAGGTCTTTGCGGTTCACGCGGTCCTGCCGCAACCCGAAGCCAACGCGGGCAATGGGCCGCCTGAGTTCACCGCAACCCTGAGTCCGGAGGGCCAGGTCCAGCTGCGCGGGCGCATTTCGGATGAGGCGCTGCGTCAGATCAGCAGCAGCTATGCCAAGGCCCGGTTTGGTTCCGACAATGTTCACAGCGCCACCCGCGTTGTCGAAGACCTGCCTGCCGACTGGCCTGTGCGGGTGCTGGCCGGGCTGGAGGCGCTGTCCTTTCTGCAACGCGGTGCGGTCTCCGTGACGCCGGATAGTCTCACACTGAGCGGGATGAGCCACCGCGAAGACGCCCCGGCTGAAATTGCCAAGCTGCTGTCGGCCAAGCTGGGCGAGGCGGAGAGCTATGAGCTGAACGTCTCCTATGAGGAGCCGCCGGAGCCTGCGGACAAACCGATGTCGCCGGAACTCTGCGAAGCCGAACTGGCAGCGGTGCAGACCGTTTCGAAAATCACCTTTGAGCCGGGGTCGGCAACCGTCGCCGCGGGCAGCCGCGATACGCTGGATCAGATCGCCGATATCCTGTCGCGCTGTAACGGTGTGCGGCTGGAGATCCAGGGCCATACTGACAGTCAGGGGCGCGAGGAAATGAACCAGTCGCTCAGCCAGTCGCGAGCCCAATCGGTTCTGAACGAGCTGCGCGGACGGCGGCTGGTGACCAGCAGCTTTACCGCCAAGGGCTATGGCGAAAGCACACCAATTGCGACCAATGATACCGAGGAAGGGCGCGAGGCCAATCGCCGTATCGAATTCCGGCTGATCCGCCCGGCCAATGACCCGACAAGCGAAACGACCCTTGATGAGGCCGCCGCCGAAGAAGCCGCCCCAGACAGCGAACAGGAGACCTCCGGACAATGAACAGGACAGAGTTCATCATCACCACTGCCATTATCCTGTTTGTCGCCTTTGCGATGGGGTGGTTTGCCAATTGGCTGGTGCATCGTTTCACCCGCGTGCGGCAAAGCGATGTCGCCGATCTGGATCGGATGAGCCAGGAGCTGCACGAAGCGGAGGAAACCCGCGATCAGGCGATCACCTACCTGCAACAACGTGAGGCAGAGCTGTCCAATCAGCTGGTTCAGACCGAGGCCGAGTTGCGGGCTGCCATGGATGGGCTGCGCGATGCCCGTCGCGAGGCAGAAGAGCTGCGCGGCCAGCTGCACGGTTAATACCGGAATCAGAAACGTTCCAGTCTGGCTGCCCGCTGACCGGGCGCAGAACGCCGGGTCAGTCCCAGCGGGTCAGGGCATCTTCATCGCTGTCTTTGGCCTCGACCCAGTTGCCCGAACCGTCCTGTGTCAGCTCTTTCTTCCAGAAGGGCGCGCGGGACTTGAGGTAATCCATCAGATATTCCGCCGCCTCAAAAGCATCGGACCGGTGGCGTGCGGCAGTGGCGACCATCATGATCTGCTCGCCGGGGACCAGACGTCCATGGCGGTGGATCACCAGCGCATCGGCCAGAGACCAGCGCCGCAGCGCCTCCTCCGTGATCTGCCCGATCGCACGCTCGGTCATGCCGGGGTAATGTTCGATCTCCATCGCCACCATATCGCCGCTGTCCGACCCGCGCACAACGCCGGTGAACGTCACGATGGCGCCGGCATTGGCGCCGGACGTCGCAACATCTGCCGCAAAGCGCTGGCTCTCCTCGCCCAGATCAAAGGTGGCCTCCTGCACTGCGATCCGCATGGTTCAGCCTCCGGTCATCGGCGGGAAGAACGCCACTTCGCGCACGCCCTCCAACGAGGCATCGAAATCCGAGAGGTCCTGATCCAGCGCCACACGAAGCGCCGACAGGTCGGCAAATGCGGCCGCATAGCGCGGATCCCGGGCGCTCAGCTCGCCCACCAGCTCGCGCACGGTGCCGGCAGTTGTCTCGATCTTTTCCTTCGGCAGGCCGATACGTTCGCGCACCCAGGCGAAATAGAGGATATCCATCAGCGGGTCTCCTTCAGATGTGGCAGTGCCTTGCGCATGTAGTCAGCGCCGGTGATCAGGGTCAGCGCGGCCGCGATCCAAAGCAGCCACAACCCGAGTCGGCCGGTCCAGATCATGCCCTCGAACTTCCAGCGCAGGCCGAACTCGTCGCTGATCTCCCCCATCATGATCTGATCCACAATCGACTGATCCATGCCAAAGGAGGACATGACCAGATAGTGTTCAAAGATCCCTTGCGAAAACAAGGTGGCGATGGCGATCATCTGCGCCGTGGTTTTCCATTTCGCCAGTGA
The DNA here is from genome assembly GCF_037911135.1 of Phaeobacter sp. A36a-5a. Lineage (NCBI taxonomy): Bacteria > Pseudomonadati > Pseudomonadota > Alphaproteobacteria > Rhodobacterales > Roseobacteraceae > Phaeobacter > Phaeobacter bryozoorum. Next base: position 68,081 of record NZ_JBBLYU010000001.1, on the reverse strand, counting down.
CGTCACCTTGAGCGTGCCGGCCGTATCTCCAAGAAATTCGCGCAGGCCCGAGACGAAGACTTCGCGAAACAGGATCACCGTTGCAGGCAGGACCAGCCAGGGTGTCCAATGCTCGGCAGCATATCCAACCAGGATCATCAGCGCGATCACCACCATTGCCTTGTCGGCAATCGGGTCCAGCATCGCGCCCATCTTGGTCTCCTGCCCCCAGGAGCGTGCCAGATAGCCATCAAACCAGTCGGTTATGGCCGCGCTGACAAATAGGATCAGCGCAAACCAATCGGCATAGGGGCGCGAAAAATAGAGGAACATGATCGCGAGCCCCGGGGCTGCCACCAGTCGCAGGAGGGTGAGGATATTGGGAACAGTCCATTTCATGGCTGCACACTAGCCCGCAGTTTCACGGGTGGAAAGCGGAACAGATGAATTTTCCGTCGCGAACGGTCACATCTACGAGGCTGTTTTTTGACCAATAAGTCAGGACCTTGCCCGGCCCAACCAATGGTTAGGCGCCAATAGCACCGGACGGCCGGTTTGCGTGGCTACCCCTGCCCGTGAAAGTAATCATAGATCCGCTGCGCCAGCGCTGCCGAGACCCCCTCGACCGCTTTCAGGTCCGACAGGTTGGCCCGGCTCACCGCCTTTGCGCTGCCAAAATGGGTGAGCAAGGCGCGTTTGCGCGCGGCACCAACCCCCGGCACCTCATCCAGCGGGGTCGCGCCGATGGCTTTCGCCCGTTTGGCACGATGGGTCCCGATGGCAAAGCGGTGCGCCTCATCCCGCATCCGCTGCACGAAATAAAGCACGGGGTCATTGCGCTGCAAAGCAAAGGGCGCTTCGCCGAGACGGTGAAACTCTTCCTTGCCATGATCGCGATCAACCCCCTTGGCGACGCCGATCATCGGGATGTCTTCGACGCCGTGGCGGGCCATGATCTCGGCAACGGCGCTGACCTGACCGGCGCCACCGTCGATCAGTAATAGATCCGGCCAAAGACCTTTGTCACGGTCGGGATCTTCTTTCAGCAGGCGTGAGAAACGTCGGTTCAGCACCTCTTTCATCATGCCGAAGTCATCGCCGGGGGTCAGTTCTTCACCTCTGATGTTGAACTTGCGATAGGCGTTTTTCATGAAACCCTCGGGACCTGCGACGATCATGCCGCCGACGGCATGGCTGCCCTGAATATGCGAGTTGTCGTAGACTTCGATCCGCTGGGGTGGCCCATCAAGGCCGAAGGCTTCGGCCACGCCGCGCAACAGTTTCGCCTGCGTCGCGCTTTCGGCCATGCGGCGGGCCAGAGATTCGCGAGCATTGCGCACAGCACCGGCGACCAGTTCCGTCTTTTCCCCGCGCTGCGGCACCAGAATTTCGACGCGACGCCCGGCCTTGTCGCTGAGCGCCTGTTCCATCAGGTCGCAGTTCTCGATCTCATCCGACAGGATCAGCTGCCGGGGCGGTTCCTTATTGTCATAGAACTGGCCGATAAAGGCTTCCATCACCTCCGCCGGGGAGACATCGCCGCTGGTGCGGGGATAGAAATCCTGATTGCCCCAGTTCTGATTGGCGCGGATGAAGAACACCTGCACGCAGGCCTGTCCGCTGTCGAGATGCAGGCCGATCACATCGGCCTCTGCCACACCACGGGGGTTGATGCCCTGGGACGTCTGCACCTGAGTGAGCGCCTTGATCCGGTCGCGCAGGGCAGCGGCGCGCTCAAACTCCATGGCCTCGGATGCTGCGGTCATCTGCTCGGCGAGTTCCTCCTGGATCTTGGTCGAGCGACCGGACAGAAAACGTTCGGCGTCCCGTACGGATGCGGCATAATCCTCGGCCGATATCTCACCGGTGCAGGGCGCAGTACAGCGCTTGATCTGATATTGCAGACACGGGCGGGTGCGGCTTTCGAACATGGCATTGCTGCAATTGCGCAGCAGAAATGCCTTTTGCAGCTGATTGAGCGTCCGGTTTACGGCGCCCGCACTGGCGAAAGGTCCAAAGTAGCTACCTTTCTCACGCCGGGCACCACGGTGTTTCTTGATCTGGGGAAAGGCATGATCCTTTGCCACCAAAATATTCGGAAAGCTTTTGTCGTCACGCAGCAGCACATTGTATTTTGGCTTCAGCTGCTTGATCAGGTTCTGCTCCAGCAGCAGCGCCTCGGTTTCGGTCCGGGTTGTCAGGAACATCATCGAAGCGGTCGCCGCAATCATTCGTTCAATCCGCGGCGAATGGCCGGGACGAGAGTAATTCGACACCCGCGCCCGTAGATTGCGCGCCTTGCCGACATAGAGCACGCGGCTTTCGCTATCCAGCATCCGATAAACACCGGGCGAGTGGTCCAGTGTCTTCAGGTACTCCTGAATCACGGCATACCCCGTCAATGCCGGGGAAGATGCCGTTTCGGATGGGGTGTCGGGCTGATGGTCTGTCATGTTTCGAGATCTATGATTCCCGGGGCTGGTCTGCAATGTTAGCGCATCGGGATCAACAGCGAACAAATCCACCGATGCTGTGGATAAGCCTGGTAGTATCTTATGGCTATCCGCGATTTTTCCTTATATTCGGCTGATTTCCAGCGTTTGCCTAATAATTAGGCACTATCATAAGTTATTGATTTTAATCGTAAAACTTTCCAATTGCTGACAAGTTTATGATTCCAAAAGGAATTTTGTAACGGATTTACGACGCGTTGACGCTACGTGCACAACTTCGCCGCTACCACTTTTGAACCAGGCCGCAGAGCCCCTTATTCCAACCCCACAACGTCGGGTGTTTCCCAACTGAGATGCTGACCGCTGTCGATGCAGATCAGCTGCCCGGTGACCGAGGGTGCGCGCAGGAGATAGGCCAGAGCCGCGCGGATATCGGCCGGGTCAGCGCCGCGCTGCAACGGTGTATTTGCACATTGACGGGCAAATTGGCTCTCGCTCTGACGCGGGCCTTTCAGCGTAGGGCCGGGACCGATCCCGTTTACCCGGATGCGCGGGGCGAGCGCCTGTGCGCTGGTCCGCGTCAACGTCCAAAGGGCGGATTTCGCCAGCGTATATGTCATGAACTCCGGCGTAAGCTTGCGCACACGCTGATCGATCAGATTGATGACAGCGGCAGAAGCCAGCGGTCGCCCCTCATCGTCCATCTGCTGGGGCAGGTCCTGCGCGGCCAGCTGCTGTGCCAGAATGAACGGCGCGCGCAGATTGCTGTCCATGTGACGATCCCAGCTGCTGCGGGTCGCCGTTTCCAGACTGTCATGCTCAAAGATTGACGCGTTGTTCACAAGGCAGGTGATCGGACCGCCCAGGGCCTCTGCGGCGGCGGGCAGCAGGGCGGCTGTCGCCGTCTCCTGCAGAAGATCGGCCTGTAGGGTGACAGCCATGCGCCCCATGGCGCGGATCTCTTCCGCCGTGCGTTCCGCCGCATCTGCGGAACTGGCGTAGTGAACGGCGACGTCATAGCCGCTCGCAGCCAATTCCAGTGCCATCGCGCGGCCAAGTCGCTTGCCCGCGCCGGTTACCAATGCCCGCATCTTGCTCTCTCCTCATCTGCCTGTTTGGCAATGAGTTAGAACAGCTGCACCAGGTAGACCACATAAACCGCCGATAAAATCACACCCCAGGTGCGGGTGATGTCCATTTTGAGAAAAACAAACGGCACCAGCAGCAGCGATGAGGCCAGCATCACCCAGAGATCCACCCGCAGGAAGGAGGGATCAACGCTGATCGGGCCGACAAAGGTGGCAACGCCGACAATTGCCAGCAGGTTGAACATGTTGGAGCCGATCACATTGCCCAGTGCCACATCCGCCTGCCGACGCAGTGCAGCCATGACGGTGGTTGCCAGCTCCGGCAACGAGGTGCCTATGGCCACCAGCGTGAGACCGATCACCGTTTCGGTAACGCCATAGGTCCGCGCGATGATCGACGCGTTGTCGACCAGCAGATCGGCCCCCAGCGGCAATCCGACCAATCCGAGGAACAGGTAGATGCCGATCCGCCAATAGGGCATATCGGGATCCGCCTCATCAATCTCGTCGAGGTCACTATCCTTGCCGTTGCGGCGATGGGCGCGCGCCTCGCGGAAGGCCACGCCCAGAACAACCGACAGCGCGCCCAGCAGGATAAGGCCAGACCAGACCGTGAAGGTTCCGTAAAACGCCAGCGCAATGAACAGTACCGATGCGATCAACATGAACACATAGTTCTTGCGGGTATCGCATTCGCTGGTGTGAAGCGATCGCATCAGCGCCGGGATGCCGAGAACCATGAGGATATTTGCCGTGTTCGAGCCAACAACGTTGCCAAGAGCGATGCCGTCCGCATTGTCTCCGACAGCTCGGATGGAGATCAGCATCTCAGGCGCCGAGGTGCCAAAGGCAACGATGGTCAGGCTGACGATCAATGCAGGCACGCCGATCCGCAGGCTGAGGTTCACCGCACCCCGTACCAGCGCGTCCCCTGCCAACAGCAGGATGACCAGCCCAAGTCCAGATAACAGCCATGGCATCATTGCCGAGGCCCTCCATTCTTTTTGCAGGCACAGGGGCCTTTTCCGATCTTGAAGCGTCCGCAGCTGGCGCAGCGCCGCGAGGCCAGGCGCTTTTGCCCGGGCATCCGCAGCTTGCCGAACATCGCCAGCACAGCCATCACCACAAGAAACAGGGAAACGATTTTGAAGATCACGTCAGAGGCCAAACCGCGCATATTCAGCGCGTTCCTCGATACCGTTCAGCGCATCCTGCGCCATCTGCATACCGATCCGGCCCAACAGGGGCTTTTTGATACCATAGCGGCGGAACCGCACCTTGTCGCCGAAACGGGCCTGCATCTTGGGGCGCAGATGGCCGATGCCATCAATCAGCCCCAGCGAGACCGCACGTCGTCCCAGCCAGATTTCACCGGTGTAGAGATCTTCGCTGGTGTCCAGTTTATCGCCGCGGCGATCTTTGACATGAGCGATGAAATTGTCGTGGATGTCCCCCAGAAGCTGCTTCAGACGCTTCACGTCCTCAGCGTTTTCCGGGCGGAAGGGATCGAGCATCGATTTGCTGCGGCCAGCGGTATAGACCCGCCGTTCGACACCCTGGCGGGCCAGAAAGACATGGGCGCCGAAGCCAGCCGATATCACCCCAATCGATCCGAGGATCGAGCTTTCGTCGGCCCAGATCTCATCCGCCGAGGCGGCCAGCCAATAGCCCCCGGACGCGGCGACATCTTCGACGAAAGCGATAGTGGGAACCTTCAGTTCTTCGGAGAGGCGACGAATGCGGGCACCAATCAGGGCGCTTTGCACCGGCGAACCGCCGGGCGAATTGATTTCAAAGGCGACCGCTGCCGGCTTTCCCTTTCGAAAGGCGCGCTCCAACACCGGTCCAAGAGTGGCATCATTCAGCGCACCGCGACCGGCCATGCCAATGGCGCCATTGAGGCGCACAACAGCAACCAGCGGAGGCTTGTTCAAGAAAGGCAATCTCAGGTTCATGGCGCCGATGTAGAATGCCGACTGCCCTGAAACAAGGGATGGCACCGGAACGAGGCGAAAGCAGCAGCAAAAAAGCCGCGCACCTTGGGTAAAATTGCAACGTTCGCCACATACGTGCGGAATTAACCGGGTTTACCTTCCCTTGGGGCAGCGATGTTGCGGCTGCCCCAAAGCCGCGCGGCGGGCGGGTTATGGCCCTATTCTGCCGCGCGGTTACTCAGGGTCAGGCGCGGATCCGCCAGCCGGTTTTGAAGATCCACCAGATCACCGCCAGGCAAAGCGCGGTAAAGCCGCCGATGGCCAGAAGGCTGAGCCCGACCGGCACGTCAGAGGTTCCGAAGAAGGACCAGCGAAAGCCGGAAATCAGATAAACCACCGGGTTGAACAGGGTGATTTTCTGCCAGATCGGCGGCAGCATCGAAATCGAATAAAAAGACCCGCCCAAGAAGACCAGAGGCGTGACAATCAGCAGCGGCACCAATTGCAGCTGTTCAAAGTTTTTCGCCCAGACCCCGATAATGAATCCCAGCAGCGCAAAGCTGACGCAGGTCAGCACCATGAACAGCACCATGGCGAGCGGATGCGCAATGGTCAGATCGACAAAGAGCGAGGCCGTCAGCAGGATCACCACACCGATAAACAGGGCCTTGGTGGCGGCGGCGCCGACATAGCCGATCACGATCTCAAGGAAGTTCACTGGCGCCGATAGCAGCTCGTATATAGTGCCGATAAACTTTGGGAAATAGATCCCGAAAGAGGCATTGGAGGTGGCTTGCGTCATCACGCTGAGCATGATCAGACCCGGAACGATGAAGGCACCGTAAGGCACGCCTTCGACCTGGTCGATCCGGCTACCGATGGCGGCACCAAACACCACGAAATAAAGCGAGGTTGACAGCACCGGCGACAGGAAGCTCTGCATCAGGGTGCGAAAAAATCGCGCCATTTCAAAGCGGTAAATGGAGGCGATTGCAGTCCAATTCATGTCGGTTCTCCTGAGACCAGCCCGACGAATATGTCCTCGAGGCTGGATTGCCGGGTCTGCACATCCGCCAGCGTCAGACCCGCGGTGGCCACGTCGTTCAGCAGGGCAGTGATGCCGGTCCGCTCGGCGTTGGTGTCATAGGAATAGATCAGGCCTCGGCCATCTTCTGTCAGAGTCACACCATAGCCGCTGAGACCTTCCGGCACGGCTGTTAGCGGTTCTGTCAGCTGCACCTCCAGCTGCTTCTTGCCAAGCTGCGCCATCAGCTTGTCCTTGTCCTCGACCAGCAGGATCTCTCCGTTGGTGATGACTCCGACCCGATCCGCGATGGCTTCGGCTTCTTCAATGTAGTGGGTGGTCAGGATGATGGTGACACCGCCGCGTTTTAGCTCTGCCACGACGTCCCACATATCCTTGCGCAACTCCACGTCCACCCCGGCAGTCGGTTCATCCAGAAACAGGATGCGCGGCTCGTGGCTGAGCGCCTTGGCGATCAGCACACGGCGCTTCATGCCGCCGGACAATTCCTTGATCTGGCTCTTGCGTTTGTCCCAGAGCGACAGCTTGCGGAGAATATCCTCAAGCAGCGCATCATTGCGCGGCTTGCCAAAAAGCCCCCGCGAAAACTTGATCGAATTCCACACCGTCTCAAACGGCTCAAGGTTGATCTCCTGCGGCACCAGCCCGATCAGGCTGCGCGCGGCCCGAAAGTCTTCGATGATGTCGTGACCGCCCACCGACACCTTCCCAGAGCTGGGGGTGGTGATGCCGCAAACGGTCGAAATCAGCGTCGTCTTACCTGCGCCATTCGGCCCCAGAAGGGCGAGGATCTCCCCCTTCTCGATCTCGAGCGAGACCCCTTTGAGCGCCTGAAACCCGCCTTCGTATGTCTTTTCCAAATCACGGATAGATAGGATGGCTGACATTGCTGCCTCCCTTAAAAGTAAACTGATCAGTTCAGTGCACGTTAGCGTCCAGGTCATCGGATCGCCAGCGTGGAATGCAGGCCAAATGTTTGCCTGCGCGCAATATTTTGTGCGTTTTTGCACTGCACCAAATATCTTGACGTGAAGATAAATAATCAATACCCACTATCTTGATATCAAGACAAAAGGTTTGAAATGGATATTCTTCTCTTTGGGGCGACCGGCGATGTCGGGGGTGCGACCCTGCAACAGGCCATCGAACGCGGCCATACCGTGACCGCCGTCGCCCGTCATCCGGAACGGTCAGGCCATAGCGGCGACGCCCGGGTCACCGCCGTTTCGCTGGATGTTCTGTCCAGTGCAGACCAGCTGGCGGGGCTGGCCCGGCAACACCAGATCATTATCAGCGCCCTTCGCCCGCTGCCCGGGCAGGATGCATTGCTGGTGGATCTGACCAGGGCGGTCCTGAATGCCGCCCGCTCCGCCGGCATCCCTGCCCTCATCACCGGTGGCGCCGCTCTGTTGAAGCTTGCAGATGGCAGCGGCGAGACCGTGCTGAGCGCACCTGGTTTTCTGCCCGAAGCGGTGCGCCCGATCGCGGAAGCCTGCGCTGCGCAGGATCAGTTACTGGATTCCACACCGGATGTGGATTGGACCTGCCTGCGCCCGCCAGCGATGCTACACGAGGGACCGCGCAAGGGGCGGTACGCTTGGGGAACCGACACGCTGGTCACAGACCACGAAGGCCAGTCACAGATTTCCTTTGCCGATTTCGGCGGTGCGCTTATGGATCTGGCGGAACAGGACCACCGGCCGGATAAACGGCTGACAGTGGCCTGGGGTAGAGCCTAATAAGGCAGGCCGACATAGTTTTCCGCCAGAGAGGCCTGGGCCGCATCGGAGGAAAACAGATAGTCGAGATCGGCCTGTTGCAATCGTACATCCGCCGGCGACATGTCGGGGAACCGATGCAGCAGGTTGGTCATCCACCAGCTGAAGCGTTCCGCCTTCCAGATCCGCGCCAGTGCGCGCTCTGAATAGCTGTCCAGCGCGCCGTCATCGCCGCGCTGGAAATGATCCGACAGCCCCTCGAACAGATAGTAGATATCAGATGCTGCGAGGTTCAGCCCCTTGGCCCCGGTGGGTGGCACGATATGCGCCGCATCGCCTGCCAGAAACAGCGCGCCGTAGCGCATCGGCTCTGCGACGAAGCTGCGCAGCGGGGCGATGGATTTCTCAATCGAGGGGCCGGTTTTCAGACTGTCCGCAACCTCCGCAGGCAAGCGCCTCTTCAACTCCTCCCAGAATTGCACATCGCTCCAATCCTCGACACGGTCGGTCAGCGGCACCTGAATGTAGTAACGGCTCAACTGTGCATTGCGCATCGAGCACAGGGCAAATCCGCGTTCATGGCGGGCATAGATCAGCTCAGCCGTCGCGGGCGGCGTCTGTGAGAGCACGCCAAGCCAGCCAAAAGGGTAGACCTTCTCATATTCACGCAGCACATCCGCTGGAATTGAGCGACGGCTGACGCCATGAAACCCATCCGCACCGACGATGAACTTGGTATCGATCCGGCCGGTTTCGCCCTGCAACTCATAGGTGACATAGGGTTGATCCGACTCGATATCATGAAGGGCGACATTCATCGCTTCGTGAATGATCTGCCCGCCCATGGCATCGCGGGCGTCATAGAGGTCGCGCGTGACCTCGGTCTGGCCATAGACCATGACGGTTTGACCGGCGGTTCTGCCCGAAAGGTCGATCCGGTCCAGACGACCCTGATGAGCAATGTGAAATCCGTGATGAACCACGCCTTCGAGGTCCATACGTGCATTGGCTCCTGCCCGGCGCATCAGGTCCACAAACCCATGTTCCAACACACCGGCACGAATGCGACCAAGCACATAGTCGCGGGTCTGACGCTCAAGCACAATCGTATCGATACCGGCCCGGTGCAGCAGTTGCGAGAGCAACAAGCCAGACGGGCCGCCCCCTACAATGACCACCTGTGTTGTCTGGTTCGGCATTCCGGTTCTCTCCTGTTCGCATCCATATCTTGCCCGGAGAACGCAGGGTTGCGAATAGACCCTACCGCCGATTTCTTGTATATTTCGCACATGAGCGAAGAATACGCTATCAATACCTACTCCCTGTTTGGAGAGCATGGGGAGCTGGCAGACCTTCTGCATATCGAGAGCATTGAGGCGCGTTCCTCGCTGCATGATTGGGCTTTGAAACCACACCGCCACGCGCGGCTTCACCAACTGATCGTGCTGATGCGGGGCAGCGGTGAGGCTACCCTGGATGGCATCGCTCAACAGTTGACACCGCCTTGCGTGATCAATGTGCCACGCGGTGCGGTGCATGGCTTCCGCTTTAACAGTGACACCTGCGGCTGGGTGTTGACCCTGACATCAGACCTTATTGATCAGGTACTTGATGACATTCCGGATGTCCTGACCACGCTAGACCGCGCAACCATCACCCCGCTGGATGCGCCTCTGGAGCGCCTTGTCGAGAGTATCCGGGACGCCTATGAAACCGATGGATTTGCACGCCGCCAGATCCTGCGCGGTCTTGTCGGCGCGCTTACCGGCACTGTCGCGCAGTCTATCGGCGCCTTGCGATATCGCAACGCGAGCCCCAAGGCCCACCAGCTGTTTGCGCGGTTCGAAACACTGGTGAACCGGGATTTCCGCAAACGGCGTCAAGTGAGCGACTATGCGCGCGAACTTGCCGTTTCGACAACACACCTCAATCGGATCTGCCATCAGGCTACCGGTCAGCCAGCCTCGCAACTTATCAGTGAGCGGATGCTGCGCGAGGCGCGGCGACTTTTGATCTATACCGCGCTGAGTGCGGCAGAAATCGCCTACGAGCTGGGCTATTCGGACCCGGCTCATTTCAGCCGCGTCTTTACCCGGGGCACCGGGCTGCCACCACGCCGGTTTCGTCGCGATATCATTGCGGGAAAACCGCCCCGCGCGTGAGCCGCCCCGCCCTGGCCAAACCCCATTTGCGATCAAGATGGTCAAACTGAAACCGCCCCGGAACAGGTCCGGGGCGGTTATCATGGGTTATATCTGCGAGGTGGTGTTTACTGCTGCTCCGGCCCCAGCTTCGACAAGCCTTTCAGAATGTCGATGGCATAGGCCAGCTGATAATCCTCTTCGCGACGTTCGGCAGCGGCCTCGGCCTTGGCGCGGTCTTCTTCGATCTGGCGGATTTCATCCTCGGAAAGGCTGTCATTGTTCAGACGTCCGCGCAGGTCGGCCTCCGAACGGGTCCGGCGTGCTGCGGAGGCCTTCTCGTCCTCCTCCTCGGTATCCGGGGTGCGTCGGGGCTGTTCCACGACGATATCGGGTGAGACACCCAAGGCCTGAATGGAGCGCCCGGAGGGTGTGTAATAGCGCGCCGTGGTCAAGCGCATTGCACCCTCCCCTTTCAGCGGCATCACCGTCTGCACAGACCCTTTGCCAAAGGATTTGGTGCCGACCACGATGGCGCGGCGATGGTCCTGAAGGGCACCTGCAACGATTTCCGATGCAGACGCCGATCCACCGTTGATCAGCACCACAATCGGTTTGCCGTCCACAAGGTCGCCCGGCGTAGCGTTAAACCGCTCGCCGTCCTCGGGGTTACGACCGCGGGTCGAGACGATCTCACCGCTGTCGAGGAAGCTGTCGGCCACCTTGATCGCCTGTGTCAGAAGGCCACCGGGGTTGTTGCGCAGGTCCAGCACGATCCCGTTGACGTTATCCATACCACCGGCTTCTTCGAGCTGTTTTTTCAGCCCGGCTTCCAGGTTCGGCGTGGTCTGATCGTTGAATGTGGTCAGTCGCAGCACGACAGTGTCGTCTTCGGTCCGCGCCCGCACCGCTGTCAGCTTTATCGTGTCGCGGATGATCGAGACGTCAAACGGCTCCGCCTCGCCTTCGCGCACAACGGTGATGATGATTTCGGAACCAACCGGCCCCCGCATCAGCTCAACCGCATCGTCCAGCGAAAGGCCAAGAACACTTTCGCCATCCACATGGGTGATGAAATCACCGGCCTCGATCCCGGCTTCATCCGCCGGTGTTCCATCGATCGGAGAGACAACTTTGACAAAGCCCTCTTCCTGCGTGACCTCGATCCCGAGACCGCCGAATTCACCACGGGTCTGCACCCGCATCTTGGTGGCATCGTCGGGCGACAGATAGCTGGAATGCGGATCCAGCGAAGCCAGCATTCCGCCAATGGCGGCTTCGATCAGCTCGGTCTCATCGACGTCTTCGACATATTGCACGCGGATGCGTTCAAAGATGTCGCCAAAAAGATCCAGCTGTTCATAGACGCTGGCCTCTCGGCTGCCTTCCTGAGCCAGAAGCGGCTCAGCTACATAGGTGGTGGCAAGGATTCCTGCCAGCGTGCCGCCCACCGCGGCCATCGCAAATTTTCTCATGAACTAATTTCCATCCTTGTCGGTGCGGAACCAGGTTTCGGGGTCCACCGGACTGTTGTCCATTCTCACTTCTATATAGAGCGTTTCTGTGCGGTCAGTTCCAGCCCCTTCACCGCTTAGTGACAAAATGGCACCGATTTCGGGGCTTTTGCCCCCCATCAGGCCAACCGGGGTTCCTGCCGGGATGACCTCGCCCATGGTGCCGTAAACCTCAGCCAACCCGGAGAGTACAAACAGTGTCTCCGGCTGTGGTTCAAGAATGACCACATTGCCAAGATCCAGAAGCGGCCCCTGATAGCGGATCGTTGCCGCCGTGGGAGAGACCACCAGCGCGCGCGGACGTGCCGCAACAAGCCAGCCGGGCCGGGCGATGCCTGCGGCGTCTTTCTCGCCGTAGCCGCGCAGAACCAGCCCTTCGACCGGGATCGACAACTCACCCCGCAGGGCGCTGATATCAGCGTCAGTCGTTGCAATCTCGCCTTCGGCGATTTCAGCAAGCCCGCTGGCAAATCCGCTGAGGGTTTCAGTGGATGAAATCAAAATAGCCGTCCGCACCGGGTCCTGGGTAAAGCGGCGCGGCAGGTCGGTCCGGTCGGCGATAGCGGCAGACAATTGCGCCCTCGCCTCCTGCACACCGTTAAGCCCCTCCTGCAACGTATTCGCCGCGTTCTGCTGCAACAGGCGCAAGGTCTGGACCTCCTCAAGGTCGCGACGCAGTGCGGTTGCGCGCGATTGAAGCGCCGGTGTCACCTCTGCCAGTGTCATGGCGGAGCGCGCCGCGCCAAGCGGGCCTGAGGGGTGCAGCATCAACACCGGCGGCGGCGAGGTTTCAATGGTCTGCAACACGCCGAGAAGATCCGCCACATCGTCCTCGCGTGCCTTCAGCTGGGCCGCCAGCTGGCCCTCGCGCTGCGCCACACGACGCAGCCCATCGCGCATCGCAGCAAGACCCGCCTCATAGGCACGCACCGTCTCGGTCAGCGCGGCAACCCGGTCTCGCGCGCTTTCGGCGTCCTGCAAGGCCAGCGTCGCGGCTTCCAGCTGGTTGGCGGCCTGCTGCGCGGCAGCGGCGGGATTATCCGCGGCCGCCGCAGTCCCGGCCAGGATCGGCAGGACAAGCGACGCCGCCGATATCAGCAGAGCGCGCCGGATTACCGACAGTCCAGTGATGCCAAACGCAGGCCTCATACGAGCAGGCTCTCTCCAGTCATTTCATCCGGTTTCGCAAGGTCCATCAGCTCCAGCACGGTTGGGGCCAGATCCGCGAGCCGACCGTTGCGCAGCTTTGCGCCTGTCGGCCCACCAACCAGCGCGACTGGCACAAGATTGGTGGTATGGGCGGTGTGCGGCCCGCCTGTTTCGGGGTCCACCATCACCTCGCAATTGCCGTGATCGGCGGTGACCAGCATGACGCCGCCCGCCGCCGTCAGCGCGGCCACGACCTTGCCAAGACCCTGATCCACGGCCTCACAGGCCTTGATCGCAGCGTCGAGATCACCGGTATGGCCCACCATATCCGGGTTCGCATAATTGGTGACAATCAGGTCATACCCCGCTTCGATAGCCTCGATAAAGCGCTCCGTCACCTCTGGCGCCGACATCTCCGGCTGCAGATCATAGGTCGCCACCTGCGGCGATTTCGGCATCGCGCGATCTTCGCCGTCCTCGGGATCCTCTTTGCCACCGTTGAGAAAGAAGGTCACATGCGGGTATTTTTCGGTCTCGGCCAGACGGAACTGGCGCTTGCCCTGTTTTGCCACCCATGCCCCCAGGGTGTTGACGATGGCCCGTTTGGGAAACACGGTCTGCATATAGCTGTTGTGGCCTTCGGAGTATTCCACCATGCCAAGCAGCGCCGCAAGATCCGGGCGTGCGCCGGTGTCGAAAGAATCAAAGCCCGGCTCGCCAATCGCACGCAGGATCTCGCGGGCGCGGTCGGCACGGAAATTCAGGCAGAACAGGCCGTCGCCATCTTTCACGCCATCATAGCCCTCGATCACTGTCGCCTTGATGAACTCGTCGAACTCCTCGCGGGTATAGCTGGCCTCAATAGCAGCCTCCGCTGTCGCTGCCCGGTGCTGGCCCTTGGCATGGATCATTGCGTCATAAGCCTGGCTGACCCGCTCCCAGCGATTGTCGCGGTCCATGGCGTAGTAACGGCCTGTCACTGTTGCGATGCGCGCGCCAGCCGCCAGTTCCGATTGCAGGGCAGCGACGAAACCGGCAGCAGATTTCGGGGCCACGTCGCGGCCATCCGTCATCACATGCAGCCAGACAGGGACGTCGGCATCGCGGATCGCCTTCACCGCCGCAATGATATGGGTGATATGGCCGTGCACGCCACCGTCCGAAACAAGCCCCATCAGATGGGCCGTGCCGCCGGTCTGCTTCATCTTCGCAATGAAGGCTTGCAGCGCGTCATTGTCAAAGAATGAGCCATCCTCGATTGCGAGATCAATCTGGCCCAGATCCATCGCCACCACGCGACCTGCACCGATATTGGTATGCCCCACCTCGGAGTTCCCCATCTGCCCGGTCGGCAAGCCGACGTCCGGCCCATGCGTGATCAACCGTGCTGTCGGGCATGTCTTCGCAATCTCGTCCAGCGTCGGCGTCTTGGCCAGATAGGGCGCGTTGGCGGTTCCCGGATCGGCGCTACCCCAGCCATCAAGGATACACAGAACAACAGGTTTGGGCGTCGACATGGTTTCAGGCTCCGGCTCTGAGTGGCGTTACCGCCTTCTACAGATTTGCCGGGGCTTGGGAAACCGCCGATAGGCCTTTGCAGGGCATCCGGGCGCCCTTTCCCGCCCTTACTTGCAGGATCTGGCGGTATGCCGGACGGGCGCGCAATACTGCCGCTCGATATCGAGCAGGCGCTGTTTGCGCCAAAGACCGCCGCCGTAACCGGTCAGCGACCCATCAGCCCCGATCACCCGGTGACAGGGCACCACCAGCGCGATCTGATTGGCACCATTGGCGCGTGCAACAGCGCGGGTCGCCTCTGGACGTCCGATCTGGCGCGCGATCTCCGAGTAGCTACGCGTCACGCCGGGCGGGATCTGGCGCAGGGCATCCCAGACCTGCTGCATGAAAGGTGTCCCGTGATAGGCCAGCGGCGTTTCAAACCGGGCGGAGATCCCGGCAAAGAACGCGTCCAGTTCCGCACGGATCTGCTCGCCGGGTGGTGTCGGACCAATACCAAGATCGCCCTTCACCGCCTTTTGCAGCTTGTCCAGCTCGCCCTTCAGCGCCTTGCGCTCCACAAATTCCAGCAGGTGCAACTCAGTCCGGCTGCTGACTGCGATCATGTCGCCGAGCGGTGTCGGGATCCAATCGGCCAGCAAAAGGCCTTCGCGGGTCAGGCTGCCGGGCGCCCTGCCCAGCAACCGGGCAAAGGCCGCACGAAACGCACTGGGAGAGTCGAATTGCGCATCCAACTGTGCCTCAATGACCTTGCCGCCTTCTGACAGCACGGTGAAGCCTTCGCGAAGACGGCGCTGGCGCGCCATCTCAAGAAAGGTCATGCCGAACTGCCGCTTGAAGCTGCGCCTGACCGTCGAGAGATCAAGACCCATGCGGAGGATATCACCCTCGCTCCAGCGGTGCTCCGGGCGTTGATCCAAGGCGGCCAACAGGCTGGCCACTGCCGGATCGGCCTCTGCCATCGGGCGCAGCGGGTGGCATCGTTTGCAGGCCCGGAACCCGGCTTCGATACATTCGCCAACGCTGCCGAAGAACTGGCAGTTCTCCCGCTTGGGTTTGCGTGCCGGACAGGTCAGGCGACAGAAGATGCCGGTCGTGGCCACGCAGACATAGGCCTGCCCGTCATAGCGGTCATCGCGGTTCAGCAGCGCCTGATAGAGCGCTTCGTGGTCAGGAAGATCAAACAACATGCGCCCTGTTTATCACGCGACCGCAGACCTGCCGCCGATAATCAGGCGTGTATTTTAATACCGCGGGCGTATAGCACCTCAGGGCCTTGACCGGCCGGACACATGCCGCCCGGTCAATGGATCAGGCCAGTGTCGGCATCAATCGAGCCCGACGCGGCACCAGACGGCATCATGATCAGACAGCGGGCGACCATTTTGATCAACCGAAGACAGCAGCCGACTCTCGGTCGCGCGCATATCGCGGGTGCAGAACCAGTCCAGCTTCATCTGCCGATCAGGATGCGGCGTGATGAGACTGGGGCGGGTGGTGACACCATCCGGGGTCGCGCTCCAGTCGTAGCCATGGGAACGGGCCAGATCGAACAGCGTCTCGCGCTGCCAGTCGAAATCAGGCGGCAGGTGATTGCCTGTATTCAGATCACCGCCAATCAGTACCGGCATATCCGGCGCAAATGCGTCGATGGCGCGGAGCAGCCTGTCAAACTGCTGATGCCTATGGGCTGCGTCGGCGTTGCTCTCCAGATGGGTGGAAACCACGCAGATCGGTCCAGCCTCAGTCGGTAGAACCGCGGCAATCGCCATGCGGCCACCAAGGCGCGGCTGGTCCGGGTCAGCCGGCACCTCATCCGAGGCGAACCAATGCCCGTGATCATCCAGCCGGATCAGCGTCACCCGTTCCGGCGGGACCGCCGACAGGATGGCATTGCCGTGCCAGCCGAACAGATTGAAATCATCGGTGCAAAACGCCTGTTCGGTAGGCCCACCCAGATCCAGCTCGTGAAATTCCACACCAAAGACATAAGCCATGTCGAGTGCGGCAGCCATCTCCTCGGTGGTGTGGCGCTGACCGGTACGCGCCATGCCATGGTCGACCTCTGACAGCAGGACTACCTGCGGCGCCAGCGGGAGGATGTGGCCGGCGGTATCCTCAGGAAAAAGGCAGCGCTCGACGTTCCAGGCCACAACCGACACCGAGGAGGCCAGCGCTTCCAGATGACCCTTACCACCGCCTTGCAAGGCGGCCATCGCCGGCACCTCTGCCATGAGCGCGCGATGCGCCGCTGCAGTGCGCGACGCTGCCTTGATCCGGGCCTGCATCTCGGGGGAAACCGGCGGCAGACTGTCCAGAACCTCGGTCATCTGCGTTTGCCGCTTTCTGCGTCAAACAGGCAGATCGCCGCCGGATCCACCGAGATCTGATGGGGTCCGGGATCAACCGGAATGTCCTTCAGGACGTGGATTGTGAACGGCTGCCCGCCGAGCTGGCCATGCAGCAGGCGATGTGCGCCCAGTTCTTCGATCAGTTCAACGTTGATCGAAATACCACCTTCGCTGACCAGCTGCACATCCTCGGGGCGGATGCCGAGCTTGACGGCACCTGATGCAGCGCCATCCAGTGCCCCCATCGCCACACCATCCGGCAGGGTGACCTGACCATCGGAGATCGTGGCATCAACCAGGTTCATCGGTGGCGCGCCCATGAAGGAGGCGACAAAGACAGACGCCGGATTGTGATAGATCTCAGACGGGGTGCCAATCTGTTCGATCCGGCCACCGTTCAGGACAATGATGCGATCCGCCATGGTCATCGCCTCAACCTGATCGTGGGTCACGTAGATCGAGGTGACGCCCAGACGGCGTTGCAGGGCCTTGATCTCAATCCGCATCTGGTTGCGCAGCTTGGCATCAAGGTTCGACAGAGGTTCATCAAACAGGAACAGCGCCGGATCGCGCACGATGGCGCGCCCCATGGCAACCCGCTGGCGCTGACCGCCGGACAGCTGCGAGGGTTTGCGGTCCAGATATTCCTCAAGGTTCAACATCTTGGCGGCCTCGGCCACCTTCTGCTTGATCTCAGCCTCGGGGGTTTTGCGGTTCTTCAGGCCATAGGCGATGTTCTTGCGCACCGTCATATGCGGATAGAGCGCGTAGTTCTGGAACACCATCGCGATATCGCGATCCGCCGGATCGACATTGTTGACCACCCGGTCGCCGATTTCCAGCGTGCCTTCGGTGATATCCTCCAGACCGGCAATCATGCGCAGCAACGTGGATTTGCCGCAGCCCGATGGGCCGACCAGGACAACGAATTCGCCATCCTCGATCTTGAAGCTGGAGGAAGTGACGGCCTCGACCCCATTGGGGTAGACCTTGCGTACAGAATTCAGGGAAACCTGAGCCATTATTTGAAGTCCTTACTTATCGGATTCCGTCAGGCCCTTGACGAACCAGCTTTGGAAGAAAATGACGACTGCCACGGGCGGCAGGATGGCGATCACGGCGAGAAGATTTGCGCGACCGAATTCGGGGACATTGGTGCCTTCGAGGGTCTGGGTGATCTGTTTGATCCCCCGCACCAGCGTATACATGTCCTCTTCGGTGGTGATCATGGTGGGCCAGAGATACTGGTTCCAGCCAAAGACAAACATGATGATGAACATGGCCGCAATCATGGTCCGCGACAGCGGCACCAGAATATCGATGAAGAACTTCACCGGCCCAGCCCCATCAATGCGCGCAGCCTCGACCAGCTCTTCCGGCACAGACCGGAAAAACTGGCGGAAGAAGAAGGTTGCGGTTGCAGACGCAATCAAGGGGATGATCAGACCCTGGTAGGTGTTGAGCATGCCCAGCTGCTGCACCACCTCATAGGACGGCAGAATACGGACCTCCAGCGGCAGCAGCAGCGTGGTGAAGATCACCCAGAATGCCAGCGTGGCAAACCGCAGGCGGAAATAGACGATGGCATAGGCCGCCATCATCGCAATCAGGATCTTCCCAAGCGCAAAGCCGATACCGAGAACAAAGGAGTTGAACAGCATCCGCGTGCCGGTGTTGGCCCCGGAAAAGCCGGAGGCCTCGAACATCGCCTTTTTGAAGTTCTCGTCGAACTGGTCGCCGATCTTCAGCTGCGGTCCGTATTTGATGATATCCACATCCGGCACGGTTGTGGTCATCACCACCATGATCAGCGGCACCAGCATGAAGAGCGAGCCGAGGATCAGAACGGTGTGGTCGCCAACGGCCCCCCAGTTGATGGAGCGGCGCGGCGTTTGAACGGGTGTTTGGTCAGCCATGTCAGCCCCCTCAGGTATAGTGGATCCGACGGTCAATCAGCCGGAACTGGAAGACCGTAAGCGCGAGGACAAGAACCATCAGGATCACCGACTGTGCCGAGGAACCGCCAAGGTCATTGCCACGGAAACCATCGACATAAACCTTGTAAACAAGGGTCATCGGATTGTTGCCCGGCTCGCCCTTCACCAGTGTATCGACAATGCCGAAGGTGTCGAACAGGGCATAGGTGATATTGATGATCAGGAGGAAGAAGCCCGTCGGCGCAAGCAGCGGGAACGTCACATCCCAGAACCGGCTGGTCGCCGATCCGTTGTCGATCAGAGCCGCCTCACGTACGGAACGCGGGATGGATTGCAAACCGGACAGGAAGAAGATGAAGTTGACCGGAATCTGTTTCCAGACCGAGACCAGAACCATCGCGGCTGCGGTATCGTTGAAGTTCACGCCCAGAACAAAGTCCCAGCCAAAGAAACCGGCAAGCCGCGTCAATGGTCCCCAGCTCTGGTCGAACATGATCAGACCAATGAAGCCGGCAACCGGCGGGGCGACCGCATAGACCCACATCAGAAGGGTCCTATAGGTGCGTGCGCCGCGCAGGACATTGTCCGCCTTCACCGCCAGCAACAGTGCAATCGCAAGCGAGAAGAAGGTCACCAAAACCGTAAATACAAGCGTGAAAACCGCAACGCGGCGATATTCACTGTTCCCCATAAGATCGGTGTAATTTTCCAGACCGACAAAGGTAGAGCCAAACCCGAACGGATCCTGCAGGTAAAAGGACGACTGGATTGCGTGCCAGGCGGGCCAATAGAAGAAAATAGCGATAATGACGAGCTGCGGCATCAGCAGCAGGATCGGCATCCACTTGGTCGAGAATCCGGCGCGTTTCACGGTGTGCCTCTTCGTTGTAATGCGTGACGGCCGCAGGGGCTGCGGCCGTCACAGGTAAGGGGGAATTCCCCGCGATTAGCCTTGGGTCTTGGCGAAACGGGCCAGCAGGTTGTTGGCTTCGGACTCAATCGCGTTGAAGGCGTCTTCAACCGAGGTTTCACCAGTCAGGATGCGACCGTATTCGCGGTTCATCACGTCACGGATCTGTACGTAGAAGCCCATGCGATAGCCTTTGGTGTTGTCACCAGCCGCCAGCGACAGCTGCTGGATGCCGACCTCGGCCGCAGGGGCGCGGTCATAATGGCCGTCCGCCTTTGCCATCTCATATGCGGCTTCGGTGATCGGCACATAGCCGGTTTCTTTGTGCCAGAAATACTGAACCTCGGCGGAGGTCAGGAAGTCGAAGAACGCAGCAGTTGCCTTGTTTTCTTCGGCATCATGGCCCGCCATGGCAAACAGCGAGGCGCCACCGATGAAGGTTTGCGTCGGCTCTGTTGTCACGGCTTCCCAATAGGGCAGCATGGTCGCGGAGAAATCAAACGGCAGGTCTTTCTTGCTCAGACCACCGAAGGAGCCGGAGGAGCCCAGCCACATCGCAACCTTGCCTTCTTCAAACGGCGTCTGGTTGTCGCCCCAACCTGTGCCGAACCATTCGAAGTAGCCGTTTTTCTGCCAGTCGGTGACAGCTGTGAAATGTGCCTTGATCGCGTCGTTGTTCACCAGGATCTGGGTGTCGACCCCATCATAGCCATTGTTGTTGGTGGCAAACGGCAGGTTGTGGCGCGAGTGGAAATTCTCGGTGAAGATCCAGGGCAGATGTGACTGCGACAGGGCGGTATAGCCTGCCTCTTTCAGCGCTGGTGCAGTGACGGTCTGGAACTCTTCCCAGGTCGTGGGCGCGGTAACGCCCGCTTTTTCCAGCGCCTGGATGTTGTAATACATGATCGGCGTGGAGGAGTTGAACGGCATGCCGATCATCTTGCCATCGCTGTCGGCGTAGAAATAGCGCACGCCGGCGATGTAATCGTTGATGTCGAATTCAACACCATTGTTGGCCAGCAGATCCTGAACCGGAATGGTCGCGCCCTTGGCGCCGATCACGGTTGCGGCGCCAGCATCAAACACCTGCATCACATTCGGCTGTTCGCCTGCGCGGAAGGCAGCGATGCCTGCGGTCAGGGTCTCTTCATAGGTGCCCTTGAAGACCGGGGTGATCTTGTACTCATCCTGGCTCGCGTTGAAGTCGGATGCGATCTGGTTGACGGTGTCGCCCAGCGCGCCACCCATTGCGTGCCACCAGGTGATCTCGGTTTCGGCAAACGCAGCGTTTGCAGCAAAAGCCAGCGTCGCAGCGGTCGTAAACGTAATACGCTTCATCATCAGTCTCCGGTCTGCCGTTGCCCAATCGGGCCAACGATTCAATTGTCCAAGGCAGCCGAAAACGGCCACCGATGGTGTTTTTTGAAATGGCCTCCCCTAGGCCTGTGCGGCTCGCTGCGTCTTTCCGCCCTGTGTCTTTTGCCAGGAGCTTGTCCGTTGCACCAGAACTGCACACGTGTTCATATAGGGGCGCTATGTAACGGTTGTGTCAAGGGTTTCGGTGTCTCACAAAAAAAACATCACGCCCGAAAGGGACGACAGATGAAGCGACAAGGGTCAGCTGGCGGCAAACGCCAATCCCGGGTGACAGCCGCAGATGTGGCTGAAATCGCTGGCGTTTCGCGTTCGGCTGTTTCTCGGGCTTTCACCGAGGGCGCCTATCTGGATCAAGAAAAACGTGAACGGATCCTGCTGGCGGCACATGAACTCGGCTACCAGCCCAATGCGCTGGCCGCCAGTCTGCAGGGGGCGCGCTCCAATCTGGTTGCGGTTTTCGCCGGTGAGATGCGCAATGAATACGACAAGGAGGCGACCTCTGCCCTGATCGCCGGCCTGAATGCCGCGGGCAAATGGCCGGTGGTGATCGCCGGTGGTGGCGACCATGCCCGCGATGCGGTGACCCAGGTGCTCCGCTATCCGCTGGATGCGATGATCCTGCGTAGCGGCAGTCTTGCGACCGAAATCGTCGAACTCTGTAGCAAACTGCATATCCCGGTCATCGCCTCTGGCCGAATCATCGCAGCAGAGGGCGTCGACAACATCTGTCTGCGCAACCACGAAGCCGCACAGATGGCGGCGGATCTGTTTGCGCAACGCGGCCGTCGCCGGGTTGCGATGGTGGGCGGTCCGGGGGAATTCGGCGCGACCGCTGAACGCCGCAGCGGACTGCTTGCCGGGTTGACGGCCAAAGGCATCACACTGGCGGGGGAGATCACCGGAACCTACACCACCGAGAGTGGATATTTCGCCACCCGCAATCTGCTGGAACAGACTGATTTCGATGGGATATTCTGTGCCAATGATGCCATGGCCATCGGCGCACTCGGTGCGCTGCGGGATGCCGGTCGGGTGGTTCCCAAAGACGTCTCGGTGATCGGTTTTGATGACATCGAAATGGCCCGTTGGCCGACCATACGACTGACCACGTTGCGAAACCCGATTGACGGCATGGTTGCCGCCGTATTGCGCTGCCTGGAGCGGCGCTTGGATTACCCGCAGGCCCCCGAAGAAACGGTGAGGCTGGACGCAGAAATGATCCTGCGCGACACCCACTGACCATGTCCACACAGCGGATAGCGTGAGACGACTGCCTACCCTGCTGCGGCGCCGGATTGAAAGCTGTACCGCGGCGAATACATTGCCTGCCAGCCGCCCGTCTCGGCCCACTGCTCCGCGGGCGGGTGCCGAGATATGTCACCGATCAGCCAGGGCACCAGGTCTCCGGCGCGGGCCAGTGATTGCACTTCCCGGCGTGTCAGAACGGGCAGAACACGAGGCCCATAAGCCTGCTCTACCGGATGGAGGATCAGCTGCGGCAGGCATTTAAACAGTCCCAGGCGATCTGCCGGGCCAAGCGTGGAGACCGCCATAGGGCCGGGATAAAACGTCTCGCTGGGGATTCCGTTCGACAGGATATTCTCGTGCTTTTTCAGTAGTACATGAACATAGGTAACCTGCGTCACCTCCCGTGCGAACGATGCAGATCCCGTTACCTGTGCCAGATGCTTGGCGCGCACATGCACCGGGCGCCCGCTACTGCGCTGTTTCATCAGGACGCAATGCTGAGGCGAAACAAGCAGCGCCCGCTCACCTCCAAAGGCGTCCGGGTCCAGTCGCACCGGCATCAGCGCCTCCGATAGGCGCTTGCGCGTGGCGGTGAACGACGATGCCCCAACCCATAGGATTTGCTGCGCACCCGCCCACATTGTGCTGACACAATCACCGGGGCTGAGGTCTTCGACCTTGACGCGCCCGGTTGGCGTCTGGATCAGCGTCCCGGCCGCAAAACAGGGTATGCCCATCGCGTGCATTTCGGGCCCGTTGTCCACCTGCGATCGCTGCACCCCGACCAATGTGATGCTCTCCCCATTGGGGAAGGTCATGATCGCATCGCCGGTCCCGTCACCATTGGTATCGGTCACCACGACATCACCGATTTTGACTGGATCTCCAGCCAAATTGGTGAGCCCTGAAACATCCAGCTGATCAACCGTGGTCCCGTCACCGCTGTCCGTCAGATCGAAATCATAGATCAGATCGGATCCCGCCCCATCGGCCAACACCAGCTGATCGCGATCTGAATCCGCAGTCAGCCGAATGGTGTCGTCGCCAATGCCGCCAACAATCGTATCAGCACCAGCCCCGGCAACGATGGAATCGCTGCCGCTGCCACCCTTGATGGAATCGGCCCCCGCGCCGCCGGTTATGGTGTCGTCACCGCCTCGAGCATCTATATCGACCCCGGCACTATCCGCGCTGGCATTCACGACATCGGCCTGCTCGGTCAGGTTCAGACGCTCGATCTCCGAGAAACTGACCGTATCGGTTCCGTTGGTGATCGTCCCCATCTCGTCGCCGGTATAGGTCACAGTCACTGGCCCGGTCAGGCTCGACATGGAAAGCGTATCGCTGTCGTTGCCCCCTTCACCACCAACAATGGTGTCGTTGCCGAAGCCATCCTGGAGAAGGATGAGGTCCGCGTCGTCCCCGGCATCTATGCTGTCAGCGCCGGTTCCGCCCGCAATGGTGTCATTCCCGGCACCGCCATAGATGACGTCTGCGCCGGCGCCGCCAATGATGCTGTCGCCCGAGGTATCCGTGTCACCCGGCAGAGCATAGTCGGCATCTACCCGGGTTGCGGTGACGTTTGAGTAGCCGACAACGACACTATCAAGCGAAATACTCTCGATCGTCTTGCTGGTTAGAAGAACGTTCTCGGCGTTGTTCGAGACTTCCGGCATCATGTAGACGTGGCCGTCCGTGGTCTGGATGACCACAGCCGTGAACGTCCCGGTGGTGCCGTCGGTGAACGTTACCGTTGCGTTATAGACCATGCCGGTGTCGACGAGCTTGTCTACACCGTTGATATTGATCGTTTCCGGCGCGGCTTCGTCATCGAAGTCGATGCGCGTATTCGCATTATCGTCTGACGCGATGGCAGTCTGGAAGTTGTTATATAGCTCTGCCCCCGCGCTCCCGTATGTCCCCAGTAGAGCGTTCGGGTTTTCGTTGGCGGCGTTCCCCTCGACGCTGTCGACCTCGGACGCCGTCCCAAGATGAATGACCGTATAGGTGTTCCCTGCGGTATTGCTTCCGCCGACCGAAGTTGCCGGGTTTTCACCCCCGTAGATCGTGTCGTCGCCCAAACCCCCATCGATGGTGTCAGACCCTGTGCCACCGTAGATGAGGTCGTTGTCGTCCTGACCAAAGAGCCTGTCGGCCCCGGCACCGCCGTCAACCGTGTCGGCCCCTACCCCGGCCCAGACAAGATCGTCGCCTGCGCCGCCGTCGACCACATCCGCTCCCGCGCCGGTCGATATCGTGTCATCACCAGCCCCACCCGTAACACTGTTGGCACCGCTGCCGGTTTGCACGTTGAGCGCCGAAGTCGCCGCAGAGCCGTCCAGCGTGTCGTCTCCCGAATGGAGATAGAACCGCTCAAACTCCCAGAAATAGGCCGTCTGCCCCGCAAATGTGACGGTTCCGTCCCCATCGCCGGTAAAGGTGACGTTGACATCAACACCCGCATAATCGCCGTAGACCTCAAGCATATCGCCCAGGGTCTCTCCGGTTTCGCCACCGTAGAGCGATTCGCCATCCATGTTGTCATAGATTGCAACCCAGTCATCGCCGCCCTCACCGTAGAAGGTGTCATTGCCGGTATCGGTATCGTAGTTATCGTTCCCCTCGCCGCCGAAGATAATGTCATCGCCCGAGGAGCCGGTCAGGTAGTCATCACCATCACCGCCATAGATAACATTGTCATTGGCGTCGCCGTTGATTGCGTCATTACCCGATGTGCCCGACATCGAATTGGCAGGGATCGTCGTCGCACTGCCGGATCCGCTGGTCGTGTACCAAGTATCTGGAACAAAATAGACATTCCCGTCACTTCCATAGTGATAGGTGCCAGTGTCACTGATGTTTGAGTAGGTCTGACCGTCGCCCTGATAGACACCGCTCCAGGTCCAGCTGCCAGTCCCGATGACATCGGCTGAAGTAAAGTTGGATTGGTTCGCAGAAATCCCGTCGCCGGCATCCAGTGTGCCGTCGCCAAGAGTGACAAGATACCCAACCGTCATGGCCAGCCTCCGAGTCTACCGTTCCTCGAGTGCGCGCCGGTGGGCCTGCCGCGTCTCGATGGGTGCATCAGGTTAGGCTGTTATGGTTGAAACAAAATGAATACAGGGCCTGCAACGGTTCGAAAATCGATACCGCTTTGTAAAATATATTAAAATTTAAATAGTATTTGCCTCTTATCCATTCTGATTTGACGAGCACCAGAGGCATTCAGCACGGATATCGCAGCTGAACAGAGCGAGACTACAACCGTAGAGCGCGCCTCCCCTCGGTCTTCACCTAGAGACGAATATGCCGCGAGGTATCAGTTGGCCACACCGATACGCCGACTGTGGCCAGAGGAGCCAGACCCTTAAAAAGCATCATAATATGTGGAAAAATGGCTGGGGTGGTAGGATTCGAACCTACGATCTTCAGTACCAAAAACTGTTGCCTTACCACTTGGCCACACCCCATCGGTGAGCGGGTGTCTAATGCCAGATTTCAGCAGGTGCAAGAGGATTTTTGGAAAAAAATGCAGTTTTCATGCTTCCCTTTGGCTGGTCTGTTCTGACCCGGAAACACTCAGCTCTGATGCTGGGTTTCTCAATCTCTTCCGGTCCTTACAAGGATGGAGCCGGCGCGATGCCCAAGTTCGACGGCTTGATGCGCCTTGGCGGTGTCGACCAGATCGAAAACCTCAGCGATGGGCAGATGCAACGCCCCAGCGGCTGCGGCATGTTCGATACGTTTGATCGCTGCACGACGGGCCACGGGCGGCAGCAGATAGACCAGCATCATCTCCAGCGTCACCGATTTGAACATCAACGGGTAGAACGGCAGCTGCGGTGTCATCTGCTGCGCCGACCCATAGGCCGTTACCCGACCATTTGGTGCAATGACCTCGGTGTCGACGGCACAGTTCGCACCAAACTCAACTTCGACGATATGGTCGACGTGGCGACCATCATTTGCCGCCAGGATCTGCTCTGTCAGGTCCCCGTCGGCATAGGCCAGGGTGGCGTCAGCTCCGGCCTGCCGGACCCGGTCCGCCGCGTGAGATGCGCAGGTCGCGATCACCCGCGCCCCGCCCCATCTGGCCAGCTGCACGGCCAATAGACCAACGGTGCCGGCACCGCCCTGAACGAGCACCGTCCGATCGGTGACATCCCCACCCGAGAACACCGCATGAGCAGCCGTTAGCGCCGGGATCCCCAGAGCCGCGCCCTGTTTCAGGTCAAGCCCTTCCGGCAGCGGAACAGCCTGCTCAGCCGGCAGCGTTATGGAGGTGGCGGCGGTCCCGAACGGCCGCTGCCACTGACCGTTCCAGATCCAGACCGCCTCCCCGATACGCGCCGGATCGACACCCTCGCCGACCTCCGCAATCACGCCCGACCCGTCACTATGGGGAATGATCACCGGATAGGGCAGCTCAGTCACTCCGGCGCGGGCGCCAGCCCTCGCCTTCACGTCAGAGGGGTTTACGCCGGAATAGGTCAGTTCCACACGCAGCTCACCTGGCCCCGGTACGATATCGGGCAGGTCTTCCAGCTGCAGGACGGTTTCTGCCGCTCCAAACGCGCGATAGGTGACTGCCTTCATGATAGGGACCTCTTCGTACTGGCGAGCGCGATGCACACCCTCTGCTGCCCCCGTAGATGAGCGAAGACACGGCAGGCCTGCAAGCCCCCGCGTCTCCACCGCTCTCACCGGGTCGATGGTCCGCCCGATGGATTTTTACCGCTCAGGCAGGCACACCCGCGGACCGCAGCGCCTTGCTCCAATCCTTGCCGAAGGGGGCATTGGATGCCGCGTGATCTTTTTCGTAACGTGCAATGTTGAACCCCGGCTGCACGGTGAGCAGCGATTTCACGACATCCCGCGCCTTGTCCGATTGCCCCAATGCCTGCAGGGCGATGGCTTTGGTCCGTAACGTTGCCGGGAAGGTCGGGTTGGCCTGCAAGGACCGGTCTGCCAGGTTGACTGCACGCTCGTAATTCTGCGCGCCCAGATTGGCCGTCGCCGAATATGAATCGAAGTAATAGCGCTGCGGTCCCAGCGGAGAGAGCCGCCGTGCGGCATCCGTCAGCCTTACCGCATCCTCCGGCTGGTTCTGATAGGCAAGGGTTGTGCCCTTCAGCAGCAATGCCAATGCTTCGTTCGGATTGTCCTTCAGTGCGAGGTCATAGGAATCCTGCGCCAGATCGAACCGGAACATCAGGTGGCTGGCTATCAGCCCCCGTACCGTCAGTGCCAGAGAGAACGTCGGATCCTGGGCGAGCGCCGCTGCCACCAGCTGGTTGGCGAGATGCGCGTCAAGCTGACGATCCGTGGAGAAACCTTTCTGCACGCGCATCACATGCCACATCGCCATCCACGTCAGGGCAACCGGGTGCTGCACTTCACGTTCCAGCAGGACTGCGAGGATTTCCTGCGCCTGGTTGAACTGCGGCATCTGCATGTCCTGCATCAGCGCGATCGCCGCCATCAGCAAGGTATGGCTATCGTGTTTGGACAGTGGCCTGAAGCCAACCAAACGCACCGCTTCACCGACCACGGTCCAGCCGATCTGCGCGGTAACATCTCGCAAAGCCATGCTGCACCCATTGGTCAGCATCGCGAGGGTTTCGGTGAAGTCTCGCGACCAGATGACCCGCTCCCGCTCGGCGTCATGCAGGTCAACCTGCAAACGGTAGGTCTGGCCCGTAACATTGACGGTCCCCGATACAAGATAGCTGGCACCCGCCATCGAATAGACTTCGCTAGGGCGGATCTGATGCGGATCGAACTGCCGCGACGCCAGATATGACGTGACGCAAAAGGCATGGCTGCGCGACAGGTGGCGCACCAACTCCTCCGAGAGCAATGCCCCAAGCGGAGATTTTGCATCCCCCGGCGCGCGATGCACAAACGGCAGAACGGCGATCGGCGGCAACAGGCTATCCAATACGGCGCGGCTGTAGTCACGCAGCATGCCCGTGGCGGCCCGATTGCGGGCATCGGCGCGCGTCAGCTCATTGCGCTGCTGTTCCAACCAGACCGCAAATGTCGTTTCATGCGGCAGCTCAAAGCCTTCCATGAAATCGCCCTTGGCAGGGTCTGCATCTACTTCGATTTTCGACAGATCCAGGACCACGCGCTCTCGATTGGCGGACAGAAAGGACGCACATTCGCTTCCAAGATGCCGACGGAGAGTCGAGAGCGCGGTTCGCAAACTGGCCTTCGCCTGCTCTGGCTGGGCCAGACTCCACAGGGTACGCTCCAAAAACGCTCGTGTTCGCACACCGCCTTCTGCAGTAGACAAAAGTGCCAACAGTGCCTGGTGCTTTGAGCCGAGGAGAAGACTGTCTCCGTCGGGCAGAAAAACTCCAAACGCGCCAAAATGGCGAATTCTAAGTTTATTTTCCATATCCCAAACCCATTACCTCTAGCAATACAACCGGAACCTATAACCCCAACTCCGACCGAATTGATTACCCACCCATTAACCATCTCACAAGAATCAATAAAAGTCACCACAAATAATACAACCTAAAGGATTTCAGTATGTTTGGATAACGCACACTTGTGGAGTATTCCCTCCAGCATCCAAACTACTGATCGGCATCCAGCTATTGACCACGGCTGAAGGAGACGACAGCCGCAATATATTGCCTCCTCCAGATGGAGAAACTGCACATCCGGTGTCAGGACAGCCGAGCCGCGCAGGCGGAATAGCCGTCACATCCGACGCCGTTCTCTAACAGTCATTGATCGGGAGGCCGGATACGGATGCGAAATAATGCACTCTATGATTGTTTTGTTTAATTTTCAGATATAAACCGATACCCGCTGCTAACAGTATCGACACGACCCACGCCACCATTCGGTAGGTGATACCCTACAACCATCAGCTGCTCAGATGACAGCCGCTGCAACAGCTTTTGCCGCACCCTGGCCGCGGCGACCGGGAGTTGATCGGATGCGATTTCCCAGCCCGGCTCGGAGAAGCTGACATGTGCATTGGTGATCGCATCACCCAGCACCATCACGTTATCCGTCCCACCTGAAATTTCAAACGACATATGGCCGGGTGAATGGCCAAAGGTCGCGTGTGCAGCAACACCCGGCAGGATCTCGGCGCCATCATCGAACAGGGTGATACCATCGGCAAGGATCTCCAGACGTCGGCGTGCGCCAACCGCCATGGACTCACGCGCCGCTCCGATTGACCCCACGGTTGCAGGATCAAACCAGTAGTCCCATTCCTTGCGCCCCATCATATGTTGAGCGTTGCTAAAGAGCGGTTCGTCGAAATCATCCAGAACGCCCCAGAGATGGTCAGGATGGCAATGCGTGAACACCACATGCGTGACATCCTCCGGGCTGATCCCCACGGCAGCTAGCGCATCGGGCAGCTGTCCAGTCCCATCCTGAAAGGCGGGCCCCGCACCGGTATCAAACAGAATGATGTGATCCTTGTCGCGCAACAGCGTGACATTCACCTCCGGTGTGAGCGGCTCATCAGGAGAAATCCCATGCTCCGCAAGGACACGCGCAAGCGCAGATGGCTCCAGATCCCCATACAGAAAAGAGGGTGGCAACTGCATTCGACCATCTGAAAGGCTGAGCAGCTCCGCTGCGCCGAGCGACACTCTGGTTTCCGCCCAAACACGCCCGAAGGGCACCAGCGCGAGCCCGGCCCCCAACCCCTGCACAAAATGCCGTCTTGTTACTGCCATGGTTCAACTCCCTCTTCCGCAAGAGTAATAATATTCAAATATGTGCATAAAATGAAGCCCAATACGCCGGATAGAGGGCCTGACCCAAGAATAGCAAAAACCGACAGATAGAAACCTGTCGGCTTTTCCTTTTTGTTTTCGAGGCGGTCGCCTATTTCCGGCTCAGCTCTTTCCAGACGCCATTCTCTACCACCGAGATGACAATGACATCGGCGCCCCTATGGTCATCCGGCCCATAGGTGATCTGGGTATCGGTCAAGGCATCAAAGAAATCGAGGCTTTCCATCCCCTTGATAAAGCTTTCATGAGCCAGATCGGGGCCTGCGGCCTCCAGCGCATTCACCACGGTATTGGCTGCACTATACCCGAGCATGGCAAAGCCACCGGCGGGCTGGCCGAACTTTGCTTCGTAATCCGCCATAAACTTCGCCGGAACGTCGTCCTCAGCCCGCGCGATCAGGTCAGCCCAGCCAGCCGCAGCATAGAGCCCCTCCGTTACGCCGCCGGGCACCGCCGCCACCACCTCAAGAAAACCGGCGGAGGTGTTGAGGAATTTCGCCTCGGTCCAGCCCAGCTTCTTGGCGGTGCCAACCACGGTAATCCCCTGCCGCACGCCAAGAGCCATGGTGATGATATCGCATCCTTCGGACTTCAGCTTCGTCAGCGAACCGACAAAGTCCAGCTCATCCGGCTTATGGGTCGTCTCGGCAGCGAAACTCAGCCCTAGTTCGGCAGCAACATCCTGGCTGCCCTCCTTGATCTCCTTGCCGAAATCCGACGGGATATACATCGAGCAGACTTCTTTCGCATCGAATTCTTCCGCCAGATAGGTCACACCGGCGCGGACCTGATCGTAATAGCTGGAAAACCCGATGAACTTATTGTCGATCGGCTCCTGCAACATCTGACGCGCAGCTGTCAGCGGGCTGATATTGGGAATGCCTTTCGGATCCAGCAATTTGAACCCTGCGATATTCATGGGCGTTCCCAACGACAGGAGCATTGCAAAGACCTGATCGCGATTCAGAAGCTTATTGTAGCCCTGCATGGCCCGCGGAATCTGATAGCCATTGTCTTCGACCACGAAACGAATTTGGCGGCCGTGAATGCCGCCATTGGCATTGGCCTCGTCAAACCGCAAATTGGCGCCGTTTACGGCCGGCACACCAACAGCGGCAAATATTCCACTCAGGTCATTGACCGAGCCGAGCACAATTTCACTGTCGCTCACTCCTTGGGTCTGCGCCATCGCCTGAGGCGCAAGCCCCGCCGCCAGTGCGGCCCCGATAAAGCCCGCTGTCCATCTCTTCATCTGCGCTTACTCCCTTGTGTCCCCCGGCGCGGATGCGCCTGTTTGTCAGTACATCTGGTCGATCAGGTTCTTGTGCTTTTTCTCCACCAGCCCACGTTTCAACTTCATGGTCGCGGTCAGCTCGTCATCCTCGGCCGTGAGCAGAACGTTGATCAGACGGAAATCCTTGATCTGCTCGACACGCGCGAAATCACGGTTGACCGCATCGACCTCACCCCGGATCAGATCAACCACCGGTTCCGCAGCACAGAGCGAGGCAAAATCACTAAACGGGATTTTCCGATCCTGCGCAAATTTCTCGACGTTTTCCTGATCAATCATGATCAGGCAGGTCAGGAATTTGCGCCGGTCACCGATCACCACTGCGTCGGAAATATAGTGGCTGAACTTTAACCGGCTTTCGATTTCAGCCGGTGTGATATTCTTGCCGCCAGCGGTGATAATGATGTCCTTGATCCGCCCGGTGATGGTCAGGAACCCATCTTCGTCCAGCCGCCCGACATCGCCAGTGCGCAGCCAGCCGTCCTCGGTATAGGTCTCAGCCGTTTTTTCAGGCTTGCGCCAATATCCCTGGAAATTGTTGAGCCCCCAGAGCTGAATTTCCCCATCCACCGCGATACGAATATCAACGCCCGGCACGGCCTGGCCAACAGTGCCCGGCCGATGCGACAACACCCGGTTTGCCGCGGTAAGTCCTGCGTTTTCGGTCATCCCGTAGCCCTCGATCAGCGGCACGCCAATCGACCAATACCAACGCAGCAATTCAGGCGAAATCGGTGCCGCCCCGGTGCCGCCCCGGCGCAGCCGGTCCAGCCCTAGCATTCGGCGCAGATTACGCAGAACCAGCATGTCCCAGATCCGATAGCGCAGGGCGATACCCGCAGGGACGGGTTTTGCGGCCAGCACATACTCGGCCCGCGCAGCCCCCGCAGCGACCGCCCGACCAAAGGCCCAGCGCCCCAGCCAGGTCGCCTCCTGCGCCAGGACCAGAACGCGGGAATAGACTTTTTCCCAGACACGCGGCACCGCAAAGAAGGTGGCCGGCGACACTTCCTGCATATTGTCGAAAACGGTTTCCGGGCTTTCGGCGAAATTGACCGTACTGCCGGCCGCCATTGGCAGGTAGACGGAGACGTTGCGCTCAAGGATATGGCAGAGCGGCAGGAAACAGAGCTGCTCATCCGTGGCGTAGCATTCCAGTGCACGCGCGCCTGACTCCATCGTCGCGAGGATGTTTTCGTGACTCAACATGGCGCCCTTGGGCAGGCCAGTGGTACCCGACGTATAGATGAGCAGCGCGGTTTCATCTGGCCGCGACCGGGCCACCGCGTCCTCGAAAGCGGTTGGATTTGCCATCTTGAAGGCCGCGCCCTGATCATAAAGCTGATCGAGAAACAGGCATCTGTCATGCTCCAGATCATGCAGCCCGTCGCGCTCCAGAATGATAACCCAGCGCAGATGCGGGACCTCGGCTTCGATCTCCAGGAACTTGTCCAGCTGCTCGTCGTTTTCTACCACCAGAAACCGGCTGCCGCTGTCATTGATCAAATAGGCCAGCTGCTGGGCGGAATCTGTCGTATAGACGCCAGACGCAATGGCCCCGGCGCCCTGGATGCCCATATCGAGATAGAGCCATTCCTTGCGGTCTTCGCTCAGGATCGAAACAACTTCACCTCGCTCAAGCCCCAGCGCCATCAGGCCCAGGCCGATCTTTTCCGCATGGTCCCAGTAGTCCTGCCAGGAATAGGCCTTCCAGATGCCCATATCTTTTTCGCGATGAGCCGTCCGTTTGCCCAGTTGATGACAGCGCAGCGAAAACAATTTTGCCACGGTATCGCAGCCATCGACCATGACGGGCCGCTGCCCCGGCGTGGCATTGTAGCTGGCGCCGTTCAGTTCAACCTGAGGAAGCGGGGCCGCATCGCCGCCCGCCTGTGTTGTTATGTCTGCCGCCGACGCTGTCTGTGTCACCGCTGTCCTCGCATCCATTCAGGTCCCTAGTTGATCTCAGTCGCGCCGATCAGCGCCATGTCTTCTTGCGCTTCCAGCGTTTCTCGCTGCGCTGCCCGGCCTCCTGATGGCCGAGGTAAAACGCTTTGATATCCTCGCTGTCCATCAGCCGGTCGGCGCTGCCATCCATGACGATACGCCCGATTTCCATGACATAGCCGACATGCGCCAACTCCAGCGCGATCCGCGCGTTCTGTTCCACCAGCATCATGGTCACCCCCTCATCGCGGTTCAGCCGCTTCAGGATGCCAAAGATTTCCTGTACCAGCAGTGGCGACAGGCCAAGGCTTGGTTCATCCAGAAGCATGATGCGCGGACGGAGCATCAACCCACGCCCGATCGCCAGCATCTGCTGCTGACCGCCTGACAGTGTGCCAGCCTCCTGATGGCGCCGCTCAGCCAGGATGGGGAAATAGTCAAACACCATCTGGCGGTCGCGCTCGATCTCGGCCTGATCACGGCGGGTATAGGCCCCGAGGGTCAGGTTTTCGTCAACGCTGAGCAACGGAAAGACCTCGCGCCCCTCGGGCACATGTACGATGCCCCGGCGGACGATCCGATGCGGTTCCTCACCTTGGATTTCTTCGCCGTCGAAGCTGACCGTGCCCTTCTCAGGATCCATGATACCCGAAATCGTCTTCAGCAGGGTAGATTTTCCAGCGCCATTGGCGCCCAGAACCGTGACGATCTGCCCGGCCTGAACCGATAGCGAAACACCGCGAATGGCCATGATCGGCCCGTAGAAACTCTCAAGATTGCGAATGTCCAGCAAGGCCGCGCCCATCACACCGCCCCCGCGCCCAGATAGGCTTCGATAACAGCCGGGTCGGCCTGCACTTCAGCCGGGGTGCCTTCGGCCAGTTTCGCGCCATCGGCGAGGGCCAGAACCCGGTCCGACACGCTGGACACCAGACCCATGTCGTGTTCCACCATCAGGACAGTGATCCCCATCTGTTTGCGGATATCGTCGATCCACCAGCGCATATCCTGGGTTTCCTCCACCGACAGGCCGGAGGCGGGTTCATCCAACAACAAAAGCCGCGGCCCCG
Organism: Phaeobacter sp. A36a-5a; assembly: GCF_037911135.1. NCBI lineage: Bacteria > Pseudomonadati > Pseudomonadota > Alphaproteobacteria > Rhodobacterales > Roseobacteraceae > Phaeobacter > Phaeobacter bryozoorum. Next base: position 33,633 of record NZ_JBBLYU010000001.1, on the reverse strand, counting down.
AGGCCAATGCACGGCCAAGCTCGACAACCTTGCGGATGCCATAGGGCAACCCGGCAATCATCTTGTTGCGGTAGGCTTGCAGATCCAGGAAATCGATGACCTCCTCAACAGCAGCCCGGTGCAACCGTTCCTCGCGCCGGACACGTGGCGCAAAAAACAGCTCTTCAATCAGGGTAGTGCGCCGATGACGATGCCGACCGACCAGCAGGTTCTGCAGCACCGTCGCATGATCGAACAACTCGATATTCTGAAACGTCCGCGCAATGCCCAGATCCGCCACCGCATCCGCGTTGCACTGCAACAGGTCACGCCCATCAAAGCGGAACTGGCCGGAATGTGGTTGGTAGAACCTGGAAATCAGGTTGAATACGGTGGACTTCCCCGCCCCATTTGGCCCGACGATGGCATAGACCTCACCTTCCTCAACCGAGAAGCTGAGATCATTCACCGCCACAACGCCACCGAATTTCAACGTGGCATGTTCAATCTCCAACAGGCTCATCTGAGGCGCTCCGTCTTGAGATAGGATTTCTGACGCCGGAACATATCCTTGCGTGCGAAGGGGAACAGCTCAAACCAGATGCGAATCTTCAGCCAGCGTCCATAGAGGCCCATCGGCTCAAACAGAATGAACAGGATCAGGATCATGCCAAAGACGCCGGTTTCCAGACCCGGAATGGCAACCCCGCTGCCCAGCACGCTGTCTTTCAGGATCGACAGCCCCTGCGGCAGAAAGGCGACCACCACCGCGCCAAAAAACGCGCCATGTATTGATCCCAGCCCGCCAATCACGATCATCATCAGCAGCGTAATCGAGATCACCAGAGAGAAGGTCTCATTGTTAAAGGCACCGGCGTAATAGCCCATCAGCGCCCCGGCCCAACCGGTGATCATGCAGCTTAGCCCAAAGGCGGTTGCCTTGGTCCGGGCGATATGTACGCCCATCGCGGTGGCGCTGACTTCACTGTCGCGCACCGCTGCAAAGGCCCGGCCAAGCGGTGACCGTAATAGATTGCGGTAAAACAGCGTTGAAATCACCGTGACACCAAGAACCAGATAGTAAAAGCGCACCGGCATGGTCCAGCGTTCAATCTCGATCCCAAATAAACGGATCACGTCAGGAAATTTGCCCGACACACCACCGGTCCAGGGTTCAAGCAGAACGATGATGTCATCGGCCAGTATCGACAGGGCAATGGTAGCAATCGCCAGATAGATCCCGTGCAATCGCAGGGCCGGAATGGCGATGATGGCCCCAACAACCCCGGTCAGGACCCCTGCCAGCGGGAACGCCAGAACAAAGGGCACCCCCTGTTCAATCAGGATGGTATTGGCATAGCAGCCAATCGCCAGAAACGCAGCATGGCCAAGGCTGGCCTGTCCCGTCTGGCCGGTCAGCAGCATCAGCCCCAGCCCGGCAATCGCCCAGATCAGAACATTGGTGACCTCGCCGATGTAGAATTCGTTGATCAGCAGTGGCAAAGCCAGCGCCAGCACAATCAACGCACCATAAACCAGCAGGCTATGACGGTCAGGAAACAGGCGGATGTCGTGGTCGTAGCTGGTTTTGAACTGAATCCGCATCGCCTTATACCTTCTTTGTGCGCACTTGGCTGAACAGACCATGCGGACGGAAGACCAGCACCGCCAGCAACAGCACGTAAGGGGCAATCTGCGAATAGCCAGCCGCCAGGTAACGCGCGGCAAAAGGTTCGATAACGCCGACGATCAACCCGCCCGCCAACGCACCCGGAAGCGAGCCGAAGCCACCGATCACCGCCGCAGCAAAGGCCTTGATGCCCAGCAGCCCGGCATTTGGATCAATCGCGCCCTTCGACGCAAAGAGGATGCCCGCAACAGCCGCCGTCGCTCCCGAGAGCCCCCAGATGAGCCCCTGCACCCGCCTGACCGGAATGCCCATGAAATAGGCCGCCATCTGGTTTTGGCTGGCCGCCTGCATGGCCAGACCCAGCTTGGTGCGCTGAAAGAACTGGTAGAGCGACCAGGTCAACAGCACCGTGACAACAATCACCGCTATATCGGCCAGCCCCAGAACGACGCCGGCAAGCTGTACATCTCCCAGCGCCAGCGGACTCTCAAGCGTCTGTGGCTCATGGCCCCAGATCGCACCGGCAAAGAAGCGGATGACAAAGCCCAGCGCGATCGTCAGGATGACAACCGCCGTCTGGTTCTGCCCAAAGAGATGACGCAGGATCAGCAGGTCAAGCAGATACCCAAGCCCGGCCATGATTGCGATCGACAGCGGTGCCGCGACCCAGAAGGGTAAGTCCAGATATTCAGCATTGGTCAGTCCCAGCGTAACGAAGGCGCCAAGCATCATGAAATCGCCCTGAGCGAAATTGACCGCCTCGGTCGCCTTGTAGATCAACACGAAGCCAAGCGCGATCAGACCGTAAACACAGCCGTTCGCGAGCCCGCTGACCAGCAGCTGCACTCCGTCCAAATCGTCCTCCCCCACCCGTTCAAGGCGGCTTTTCTTTTTGCGCAGGTCCTATGCGTTTCAGACCTCCTCAAGCCAAAACGCCGCTGCGATTAAACCCAGAGTAGAGAGGTTGAAATTCACCTGTCAATCCGCGCGACACTGCGTCAGCTCCAGAAAAACAGGCTACCGCATTCGAAAAATGCCTCTACCATTCGCGGCGCAATCTTGGGCCGAACCGGTGCGCGAGGTGACCAGTCAGCCGCAGACGCTCTTTAGCGCAGCGCAGAATCTCGCGGCCGCTGCCGACAAGCGGTGCTCACTCCGCAGGCAGAGCCCGACCGGCCCAAGAGTGCTGTCAGTGTCCAGCGGCAGCTCTACCAGGGCGCCGCTGGCGAGGTCAGATTTCACCACCCCATGGCTGATGATCCAGACCGCCTGATGTGCCAATGTGAACTGGCGCCCAAACGTCGACGAGACTGTTTCAATGGCGGCGTCAGGCATCGAAATGCCCTGTTCCAGGAACATGCGTTCAACCGAAGGGCGAATAATTGACTTCGGCGGCGGCATCAAAACCGGAAACGCGCCGAACAGCGCATAGGGGAGATCCTGCGGTGCCAGCTCCGTCAGCGGATGGCCCGGTGCGACGACCACGGTTACCCGCTCACGGAACAGCGGATCGAAATCCAGGCCCACCATATTTTCGGGTGCCGGTAGTCGCCCTACGACCACATCCAGCTCTCCGCGCCGCAACAGATCCAGCAGATGGTGATTGTCTCCCGACATGACGGAAAACCGGTTGCGCGCGCCCTGCGTCCAGATATTGGCCAGTGCCTCCGGGACAACGGTTGCCGAGACCGTCGGCAAAGCCCCAATCGCGACCTTGGATCCTGCGGCCTCGTCCATCCCACGTAGCAATTCGACACCGTCGCGTGTCAGGGCCAGACTGCGCCCCGCATAGTCCCTGAACATCTCACCATAGCTGGAGAGTCGAATGCCGCGACCGTGTTTCTCGACCAGAGGTTTATCGCAGACCGCTTCCAATTCGCGCAGCGCCCGCGTCACTGCCGGCTGGGTCATGCCCAGGCGCTCCGCCGCTTGGGTCACGCTCATCTTTCTGGCAACCTCGACAAAGACCTCCAGATGGCGGAGCTTCAGCTGAGATGAAAGGCGCATATCATTTTCGACATAAAAATATCCACACAAGGGGATTATACAGACCATTTACGATATGAGATAAGGGATAATCCATGGAGGAGCATATGCACAAGCCGCAGTATGACGCAGGGATGAAGGTTCGTCGCGAGGTATTGGGCGAAGCCCATGTGGCCCGCGCAGATGCTGCGACAACAGCGCTGGATGCGCCTTTCCAGTCCCTGATTACCGAAGCAGCCTGGGGGACAGTCTGGGCCTCTGAGCAGATCAGCCGACGCGAACGCTCGATGCTGACGCTGGCCCTTCTTGCGGCGCTCGGCAATTTCGATGAGATCCCGATGCACATACGCGCAACCGCAAATACCGGTGCAACGCCCGAAGATATTGCTGAAGTTTTCCAACATGTTGCCATCTACGCGGGGGTGCCGCGCGCCAATCATGCGCTGAAGCTCGCCAAGAGAACCTATGCCGAAATGGCCGCCGAAGAACGAGGCGACGCCCCCCCCGCAGGAGACAGCTGTGACGCCCCCTGATTATTTTACCCGCGACCGCCGCTGGCACCCTCCTGCCTTCACGCCGGACTACAAAACCTCGGTCAGCCGATCCCCCCGATTGCCGCTGCTCAGCCTCGAAAACACTGCCAGCGAAATCACCGGCCCGACGTTTGCGCCCAGCGATATCGCGCCCGGAGACAATGACCTTCTGACCAATTTCGCCCACGATGGCGGCAGTCCGATCGGCGAGCGCATATTGCTGCATGGGCGTGTTCTGGACGAAAACGCACGTCCCGTTCCCAATACACTGGTCGAGATCTGGCAAGCCAATGCCTCGGGCCGCTACCGCCATAAAAAGGACGGCTATCTGGGTGCATTGGACCCCAATTTTGGCGGCTGCGGTCGTGTTCTGACCGATGATCAGGGCGCCTATGCCTTTCGCACAGTGAAACCGGGGGCCTACCCCTGGCGCAATGGCATAAACGACTGGCGGCCTGCACATATACACGTTTCGGTGTTTGGCCGCGCCTTTGCGCAGCGGCTGATCACTCAGCTCTACTTCGAGGGCGATCCGCTGATTGCCCGCTGCCCTATCGTTAGCACCATCCCCGATCCCGCCGCCGTTCAGCAACTGATTGCGCGGCTCGACATGAACGAGACGCTGCCGTTCGACATGATTGCCTACCGCTTTGATATCGTGCTGCGCGGGCGTCGCTCTACCCTGTTTGAAAACCGGCCGGAGGGGAACTGATGGTGCCGCCACTGAAGGAAACCCCGTCTCAGACCGCAGGCCCCTATGTGCATATCGGCCTAGCGCCCGGTGCCGCCGGGTTTGAAATCTATGCGGCCGAGCTGGGTCAGGATATCGCCGGGCCTAATGCCAGGGGCCAGCGCATTCGGGTTCAAGGCCGGGTCTTCGATGGCACCGGCGCAGCTCTGAAGGACGTTTTGATCGAGGTCTGGCAGGCCAATGCCGACGGGCGCTATCCGCATCCGGAGACTCCAACATCCGATGATGCGCGCGGGCAGGTCGAACCCGGTTTTCGTGGCTGGGGCCGGGCGATTTCTGATTTCGACACCGGGGACTGGCAGTTCGAGACCGTGAAACCGGGAAGTGTCTGCGGGCGTGACGGGAAGACCGTGGCACCACATATCAACCTCTGGATCGTGGCGCGTGGCATCAACATCGGGCTGAATACCCGGCTCTACTTCGACGATGAGCCGGAGGCCAACGCCAGCGATCCCATCATGGCGCTGATCGAGCAGACCGAGCGGCAAAAAACCCTGATCGCCCGCCGCCAGGATCACGGCAGGGCGGACGATGCGCAGGCACCCGTGACCTATCGCTTTGACATTCACCTGCAAGGGCCGGACGAAACCGTGTTCTTCGATATCTGAGGGCTGATCATGACCAATCCCTGTATCATCTGCGTCGCGATAACCGGCTCTGTGCCGCGCAAGGCCCATAACCCGGCCGTGCCGATCACTGTTTCCGAACAGGTAGAGAGCACACAGGAAGCCTATGAAGCCGGTGCCAGCATCGCCCATTGCCACGTCCGCCAGGACGACGAAACACCAACTTCCGATCCTGACAGGTTTGCTGAACTGATGGATGGGATCCGGCGGCACTGTCCCGACATGATTGTCCAACTCTCTACCGGCGGCCGCTCCGGCGCTGGTCGCGAACGCGGCGGAATGCTGTCTCTACGGCCTGATATGGCTTCGCTCTCGGTGGGCTCCAATAATTTTCCAACCCGCGTCTACGAGAACCCGCCGGATCTGGTCGATTGGCTGGCTGCGCAGATGCAGGCCTACGATGTGAAACCGGAAATTGAGGCCTTTGACCTCTCCCATATTCATCAGGCGGTGGCGATGTCGCGTGACGGCCGGTTGAAGGCCCCACTCTACGTCCAGTTTGTACTGGGCGTGAAGAATGCAATGCCGGTGGATCGTGATGTGTTTGACTACTACGTCAAGACTATGCAGCGCCTTGCCCCGGATGCGCAGTGGTGCGCGGCCGGGATCGGAGCCGGACAGATCGAGGTCAACGAATGGGCCATCGCGGCAGGCGGGCACACCCGTACCGGGCTGGAGGATAATCTGCGACTGGACCGGCATACGCTTGCCCCCTCCAATGCCGCACTGGTGCGCCGGACGGCGGATCTGTGCGAACGCTACGGGCGACCCGTTGCTACCGCTCATGAGGCCCGCAGCATTCTGGGCCTGCGCGCAGCCAACGGCTGAAACGGGGCGACCGGCTATCACCTGTCAGCGCAGCAATAGGCCGACCCAAGACACCTCTTTCGGCTGTTTCATGCCCAACCCAACGGACGCGGCGTCAGCCAGCCTGACCCCCTTGTCTGCGCGCATATCGCACCCTATCTCGAGGATGCGCGCGACGCATTCGCAGCAAGAGCCGCTCCTCCCTCGGCTGCTGTAGCCTGATTGCCTAACCCTCCCGAGTTGCACAGGGCTTGGAATGCGCCGCGCGTTACCATCCCTCGCATCCCATTGGCCATGAGATATGCCGCCAAGCCTCCTCAATCCGCGACGTCTTGCTGCTCCGGGATCTGCGACAGATCACGCAATATCGGGCAGTCCGGGCGATTATCGCCGGAACAGCAGGTGACCAGTTCCGACAATGTGTCCCGCATCGCTTCCAGATCCGCGATCTTGAGGTTGATCTTGTCCAGATGTTCTTGCGCCAGTTGTTTGACATCTGCGCTGGCACGGCTCTCATCTTCGTAAAGCGCAAGAAGCGTGCGGCAGTCCTCAATCGTAAACCCAAGCGCGCGGGCACGACCCAGAAACGCCAGCTTGTGAAGGTCGGTCTCCGCAAAACAGCGATACCCGTTTTCGCTGCGCCGCGGTTTGATCAGCCCAATGTCCTCATAGTATCGAATGGTCTTGGCCGGTAGGCCGGAGCGGTTCGCCACATCGCCTATATTCATGGTCGCACCTCTGCCAATTGCTGCGCGCCTCGCGCGCTTGGAAACTTTCCTAAGGGATCTATTTCAGAACTCATCCGACGCAAGCCCAGGCTGTTGCCGAGGCCGGTCACCTTAACGTTCAGTTTTCTGACACGCGCCTGTTCCATGGCTCGCCCCTTTCGACATCTGATCATCCCTTTTTGCGGCAGATATGAGGCTTCCAGTCAGGGGAAGGTCAAGGGCAGATAGCGCAGGTTTCTCGAACAGATGATGTGGCCATACTTACGCCCACCGGACCGGCAGGTGACGGGAACGAAGAGGCCCTCGTCGTATTCTTCTGAGGCGCAGCCAGCCGAAGCCGCTAGTGTGGTAGCGCAAGAAATACACATCCCGCGACGGCCGATGGTTTACGCCCCCCCAATGGGTCTGCCAATATGCCGCTCAGCGCAATTGGCGCCTGCCGTCACTGACAGAACAAAGGAATTTCGCAATGATACGCACTCGCGCCGCTGTGGCCGTTGCCCCGGGCAAACCGCTTGAGATCATGGAAGTGAACCTCGAAGGCCCGAAAAAGGGCGAGGTGCTGGTCGAAATCAAGGCAACGGGCCTCTGCCACACGGATGAATTCACCCGCTCCGGGGATGACCCAGAAGGGATCTTCCCGGCCATCCTGGGCCACGAGGGCGCAGGCGTCGTGATCGAAGTTGGAGAAGGCGTCACCAGCCTTGAAGTGGGCGATCACGTCATTCCGCTTTACACCCCCGAGTGCCGCGAATGCGAGTATTGCCTCAACCCAAAGACAAATCTGTGTCAGGCGATCCGCTCTACCCAAGGTCAGGGCCTGCTGCCGGACGGATCCACCCGTTTCTCGATGCTGGATGGGACACCGATCCACCATTACATGGGCTGCTCGACCTTTGCCAATCACACAGTGGTGCCTGAGATCGCCCTGGCCAAGATCCGCAAGGACGCCCCCTTTGACAAGGTCTGCTACATCGGATGCGGCGTCACCACCGGCATCGGCGCGGTGATCAACACCGCCAAGGTCGAGATCGGGTCGCGCGCGATTGTCTTCGGCCTTGGCGGCATTGGACTCAACGTGATCCAGGGTCTGCGACTGGCAGGTGCGGATCAGATCGTCGGCGTCGACCTCAACCCCGGCAAGGTTGAGATGGCCAAGAAATTCGGCATGACCGACTTCGTAAACCCCTCAGAGGTAGAGGGCGATCTGGTGGCGCATCTGGTTGAGCTGACCAAGGGTGGCGCCGATTACACATTCGACGCGACGGGCAATGTGCAGGTCATGCGGACCGCGCTTGAAGCGGCGCATAAAGGCTGGGGTGAGAGCATCATCATCGGCGTGGCTCCGGCAGGCGCCGAGATTTCGACCCGTCCGTTCCAGCTGGTCACAGGCCGCAGCTGGCGTGGCACCGCCTTTGGTGGCGCCGCCGGACGTACCGACGTGCCCAAGATCGTGGACTGGTATATGGACGGCAAGATCGAGATCGACCCGATGATCACACACAAACTGTCGCTGGACGAGATCAACCATGGGTTCGAACTGATGCACGAAGGAAAGTCGATCCGCGCCGTGGTCGAATTCTGATCCACCCGCATACCCGAGATCATGACGCAGGCCGCAGGGCCTGCGTTTTTTTTGCACTTCATCTGCCTGCATTCGGCGAACGTCCTGCCAGCAAGGGGTGGCGAGCCGCGTCAACCAAAGGCATAATTGCCCGGCACCTGCCCCGCTTTGGTTGAGGACCTTGCTTGAAACTACAAGCCGTTGACATCTCCCGGACCGAATCCGCCGCGACGATCATCTTTCGCACCCTGCGCAAGGCGATCATCACCGGTGAGCTGTCGGATGGCACCCCCCTGCGGCAGGATGAAATCGCCAAGGCCTTTCACACCTCGCGCTTTCCCGTTCGCGAGGCGATTGCCCGCTTGGAACAGCAGGGGCTGGTCACCTCCCAGCGCTACAAGGGTGCCGTGGTCGCAACCCTGTCGATGCAGGACGCCTCAGAAATCTTTGACCTGCGCGCCAAGCTTGAAGCGGATATCATCCGCGCCGCCGTCCCGAATATGACCATGGACATCCTCGCACAGGCGCGCGCGCATCTGGATGCCTTTGCCGCCTGCGATGCGCCAATGCAATGGGGGCCGCTGAACCGAAAATTTCACGGCACGCTCTATAGCGTCAGCGGCTTGCCCTATCACGTCGAGATCGTCGAAACCTCGATGGACCGGATTGATCGCTACCTTCGCGCGCAGCTTATCATGAGCGACGGCATGGCCCGCAGCAGCAGGGAGCATCGCGCGATACTGGCGGCTTGCGAAACAGGTGATGCCGATCTCGCGGCCCAGCTGACAGCAGAGCATATTCTGGCTGCCAAAACCTCGCTTGAGGATCAGCTACGCGCGCAGATCCCCTAACGCCGCACTGCCGCCCTACCGCACCTCTAGGATCCGGCGTCCACCGCCTCAAGGCTGACATCGTAGCCCCACAAGCGGCGCAGATGCTTCAACACCTCGTCGCGGTCATCCTCCGACAGGTGAATGCCGTCGCGCACCGTATGGGTCAGCTTCAGCTCGCGGTCGCCTTTCAGATCGGCATCGGTGACCTGAATATCGGGCTCTAAATAGGCCAGATCGTAGGAATGCGCGAGATCGCGCCGCACCGAGCGATAGCCGCTGCGATTGTGGATCTGGCTCACCACCAGATGTGACTGCTCGGCGTCATCAGCGAGGGTGAACAGTTTGAACTTGCGGATGAGATGCGGCGACAGGAACTGCTGGATGAAACTTTCATCGCGGTAATTGGCCCAGGCATCCCGCATCACCCGGCGCCAGTCGGGATCACCCGCGAAATCCGGAAACCATTCGCGATCTTCATCGGTCGGGTTCTCGCAGATGCGGCGAATGTCCTGCATCATCGCAAAGCCCAGCGCATAGGGATTGATGCCAGAATACCGCGGGTCGTCATATTCCGGCTGGAGCACCACATTGGTATGACTGTGCATCATCTCCATATAGGCGCCTTCGGTCAGGCGGCCCTGCTCGAACAGCTTGTTGATAATGTAATAATGCACAAAGGTCGCGCAGCCCTCATTCATAACCTTGGTCTGTTTCTGGGGGTAAAGATACTGCGCCAGCATCCGCACGATGCGCAGGATTTCAGATTGCCAGGGATCAAGAACCGGGCTGTGTTTCTCCAGAAAATACAGCAAGTTTTCCTGCGGCAGATTCATCAGCTTGCGACGGGCACTATAGGGCTCGTCCCTGATCTGCTCCAGCTTGTCGCCCCCCATGGTTGCATCGGTCCATATATCCAGAACGCTCTGACCGCTTTCATAACCTTCACGCACCTTCTGCATCGCTGCCAGTTCTTCGGTGGTGGGTTTGGGCGGACGGCCATAGCGAAAGACCCCCTGCGATTGCAGCGCATGGGCCGCGTCCAGGATCTCCTCTACTGCGCTGAGCCCGTAGCGCTCCTCGCAGGCGGCGATGTAGTTCTTGGCAAAGGCCAGATAGTCGTGAATGCCGGCCGCATCGGTCCATTGCTGAAACAGGTAGTTGTTCTTGAAAAAATGATTATGCCCAAAGGCCGCATGGGCCATGACCAGCGTCTGCATGGCCATGGTATTTTCTTCCATATTGTAGCTGATACAGGGGTTTGAGTTGATGACGATCTCATAGGCCAGCCCCTGCCGCCCGGTCCGATACAGCGCCTCGTCGCGGGCGAAATGTTTACCGAATGACCAGTGCTGATACATCAGCGGCAGACCGACGCAGGAATAGGCATCCAGCATCTGCTCGGCCGAGATGATCTCGATCTGGTTCGGATATACATCAAGCCCCAGATCATTCAGCGCAATATCCTCAATCGCGTCCCGCGCAACTTCCAGAAGTTCAAAGGTCCATTCCGGCCCCGTGAACAGTGGCTTCGAGATAGTATCACCCGCCTGCATTCTGCGCCCCTTTTGCCTTGGGGAGGAAGAACTCCCTGAAAATCGGATAGATATGGGAGGGCTGCGACACACGCTGCATCTCAAAATGCGGGACCTGAGCCTTGACCTGCCGGTAGTTCTGCCAGAGGTCCTCACCCGCCTCGGGATTGCTCAACAGCATCTCGGCGTTCTCATCGACGATTTCGACATAGGCGTAGTACTGGCAGACCGGCAGCAGCTCTTCCAGAAGCAGCGCCTTGCAACGCGCCGAGTCATTGCCGAAATTCTCCCCATCAGAGGCCTGCGCCCCGTAGATGTTCCACTCATCCGGCGGGTAGCGTTTGGCGACGATCTCCTTCATCTTCTCCAGCGCGGTCGACACGATGGTGCCGCCTGTCTCGCGGGCATAGAAGAAGGTTTCTTCATCAACCTCCTGCGCGTGATGGGTGTGACGCACAAAGACCAGTTCGGTATGCTCATAGCTGCGCGCCAGGAACAGATGCAGCAGCAGGAAGAACCGTTTGGCCAGATCCTTCTCCCGCTCCTGCATGGAGCCAGAGACGTCCATAAGGCAGAACACGACCGCGCGGGAGTTGCGGATCTTCTCCGGCACGTGGGTGTCATATCGCAGATCCAGCGGGTCAATATATCCCACCACGCGACGTTTGCGCTCCAGAGCCTCCAACCGGAGGATCAGCTCTTCAAGATAGGCTTCCTGTTCGGTGCTGCGTTCCGCCAGCGCCTGAAGCTCCTCGATCTGTTTTTGCAGCTCGGCTATGGATTTGGCAGTCGGGCGTTGCAGTGCGATCCGACGTCCCAGCGAATTGCGCATCGTCCGCACAAGGTTGAGGTTGTTCGGCGTGCCCGCAGTGGTCAGCCCGGCACGGCGTGTCCCGATGGTTTCAGTCTCTACAGAGGCTTTTTTGACCAGATCTGGAAGCTCAAGACCATCAAACAGGATCTCAAGATATTCGTCGCGCGTCAGGGTAAAGGAAAATTCATCCGCGCCATCGCCATCCTCGGACGCCTGTTTGCCCCCCTCTCCTGCGCCCCCCTGCGGTCGCTTGAGCGTGTCGCCGACAACAAAATCCTTGTTGCCGGGCAGCACGTGACGGCGGCGGCCCCCCTTGGCGGAATGGTGAAACCGGGGTTCTTTCAAACCCCGTGAGGGAATAGTGACCTTCTCACCTTCGGCAGGAATACCGCCACCATCCTTGATCGATTTGTCGCGGACCGATCTGTCCACGCGCTCCTTGATGCTTTCGCGGGCGCGCTCGAGGAACCGTTGCCGGTTCCCCAAACTCTTGCCCTTGGGATTGGCGCGCCTGTCGATAAAGTGATGCATCTGCCACCCACCCTTTGCTGTTAGCCCGCCTTATTTACGCGCATGTACCATTCCACCAACCTGCGAACCTGCCGGTCGGTATAGCCGTGGCTGCGCATCCGTTCGACGAACTCCTGATGTTTGCCTTCGGTCTTGCTGTCCTTCTTCGATCCGAAGGAGATAACCGGAAGCAGTTCCTCGACCTGGCTGAACATGTGTTTCTCGATCACATCCCGCAGCTTCTCGTAGGAGTTCCATGCCGGGTTCGAGCCGGTATTGGCGCGATGACGCAGGGCGAATTTGACCACCTCATTGCGGAAGTCCTTGGGGTTGGCGATGCCCACCGGTTTTTCGATCTTGCTCAGCTCGGCGTCCAGAACCTCGCGGTCATAGAGCTGGCCGGTGTCCGGGTCCTTGTAATCCTGCTCCTCGATCCAGGCATCGGCATAAGAGATATAGCGATCGAACACGTTCTGCCCGTATTCGGTATAGCTCTCCAGATAGGCTTTCTGGATTTCATTGCCGATGAACTCCTCATAGCGCGGGGCCAGTTCCGTTTTGATGAAAGCAAGGTATTTCGCCTCTGTCTCCGCCGGGAATTGTTCGCGTTTGATCATCTGCTCCAGCACATACATCAAGTGCACCGGATCCGCCGCCACCTCATCGGTGTCAAAGTTGAAGGTGGTCGACAGTACCTTGAAGGCAAAGCGGGTCGAAATCCCGTTCATCCCCTCGTCGACACCGGCGCGATCCTGATACTCCTGCACGGTCTTGGCCTTCGGGTCGGTGTCCTTCAGGCTTTCGCCATCGTAGACGCGCAGCTTGGAATAGAGATTTGAGTTTTCATGCGGTTTCAGCCTGGTCAGCACCGAAAACCGGCTGAGGATCTTCAGCGTTTCAGGCGCGCATGGGGCCGCAGCCAACTCGCTGTGTTCGATCAGCTTGTCGTAGATCTTAGCCTCTTCGGAAACCCGCAGGCAGTAAGGCACCTTCACGATCGACACACGGTCGATGAAGGCCTCGTTGTTCTTGTTGTTCTTGAACTGCTGCCATTCACTCTCGTTGGAATGTGCAAGGATCAGCCCGGTGAAGGGGATCGCGCCGAAGCTCTCGGTCCCCATGTAATTGCCTTCCTGCGTCGCCGTCAGCAACGGATGCAGCATCTTGATCGGCGCCTTGAACATCTCGACGAACTCAAGAACGCCCTGGGTCGCACGATTCAGGCCACCTGAGAAACTATAGGCGTCGGGATTGTCCTGGCTGTAATGTTCCAGCTGGCGAATATCGACCTTCCCGACCAGCGTGGAGATGTCCTGATTGTTCTCATCGCCCGGCTCAACCTTCGCAACGCAGATCCGGCGCAGCCGCGACGGATAGAGCCGCACCACCGAGAATTTGTTGATATCGCCGCCGAACTCATCCAGCCGCTGGACCGCCCAGGGCGACATCAGCCCCGGCAGCCGGTGTTGGGCGATGCCATATTCATCGCTCAGCAATTTGCCCATCCGCACCGGATCGAAAAGGCCAAGCGGGCTCTCGAAGATCGGCGACAGCTGATCGCCAGCCTTCAGCACGTAGATCGGCTGCTCCTCTACCAGACGTTTCAGACGTTCCGCGAGCGAGGATTTACCACCGCCGACCGGACCCAGCAGGTACAGGATCTGCTTGCGCTCCTCCAGCCCCTGCGCGGCGTGGCGGAAATAACCCACGATCCGCTCGATCGTGTCCTCCATGCCGTAGAAATCTTTGAAGGCAGCGTATCGCTTGATGGTGCGGTTCTGAAAGATCGGACCCAGTCGCGCATCTTTTGACGTATCAACCAGCTCCTCTTCGCCAATCGCCTTGAGCATACGTTCGGCGACATTGGCATACATGCTGGGATCATCGCGACAAGCATTCAGATAGTCCTGTAACGACATCTCCTGCTCGCGCGTTTCGCCGTATTGTTCGGCAAAAATTTCGGCAATGTCTTTCATCTGGCTCTAGCCTCCTAGTTACTGCGCGCCGGTCCTCCTGGGGTCCAAGATCGCACACGGACAGAGGGCGCCCAGCGCGAGGGCCAAGTAATGTCCGCGTGAAAATATTCGTCTGAATTCTGCTCGGCGCCGGATCCGGCGATACAAGACCAGCGGGTCACTCTGAGCGGTGACATTCCAGCTGTGGCCTGGGTTTCGGCGTCGTGTACTTAGGATCAACTCTACACCAATTATGTCCTTCAGCCTATCTGAAACTGGTGTCTTTTTGGTTAATTGCCAGTGCGTTTTAATAGAACGCTTGTTCACACATTGGCGATATAGACGTGACCCGAACAGCCGAAACCGGCCCCCTTTCCGACGGCTCTTCAGCCTGCTGACACATGGAACCACCATAAACAGAAGGCAAATAAACGCAGCGCCCATCGCAAATGCACCGCAAACCCACCGCAGCCACCTCCCTAACGTCAACCAAAGGGGATCATTAACAAAAACCGACAGATAAACTTCGATGCAAATTGAATACAAATTAGCCACACCCTGATCTTTTCGGTAAAAATCCGCTCATCAAAACCTAGACAAGGCCGCTGGGAAGGCAGCAATATGGCGGCAATATGGCCGCGGAGACGGCTGATGGGCAAAACAATGCAGGCTACCTGGGCGTCACGGTTTCGGCGCTTTGGTCTTTTGACGAGCGGTATATAAAAATGAGTACGGTTGGATACATCGTCCGCGACATGGCGGGCACCAAGCAGCATGGTACATCTGCTGACACCCCCCAGGCGACAATTGCGACAGCAACCGCGAAAGACATTTCGCTGAACCTCGGACCCTCCGATGTCGAAAGCTACGCGCGGCGGGGCCAGGACCTGCATATTACGCTGATCGACGGTCAGGTGGTGGTGCTGGATGATTTCTTCAACACCGATGCGACAGGTGGCAAGAACCTGTTCCTCAGCGAGGAAGGCAACTTCATCGAAGTGGTTCTGGAGGACCGCACCGATGGCATGCTCTATGCCAGCTACGAACCTCTCGACATGAGCGGCAAGTGGAGCGCCTACGATGACATGGTGTTCCTTGACGTGGACCGCATCGAACCGGTTGTCGCCCCCCTTGTGGCCCCGCTGATCGGCGGCCTCGGCACCGCAGGCGCCGCAGCTGGCGTCGTTGGCGCGGCGGCCATTGTTGGCGCAGGCGGCGGTGGTGGTGGCGGAGGCGGCGGGGCCGTCACGCCAACCGTCGACAATCCCGATGCGACCTATCCGGTTGCAGGCTCGACCACCGAAGATGTGATCGTCAGCGGCACCGGCGCCCCCGGCTCCACCGTGGAAGTCACGCTCGGCACAATTACCGAAACCGTCACGGTCAAGGATGATGGCACCTGGGTTGCCAACTTCCCGGTGACCAACCTGCCGCCGGATGGCTCCTACGAGACCACAGTCTATGTAAAAGATCCGGCCGGGACCGAATTCAATCTGGATGGTCCCTCGATCATCATCGACACCACCCCGCCGCCAATCGACGTCAACACTGTCGAAGGCGACGATCACATCAACTATATCGAAGTGGCCGACGGTGTTGTGATCAACGGCACCGGCGAAGCAGGGGCCAGCGTCAGTGTTGTGTTCCAGGGTGTGACCCGCACAACCACCGTGGCCGATGATGGAACATGGTCGGTGAACTACAGCGTGAACGAAGTGGCGACGGGCATCTACAGCTCCACCATCGAAGTCACCAGCGCCGATTCCTTTGGCAACACAAGCACCACGACTCACACGGTCGACGTCGACACCGAAACCCGGGTCACGATCAACACCCAAGTGGGCACTGATCACATGATCAGCGGCGCGGAACAGGCAGCGGGCATTACCCTCACCGGTACAGCCGAGGCGGGGTCGAGTGTTGTGGTGACATTCCAGGGGGTCAGCCGTACCGTAACCGCAGATGCGCAGGGTAACTGGTCGGCCAGCTATCTCAGCTCTGAAATCGCAACCGGCACCTATGACGCAAGCGTCTCTGCCGTGGCAACAGACACCAGCGGCAATACCAGCTCCACCTCCACCAAGATCCCCGTCGATACTGAAACCATGGCGTCGCTCGACGCGGTTCAGGCCGGCGACAATGTGATTTCCGCGCCGGAAGTCGCCAGCGGCGTAACCCTGACCGGCAAGGCCGAGCCAGGCGCCAGTGTCGCGGTGACGCTCGAGGGAACGACACGCACGGTCACTGCGGATGCGCAGGGCAACTGGAGCGCCGATTTCACCAGCAGCGAGATCCCGACCGGTGAATATGACGCCAGTGTTTCGGTGACAGCAACTGATGCACTGGGCAACACTGCCTCCACCACCGGCACCGTCCGTGTGGATACCGAAACCGATATCACCCTCAGCAATCCGCTGGCGGGCGACAATATGATCAATGCGGCAGAGGCCAACAACGGTCTGGATCTGACCGGCACCGCCGAAGCGGGCGCCAGCGTTGTGGTCCAGCTGGGGACAGCTACCCGCACTGTGACAGCCAACGCCCAGGGGCAATGGACGGCCAGCTTCGCCGGGTCGGATATCGCCGATGGCACCTATGACACAACGGTGACCGCAACAGCGACCGATGCCTACGGCAATACCGCCTCGACCAGCAGCCAGATCCGTGTGGATACCACCACCAGCGTTGGGCTTGATAGCGGGCAGGCCGGTGGCGACGATGTGCTGAACGGTGCCGAAGCCGCAGGTGGTCTGACCCTGACCGGCAGCGCCGAGCCTGGCGCCTCTGTCGCGGTGACCTTCCAGGGCATCACCCGGACCGTCACCGCCGACGCACAGGGCCGCTGGAGCGCGCCCTACGCAACCAACGAAATCACTCCCGGCGAGTATGACGCCCCGATCAGCGTCACCGCGACCGATGCGGCCGGCAATAGCGAGAGCACCTCCGGCACCCTGCGTGTCGATACCTCGACCGCTGTCAGCATTGATGCCAACCAGGCAGGCGGCGACAATATCGTCAACGCAGCAGAGGCGCAGGCCGGTGTCACGCTCACAGGCAACGCCGAGCCCGGCTCCGTGGTTTCGGTGACCGTTGCAGGCGTGACCCGCAGCGCAACCGTGGCTTCAAATGGCAACTGGAGTGCGCTGTTCGAGCCCGGCGCGCTGGCTGCTGGCGAATACAATACCTCGGTCACAGTGTCGGCAACGGACGCGGCGGGTAACACCGCTTCGGCCTCCTCTGCCCTGCGGGTAGACACCGTTGCGGGCACTGTGACGCTATCTCCCGACCCGATCGAGATCGACGATGTGATCAACGCTGTCGAACGCGCCGACGGTGTCGAAATCAGCGGCACCGCGACGCCGGGCCTGACCGTGACGGTAGGCCTTGGCACCGCAAGCCGTCAGGTCGTCGCCGATGCAAACGGCGACTGGGCGACCACCTTCCCGGCGGCCCAGATCCCGACCGGCACCCGCAACCTGCCGATCACCGCCTCCATCATCGATGACGCGGGCAATACTGCGAGCGTTTCCGATAGCGTTGCGCTCGATACGCTGGTGACGCCGTTGACGGTGCAACCGAACCAGACCTCGGACGACATCGTGAACAAGGCAGAGCAGCAGGCGGGTGTCACCTTCAGCGGAACTGTCGAAGCAGGATCGACGGTGGTGATCAACGTTGAAGGCAAAGAGCAGACTGCCACAGTCGACGCCCTCGGCAACTGGACGGCGACGCTCGACGACGCAACATTGCCGGACGGTGACCGCACCGTGACAGCCTCCATTACCGCGACCGACGCTGCCGGTAACGAACGCAGCATCACCGAACAGTTCGACATCGACACATTGGTTGATCCGGCGTCCATCTATGCGCTGAAAATCACTGGCCAGGGCATTCTTGAGCTGGAAACCAAGGACGCTACCGACAATTACGCGGTCAATACGCTGAACCCGGCAGGCACTGTTGGCTCTCCCGCGGCGACCAAGACGGTCGACCCGCAGGATGGCACCGAGTTTGCCTTCGGCACGCCGATCCCGGATGGCACACATCTGGTCCTGTCGCGCAGCGATGATGTTGGCAATACCTCCAGCACCTTGGTGATCTTTGATGACAACGCAACCAACAGCGGCACCATCAATCACGCCGGGCTGGGCCAGTTCAACATCGACCATCTGGACCTGCAATTTGCCAACGATGTGCACCTCACACTCAATGAAGCTGACATCAAGGCACTGTCGAACAATTCCGACACCCTGACGATCCACGGCAGCGACAATGACAACGACCAGATCACCCTCACCGGCGGCAACGCCGCGAGCGCGGGGACCCGTGTGGTCGATGGTGAACTCTACAATGTCTATACCATTGGCAACGATGGCACGACGCTGATCGTCGATCAGGACGTTCAGGTGGTCTTCTGATCCACAGCGATCACCCGGGGGCCGTTTGGCGCAAACCAACGGCCCCCGGCAAAACTACCCGGCAACAAGGGTAAGGGCACAGGCGATGCGAGGGGGCAGAATGCAATTGGGACGACCCATTGGCGCGGTGGCACTGTTGTGCTGCCTGTCGGCCTGCATGCAGTCCCTGCCCTTTGCCAAAACCGGCGAAGGCGCCGAAACCGATGTCAATCGGCGCGCCAGCAGCTTTGCCCAGCCGGATGCCAAAAACCCCTCGGTGGTGATCTCAACCCTGATGCAGCGTCAGTCCCTGCTTGAAGACGGCAGTGTCTATGACGTTGTTGCGCAATCCGCGATTTCCGCCTCTGCCCGCACTGCCGAGGCCGAGCTGACCAGCGCCAAACTGCGTGCGGAGGCCAAATCCAAGAACTGGCTGCCGACGCTTGGCCCCTCTGTCAGCCTCACCGATCTCGGGGATCTGGTGGCGGGTATCCTGATTGAACAGGTGTTGTTCGACAATGGACGCCGCAAGGCCGAGCGCGCCTTTGCCGCCGCCGATGTCGAAGTCGCAGCGGTCAACCTCTCGATTGACATGAACAGCCGTGTAGAGACGGCCTTGGGCCTCTATGTCGCGGGCCTGCGCGGCGCTGAGAAAGCTGCGATCGGCACCCGCGCGCTGTCGCGGATGTATGAATTTGAACGTATCGTGAAGGGGCGCGTTGATGGCGGCGTGTCGGACCGGTCCGACCTCAACGTAGTGCAGAGCAAGATCAACGGCATCCGCTCAGCCGTGGCCACGGCCAAGGACGCCACCGCCACCTCAACAGCCGAACTTAGGGCGATGACCGGTCAGAGCTTTGACGGGACGCCAAGCCACCTGCAACTGGCGACCCCGCCGGAGGCCGGTGCCTATCTCACCGTTCTCAAAGCCGAAGCCGAGGCCACCCGCAGTATCGAACAGGCCAAGATGGAGCGCGCAGGTCTGCTGCCGCAGGTCTCAGCCGCGGGCAATGTCACCAGCGATGGTTCGGGCGCCGGACTGACTCTTGATCTGGCGCAGCCCTTTGGCCTTGGCACGCCTGCGGCGCTGAAAGCGATCGAAGCCTCCAAGGAAATTGCCAAACGGCAGGTATCCGAGGCCGAGGAAGATGCACGCCGCGATTTCAGTCGCCAGATGCAACGCCTCGCCTCTTATCGTAGGCAAGAGGCCGAAGCGGCATCCCTGGCGCAGACCAGTCGCGAGACTTATCGCCTGTTTCAGGCACAGTTTAAGGCCGGGCAACGCTCGGTCATGGATGTGGTATCCATCTACGAAGAGGTGGTACGCCGCGAACACGCCCATATCGACGCAAAATACGAAGTCGTTCTGATCCAGCTGGCGCTGGCAAGCGATATGGGACTATTGGCCGATGGGGACCGGATTTGAACAATTCCAACCGCCCGACAGATGACACCGTCCTGCGGACCGTCCCCCCTGCCCCGCGCGACACCGGGACGGCAGGACGTGCCAGTGGTGGCAAACCGGTGCTGCGCGCCATTGATACCCAGTCGACGCCACATCTGGCGCCGGCCGCGGCCGCCCCTGCGCCGGCCCCCGGTCCCGCGACCCCACCGATGCCCGATGTCGATCTGACCGGCCTGCTGGAGGATGGCAACGTGGGCGAGGTCAGCGCGCTGATCGAGGACGCAACAGCGCGTATTCAGCATCGCGCCGCGCTCATCGCGACCTTTGCAGCCCTTAAAGGCACGAATGTCGCCCTCAGCGACCTTGCCGAACATATGTGGCGCAATGATCCGGGCGATGTCTCAGTCGACTCGCTTGCCCGTGCGCTTCAGACCACGGGGATGCAGGCGCAGATCAATCATCAGGTGCCGCTCATCCCCGAAAGCTGGCCCGCGCTGGCCATGATGAACAATGGTCAATGCGTTCTGGTCCTGTCGCAAAGCCGCGATATGCTGAGCGTCTATGACACCACTTGCACAGATAATCGCGCGGATGTGCCAGTGGCCGAGTTCGGCCCCTATTTCACCGGCACAACGCTGGGCGCACGCAATTCCCTGAAACAGATCGCCGCCCGCCATACACCGCAGCTGGAAAGTGATCACTGGTTCTGGGGTGAGTTCCCCAAATACCGCCGTCAGGTCGGCGAGATCATGCTCGGCTCGCTGGTTGCCAATATTCTGGCCGTCTCAGTCGCGCTGTTCTCGCTGCAGGTCTATGACCGCGTGGTTCCTCACCAGTCCCATGCGACGCTCTGGGTGCTGGCAATCGGCGCCTTCCTTGCGATCATGCTGGAAGCACTGCTGAAGCTGGCCCGTGCCCGGCTGACAGATGCCGCCGGACGCCAGATCGAGCTGTCGGTGCAGAACAACCTGATGCGGCGGTTGATCGGGATGCGCTCTGACAAGAAACCACTGCCCCCGTCAGGTCTGTTTGCCGCGATGCGCGATTTCGGATCGGTGCGCGAGTTCTTTACCTCCACCACGATTTCAACACTGGCCGACATTCCGTTCATCGCCGTGTTCCTGCTGCTGGTGGCATCGATTGCGGGCCCGATCGTCTGGATTATCATTGCAGGTGGCATCCTGATGCTGCTGCCCGCCTATTTCATGCAGAAGCGCATGATCGCGCTGACACGTCAGACACAGGGCGCAAATGCCAAAGCCGGACGCCTGCTGCATGAGGTCGTGAACGAGCTGGACACGCTGAAGAGCCAGCGCGGCGAAGACCGGGTTCTGCGGCTCTGGGATGAGCTGAACACGCTCTCCACTCATGCCGCGACCGAGCAGCGCCGCCTTGCCAGCGCGCTTACCCATTGGTCGCAGGGGGTCCAGCAGGCCACCTATATCGGCTCTGTCGTGGTGGGCACTCTGATGGTTTTCGCCGGTGAGTTCACCGTCGGTACCATCATCGCAACCGGTATTCTGACCAGCCGCACGCTGGCACCTCTGACCCAGTTTGCCGCCACGCTGGCCCGCTGGAGCAACGTCAAAGGTGCGCTGGAAGGACTGGACGCCATCGCCAACTCCGCTCAGGAAAAAGAAGACGAACGCTCTTATCTGCGCCGCGACAGCCTGCAAGGCCGGTTCGAACTGCGCGAAGTGATGTTTCGCTATGACGAAGACGGCGCCCCGACGCTGGACGTGCCGGGCGTTGCCGTTACCCCCGGCCAGCGGGTTGCGGTTCTTGGCGTCAACGGCTCCGGGAAATCGACGCTGTTGAAACTGATGTCGGGACTTTATGCGCCGGACCGTGGACGGGTGATGATTGACGGCACCGACATGACCCAGATCGACCCGCGCGACCTGCGCCGCCATATCGGCTATCTCAGCCAGGATGTGCGGCTGTTTGCCGGGACGCTGCGCGAGAACCTGAACCTCAACCAGCTGGAACGCGACGACGACCGGCTGATGACGGCGCTGGATTTTGCAGGCCTCGGCGCCCATGTGCGCAATCACCACAAGGGCCTCGATCTGGAAATCTTCGACGGTGGCGGCGGGCTGTCCATCGGGCAGCGCCAGTCGATCGGCTGGGCGCGCCTGTGGTTGCAGAACCCGTCAATTGTGCTTCTGGATGAACCCACTGCCGCACTGGACCAAACGCTGGAACGCACATTGGTCAGCCGTCTGGAAACCTGGCTGGAGGGTCGCACGACAGTGATTGCGACACATCGGATGCCGATCCTGTCGCTGACCAACCGGACGCTGATCCTGCAATCCGGGCGCATGGTGGTCGACGGACCGCGTGATCAGGTTCTGGCACATCTTGCCGCAGGTGAGGGCAAATGACCTCGACCGGCTACGATCTTCGCGAAACCTCGCGTGGGGCGAGCCGCATCATCTATCTGGCGGCGGGCGCTCTGGTGGTGTTTCTGATCTGGGCCAGCTTTGCTTGGGTCGACGAAATCGTTCGTGCCGACGGCGAGGTTGTGTCCTCCTCGCGCTCTCAGATCGTGCAGAACCTTGAAGGCGGTATTCTTGCCGAACTCCATGTGCATCAGGGCGACACGGTGAAGGCCGGGCAGATCCTCGCCCGTCTGCAGGATACCAAGTTCCGCGCCGCCGCTGATGATCTGCAGGACCGGATCGACGCGCTGGAAATCAAACAATACAGGCTTGAGGCCGAACTGGAGGGTGCGTTTGATTTCAATGTTCCCGACGATCTGGCCGAACGCTCCCCAGGCATCTACACCTCGGAGCGTGCGCTGCTGAATGCCCGGCAGACCGATTTCACCAGTCGCCGCGCCAGCGCCCGCGAGATCCTCGACCAGCTGAAGGACGAACTGGCCAATATGCAGCGTCTCTACAAGAAAGAGATCGTGGCCCTGATTGAGGTCAACCGCGCGCAAAAGGCCGTGAGCGACGCCCAGGCCAAATACAATGAAATTGGCACCCAGTCGGAGCTGGAGCTGGCGGAGGATTACTCCAAAACCCTTCGCGAGCTGACCTCGTACCGGCAGGAGCTGCGGCTGGCGCAGGATCAGCTTGACCGAACCGTGATCACCTCACCCATGGCCGGGATCGTCAACAGCCTTGCGGTCACCACCATCGGCGGCGTGATCCGCCCCGGTGAGGAAATCGTCGAGATCATCCCGCTCGGCGAGGAAATGTTTGTAGAGGCACGGGTGAAGCCCGAAAACATCGCCAGCGTCCAACCCGGCCAGGATGCCACGATCAAGCTTTCAGCTTATGATTACACCATCTACGGATCGCTGCGCGGCAAGGTGGATTTTGTCTCGCCCGATACCTTCGAAGACGAGCGCAACCCCCGTGCAGAGCCGTACTACCGGGTGACGGTGAAGGTTGATCGTTCCGAATTTACCGAACGCCAGCAAGCCATCGAGATCCGCCCCGGGATGCGCGCCACCGCTGAATTGCAGACCGGCAGCAAAACGATCCTGAACTACATGCTGAAACCGCTGTATAAATCCCGCGAGGCCCTGCGCGAACCCTAAGGCAACACATCCAGAAACCCCGCGATCCAATTGGATGCAGGGGGGCTGTCTAAGAGGTTGATCGCTTGGAGAAAACCGGTGTGCATCCGCGGCCGTCAGCTGGTTTCCTCGGATCGGTGCTGCCTAGAGATCCTTCGCAAGATGGATGAACGGGGTCTGCTCGACCGGTCTGAATGCCGGTTTGTCCCCGTATCGTACCATCAGCTGGCGGACCGCATCATCGCCAGTACGGTCTGATCAAACGAAGTTCCGATTGAGACCCGACGATTGCCCATCGCCGCTTTGGCCGAGATAACCGAGACCAGTCGCGGCATCCGGCCCGGAACGACGTCAAAGACAGGCGCGCCTGACGCACCGAAATCAACCCGGCACGTCATCACCACGACCTGCGCCTGTCGCGCCAGAACGTGGCAGTTCTGTTCCAGATTTGGACGGTTCTGCTGCGCCATCGAATAAGACAGCACTTCAACCGACGCCCCGCGCGCCGGACGATTGGCCAGTTCAAAGGGCTGGATCATGTTGCGGCTGATTGGCCGATCCAGACGCAGGATCGCAATATCGCTGCCCAATTGTGAATCGCCGAGTGGCTGATACTCGTAGCTCGGGTGGACAACCGCCTTGGTGACAGACCGCGCCGCCTTGGCATGTCGCCCGTTCAGCCCCGCTTCGAACCGGATGCTGGTCGGATCAACCTGGCGGCCGGTGTCGGGGTTGTAGACGCAATGCGCCGCCGTCACGACCAGATCGGGTGCCACCAAGGCCCCGGTACACATATTCCGTCCTGAAATGTTCAGCCGACCCACGGCTTCCCATCCAATAACGGAGGTGATGCTCGACTGCGGATCTTCCGCAGCAGAGCTATCAGGCATGCCAAACAGGAGGCATGCCGCAAAAGCAGCAAAAATGCGTTTCATCGCCCACTCCAAATTCCCACGCTCACACCTTGGTTCAAGCGTGCGGCTGGAATGAGACGCAAAACTGCCCGACATGGCCGAAACCATGCGCAAAATAAGTCTCTCTACACAAATCAGGACCCCCCCCAGGGTTTTGATGCCCCATCATCGCAAAAAAACCGCAGAGCGCACACAATTTCTCGGGTGTTTTATTAACTTTTTAGCAAACCTTTGTGATCGCTTAATAAATTCTCACGGTGGCAAATCAGGCTGCAGCCGGTCGCTGGCAGCTGACGATGGCATTACGGCCACCGTGCGGCAGGGTTGCCACATTGCCGCAGGCGCCGCGCGGCAGGTCGGTCGACAGAGCACAGGATGAGCCGTTTTAACTTTCAAATAACCAAAACTCCGCCTTAACCTTCCCTTAGGGTTTATCTGCAATATCTTAACGCGCGGTGGTGTGATGCTGCCAATTCGACCTATCTGGAGCGGCGCAGCCCCCTGATCGGCTCAAGAAGAATCGCATAGAGCCGGGGAATCAGGGCCCACATAGCAGCGCCAATCGCCAGGCAGATCAGCAGCACAGCCGCCGCACGAAACATCTCCAGAAACCCCAGGGTCGCAATGCCGGGTATGCTGACGGCAGGCGACAGGATCTGTCCCAGGAACACCGATGCCATCAACGCGCCCGCCACAACGCCGCGCCGCGAGGCGGGTGACAGCGCCAAGGCCAGCGCAACGAAATTCGGCATCACCGTGGCCAATCCGGAACCGATGGCGACCATCGCCAGGCTTTGCCACAGGGTGCCGCCCCCCGTCAGCATCAGAAACCCGCTGCTCATCAAGGCATATCCCAATGCGTAGGCGCCCGCCGCACCGAGCCAGCGATTGATGCGCAGGTAAAGAAAACCTGTCATCCCGCCAGATAGTGTCAGCACCCCCAACAGAAGCCCAGTTTTTGCGGAATGATCGCCAGCCTGCGTCGCCAGAAAAAATGGCAGCTGTGTCGGCATCATGAAGAAAACCAGACTGGTTATCATCTGCAACGATGCCAAGCCGACAAGCAGCACAGGCCAAGCCGAACGGGCTGCGCCCTCGGTTGATCCGGTTGCGGTTTCGCTCCGCTGGGCCGGATCCGGCTCTGCCAGGTAACGCCAAACCAGCGGCAAAAGAAGGATCGCAACCGCGTAAATCGCAAAGGGAAGCCGGGTTGAGATCACCGCCAGCGCCCCAGCTGAGGTGATGAAGATCAGCCCCCCGAAGTTGCGTGCCGATGTCTGCAAACCCATCATAGAACGCCGCGCGTCGCCGGTGAAATAATCGCCGATCAGCGCTGTCTGGGCAGTCATGATCATCGCCACCGCCACGCCCAAGAGCAACCTGCTGATCATGATCGCCGGCAGGTTCGGCAGCACCGCCCCTGCGGCGCCGCTGACGGCAAACAACGCAATACCCAGCAACAGCATCCAGCGCCGCCCGTACCTATCCGCCATCCACCCGGCGAGCGGCGCGCAGATCAGAACCGACAGCGACGGTGCAGAGACCAGGAACCGCGTCAGCAAGGCCGCATTCGGCGTATCGGCGAACTCGGCCTCAAGCCCGGGAAGGGCCGGGCTGATGGTGGCGTTCGCCATAATGGTCAGGGTTGCGGCGAATAGCAGGGCCAGCGCGCGCGGATCCTTCCAGACGGCATCAGAAATCGGGGCTGCCGGTACAGACATGCCAGTCTCCTCTTGTGGGTGTGAGCATTCTGGCGCAGCCTGCAACTTCAAGCCCACTTTAGGTCAAGAGGAAAGAGCGATGCGCCTGTACGACATCGGAGAAGTAGCCGCCCGATGTGGCGTCACCCCCGCCACATTGCGGTATTACGAAGAGCTCGGCCTGATCACCTCGCTCGCGCGCAAGGGATTGCGGCGGCAATTCGGGCCTGAGACCTTGTTGCAGCTATCGGTCATCGCGCTTGGCAAGGCAGCCGATTTCTCGCTGGCGGAAATTTCGGGGATGTTTGGCTCGGATGGGCGGCCGGATCTGCCACGCGATGAGCTGCACCAAAGGGCGGACAAGCTGGATCAACAGATCCGCAACCTGTCGACGCTTCGTGACGCGATCCGCCATGTGGCCGACTGCCCTGCGCCATCGCATATGGAATGCCCAACCTTTCAACGGCTCCTGAAGGTCGCGCGACGGACCCGCGGCTGAAACCGGGCCACCTCCTCCTTCGGCGACGCTTTCTGGCGGCAATTGTATGTGATCGTAGACTTCTGCGCCCGTTGCCACATATCGCAGAGGATATCGGAACAGCGCGAGGCGGAGACTGAAATGGGTTTTGCAAAATTGACGTATAAGCTGACGGCCGGGTCTGAGGCTTCCGATCCCAAAGCCGTCCGCCGGGTTGCGACCCATGTCACCGCCCTCACTGCGACGAAGCTGGCCGATGGTTTGATTGATCCCAAACTGGTGCTGGCCTGGCTGATGAACGCAATCGGTGCGCCGGGCTATCTGATTGGGGTGCTGGTCCCGGTGCGGGAATCAGGATCGCTCCTGCCGCAGCTGGTCCTTGCCCAGCGGATCGAACAAAGCCGATATCGCAAATACTATTGGGCTGCCGGATCGGCGCTTCAGGGTCTCGCTGCGCTTGGCATTGCCGCCGCTGCCCTGCTGCTACCAGGTGTCATGGCAGGCTGGGTCATTCTGGGCTGCCTTGCCATGCTGGCCCTAGCGCGATCGGCGTGTAGCGCCAGCTACAAGGACATCCTCGCCCGAACCGTGGACAAGGGCAAACGGGGGTCCGTCTCGGGAACGGCGGGAACCGTCGCCGCCAGCGGTGTGTTTCTGTTTGCGATTTTGCTCAGCACCGGGCTATTGCCCCGCAGCCCGATGGCCATCTCGCTGGTTGTTGCCGTATCAGGCCTGCTTTGGCTCGGTGCCGCTGCCGTCTTTGCACGTTTGAACGAGCCAGAAGCCAAGCCTCAGTCCGAAGAAGGATTCAGCCCGCAGGAGCTGTTGCGCCCGTTGCGGCAGGACAGCGAGTTGCGGCGTTACATCGGCACCCGGGCGCTGCTGATCTCAACCGCCTTGGCGCCGCCGTTTCTGGTAATGCTTGGTGGACGCGACGCCGAAAGCGGCTTTGGCAATCTCGGGCTGCTGGTGCTGGCCTCCTCCATTGCTGCGATTGTCTCCTCCTACATCTGGGGCAAGCTATCGGACCGATCAAGCCGCCAAACCCTGATGGTGTCGGGTGCGCTGAGCGCTGTGACGCTGGCGGCGGCGGCGGCGTTCGGCTGGGGTGAGGGCGTTGTTGCCAGTGCCTTGGTGACCTGCTTCGTCTTTGTCGCCCAGATCGCCTATCAAGGCGCGCGCGCCGGTCGAAAAACACATCTGACCGATATGGATACGGATGGTCACACATCGGTCTATACCGCACTTTCCAACACGATGATTGGCGTGCTGTTGCTGCTGGGTGGGGGCTTTGGGCTGCTGGCGGATGCTGTTGGCGCAGCACCGGTGCTGGCGCTCCTCGCCCTGCTTAGCGGGCTGGGAGCGGCACTTGGCTCACGGTTGAGCGAAGTGCAGGAGGATGCCGAAGGCTAACACCCCAACTGGCCCGCGTCATCTCCCTGTCGCCTCCCCCGATCCCATCGCTCCGTTAGGCGGCGTGGGGAGCTGACATGCGATCCGCTGTCAGCTTGTCTGCACGTGGCGCGTCACCCGGTACAGAATGGCCGGTTTCCACCACAGCGCGGCGCTCGGCATCAAGCCCGGCCCCGAACAGGATCACAAAAGCAGACAACCACATCCAGGTCAGCAGAACGATCACCCCCGAGAGGGCGCCAAAGGTCTCGTTGTAGCTGCCGAAAGCTTGCACATAGAGGCTGAACCCGATGCTGCCGACGACCCAAAGCGTACAGCTCAGTATCGCGCCGGGCGTGAACAGCTGCCAGCCATCCCCCGACCGGTCCGGTCCAAATCGATAGAGCGCCGAAATTCCAGCGATGCCGACTGCGAACATCAGGGGCCAGCGCAGGAGTTGGGTCACCATCGACAACAATGCTGACTCGCCCAGGAGCGCAGCCGCGGCGGGTATCGCCGCAACGACCAGCAGCAGGACACACCCGCCAATAATGGCCGTGAAAGTAATGCCGACAGTCATCGCCTTCAGAACGATGAAACTGCGCCCTTCCCGGGTGCCAAAAATCACGTTCAGCCCCTGGATCATACTGTCGGTGCCACGCGATGCGGACCAAAGCGCCAGAGCAGCGGAAACCGCGGCGGCCCAGCCCAGCGACTCTGGGCGCGCGCTCGCTACCTGCACCAATTGCTGATTGACCAGATCCGCAGCCGACGGTGGCAACAGCCCGGTCAGCCAAGCAGCCTGTGCAGTGATCAGGGTTGGATCCGCAATCAGACCAAACAGAGCAACCGCTGCCGTAATACCTGGAAAAACCGACAGGAGGCCGAAAAAGGCGACTCCGGCGGCGAGCAGCCCGCCGTTGGCCTGTCCCATCCGGCCCCAGGCCCGCCAGAGCAGTTTCGCGAACGACGCCAGTTGCGCAAGCGATCCATCCTGTGTCTGCCCGCTCCGGTCCCGTCCGGGGTCACTCGGTGGACCGCCGCGGTCGAGGTTGGGGGCTGTTTTCGACTGGTCGGTGGTGGTGGTCGTCCCCGACTTGGAGGTTGAGCTGTGATCTGACTGTTTTGGCATGAGGCTGTCTCCCGCGTTGCCAACTCAACGCAGCAAGATGGCGTTTTGTTTCTTGGAACTTAGCCTTTGCCCGCGAGTTGAGGTTTTGACGCAATCCAATTGGAGACAACTATGAGCCACTTCACCCATCACCCGGCTGCTTCCCACGATCTGGTGGTCATAGGAGGCGGTTCCGGCGGGCTGGCGGCCGCCAAGGCGGCAGCGCGGCTGGGGGCCTCGGTCGTGATGATCGAACAGGCTGAGCTGGGCGGAACCTGCGTCAACCGCGGCTGCACCCCGAAGAAGCTGATGTGGAAAGCCGCGGCCCATCGCCAGAGCCACCGTGATATGGCCAAGGTTGGCCTGACGGCCCTGCCGGACTTTGATTTCGCCGCGCTGCGCCGTCGCTCCGATGCCAAGATTGACCACCTCAACCACCACTTCGAGGATCAATTGCAACAGGCCGGTGTGCGCCTGCTGCGCGCCACTGCCGAGATTGGCGAAGCGGGCCAGATTCACGCCGGTGGTGAGGTTTTCCAGCCCGGAAAACTGTTGCTTGCGACCGGGGCGCGCCCGCGCGCGTTGGATATTCCGGGCGGTGATCTGGCCGCCACAAGTGATGATGTCTTTGGGTGGAGTGATTTACCGGGGCGGCTGCTGATTATCGGCGGCGGCTATATCGGATGTGAATTCGCCAGTATCTTCGCGGCTTTTGGCAGCGAGGTGCAGCTGATGACCGATGGCGACAGACTGCTTGATCAATTTCACGCACCGGCGATCGCCTGCGTGCAGGCCGGTCTTCAGAAACAGGGCGTCACCATCGGCTTTGGCCGCAAGCCGAAGCAGATCGACTTCAACGGGACAATGTTCAAAGTCAGCTTCGACGATGGCAGCATCCAATATGCGGATCAGGTGATAGCCGCCATTGGGAGAGTACCAAACACCGACACCCTTGGGCCAGGGGTGCAGGGCATCGTCCATGCGAAATCCGGCGCGCTGGCCATTGATGAGCATTTCCAAACATCCATTCCCGGCATCTACGCGGTCGGCGACGCTGCCGACCGTCTGCCGCTTACCCCTGTGGCAACGCGAGACGGCGCTTGTTTTGCGACCCAACACTTTGGCGACGGCGCCGCACAGATAGATCTCAATCTGGTGCCGCAGTCGGCCTATACCATCCCGCCGGTCGCGCAGGTCGGCCGGATGGATCAGACAAACACCGGCGGTGAACAGGTGTCTGGCCTGTCCAGCGATGTGCTGGACGACGGCACGGCTGCCAACTCGTTCTTTGACAGATCGTTCAACGGCCCCCTGCTGAGCGGCGTGGCGCTGGTCGATCACGCAGCACCGGAGCTGATCGCCCCCTTCGCCGCGCTGATCGCAAGCGGAGCCACCGCAGACGATCTTGACGCAGTCGTCGGCATTCACCCCAGTTTTGCAGAAGAGACGGTCGGCCCGTAAGATACTGCGGACAAAAAAAGACGCGATCCGCTCTGGGTCGCGTCTTTTTTTGTCTGCTCTTATCGGAGGCGTCGTCCGGTCAGTCGCATAGCGTCCGATCGATGAGCGAAAGCCCCAGCAAGAACATTGAAATCAGGAATACCACGTTGGCAGCAAATGCCGCCCCTGCCGCGACACCACCAAATGCCAGTACTGCCGAAGCAGCTGCAATCAGAGAAAAAACCAGTGGCCAATTCATCATCGATCATCCTCGTCTCTATCCGTTATGGTTCTGCAAACACAACGTTTTTGACAGGAAAAGGTTCCGAGACTTGGCCGGTCCTACGCCTGACTGGCGCGGACCGGGTCTGAAACAGATGCCTATTTCTCGTCAATCTCAGGCTTGATCTGCGCGTAGGTCAACACGGTGAAAACCGCTGTCCCGCCGATGATATTGCCCACCAAGACCGGCAGGAAAAAACCAAAGACAGCCTGCCCCAGAGGCAGCATCCCCTGCACCATCAGAAACGCCATCTCAACCGAACCCGCGACGATATGGGTGAAGTCCCCGGCGGCAATCAGCCAGGTGAAGATGACGATCAGGGGGATTTCGCTATGCTGCGCAGAGGGCAGCATCCAGACAATTGCGGCAATCAGGATCCCCGACGGGATACCGCTGATCATGCCGATAAACGGTGGCATTCCGGTGGCGTGTTCGCTGATTTCCACCATGGAGGCGCGCAGGGCCGGGTCCAGCACCGGGGTCAGGGCAAAGAACGACGCAATCAGGAAGGCCCCGACAACATTCGCTGCCAGCACCACCGACCAAAGCCGCGCGGTGCGCAGCAGGCTGGCCTTGTCCCCGCGCAACATGACCGGCACCACGGTGGTAATGGTGTTTTCGGTGAACAGCTGCATTCGGCCAAGGATGACCATCAGAAAGCCTAGTGAATATCCAAGGTTCTCAACAAGCGGGGACCAGCTGGCATCTGGTAGATGGGTCTTGAAAACGGCCTTGCCCAACACCGAGAAGCTGATCAATAGCCCGGCAGCAATGCCAGACCACCACAGCGCCCGCACGGGTCGCTCCAATTCTTCCTCACCGTTGCGACGAATGGTTTCAAAAATCAGCCTTGGAGACAGGCCTGTTGCCTCTTCGACGGCCTCATTCTCGGACTCTTCCTGGATGAGGTCTTCGCCGGACGTCTTGGCCTCGATCATCTGCAACTCCTGTTTTCCATATCCAGTTCAACGCCCAAGTGTCCCAGTCGGTTCCGCCGCGCGGAACCTTTTTCACGCCGGAGCGTTAGCCCTAGAGACCTGTAACGGGATACGCCGATGACTGCCGAGATCAGCGCCACACTGATGGACCAATTGACGGGGTGGCTGGAAGGCGCCATCGATGCGCTACCGCGTCTGGCCGTTGCCATCATCGTTCTGGTGCTGACAGCTGCGCTGGTCTGGGCGGCAAAAACGATCATCCGGCGGATCAGCAGCCAGCTGAAACTGCGACGCAATCTCTGCGATGTGTTACAGCTCCTTGCCAGCGTCCTTCTGTGGCTTATCGGCAGCCTGATCGCAGTCACCGTTGTTTTCCCCACGATCACGCCGGGCAAGGCGCTGACCACCCTTGGCCTTGGGTCGGTGGCGATTGGCTTTGCCTTCAAGGATACCTTTGAAAACTTCCTGGCTGGTATTCTGCTCCTCCTGCGAGAACCCTTTCAAATCGGCGACTTCATCGAATGCGAGGGTGCCGAGGGCAAGATCGAGGCGATCACCGTGCGCGACACCCGGATCCGTCAGACAGACGGCCAGCTGGTTGTCGTCCCCAACGCGCAGCTGTTCCACAACGCCGTCACCGTGCGCACCAACCGCGAGCTGCGGCGCGCCACGCTGATCTGCGGCGTCGCCTATGGCGAAGACGTCGATACCGCTCGTGATGTCATCTCAAAAGCGGTCAGAGGCGTCGATATGGTGCGCAACGACGTGCGCGACTTCAGGTCTTTGCCAAGAGCTTTGGCGCGTCCTCCATCGACTTCGAAATTACCTGGTGGACCGGGTCCGAACCGGTGGATATCCGCGCCAGCCGGGATCAGGTTGTCAGTGCCGTGAAATCCGCCCTGGACGATGCGGGTATCGAGATTCCCTTCCCCTACCGAACCCTGACGGTCAACGCGCCGATCCCGGTCGATATTGCCGCGGCGCAGAAACCCAGTGCGTGACCCACACCCCTGTGGCCGAGCGCTGGATCGCTGTTTGCGATCATCAAACGCTCCTAGCCACGAGGCCGCAATTCACTCTGCCATCGCGCTGGAATGATGGCGATTTAACTCAATCTTTGATTGTGTTTCATGCTATTCAAACCTCCCTGAAACGGAGGAGGACCTGCTATGAATCTCGGTTTACTGGAAGAGAACACTACCGCATCAGCGACGCAGAAGCTGACCTATGCTCTCAAGTGCGCGGCCTATGACGACGCCTATCTTCGCATGGATGGCAGCGGTGTCGACGCGCCCGCGCCCGAAGGCGCCGGAACGGTCAACGCGCAAATCGGCGCAAGTTCATGGGAGCAGTTTATTCTGACACCGCAGGACGACGGTACAGTCGGCCTGCTCTCAGCGGCATGGAACAATTGCTACGTGCGCATCGGCACCCCATCGCCGGGAGAGATCAAACCGATCAACTGCCAGTTCGGTTGCGGCGGGCTCGAGCGCTGGATACTGCGTGTCGTCGGCGCCAATTATTTCGCCTTCGAATGCTCGACATTTGCTGGCTATTATCTGTCGCTCAACACGGAGGGCGCAACGACATTCGGCAGCAACGGCGTCGGCGTCGCCCAGGGCATCCAGGTTCTGAACGACAATGCCACATTCGAGCTTGTGTCAAACGCTGGCTGACGCTGTATCCCGGCCACCTCCCCGTCGTGGAGGGGTGGCCGACAATTGGTTTCTATTGCCAGAGCATCTGTCGACGATCACATCTTCGGCCAGGTCGCCCAGCCTCTTGAACGCGCGCCACT